>JBGTUK010000093.1:0-9203 GCA_041939225.1 Devosia sp.
TGATCAGGCCAACCCCTTCCTCGGCATAGAGCGCGGAGGTGTAGAGCAGGGGGCGCATGCCGCGCTCGCGGTAGTTATGCGCCGCCTGCAGCAGCAAGGTCGACTTGCCGGCGTTCATCGCCGCATAGGAAAAATAGAGCTTGGCCATGGTCGCGCCTGAAACGGGGCTTTTGTTGTGGCGCAGGGACGAGGCCGGTGCGAGGCAAAATGCGGCGCGGTCCACAAAAAAAGGCCGCCCTGAGGCGGCCAGGACCGATCTTGTCGGTCGGGAAGGCCGGGGGTTGGCGGTCCGGGCCCTCCGATGCCGGCGCGGCGTTGGGGACGCGGGGCCGGCAATCCTGGCCAATGGGGGGAGCCGGGACAGGCGGACCCTATGGGGCCAAGATGACAGGGCCGTGACGGCGCAATCGTGTCGCTTGTTTCATTGTCATCGCCGTGCTTGTTCAGCTTCGGTTCAGGTGATGGAGGCCAGTTTTGAAAGCATTGAACTTCCAGAGGATTACCATGCCGAGATTATCGCGTCTGCTTGCAGCCCTTGTTCTGTCCTGCGCAGCGGCTGCGCCGGCGTTTGCTTCACCCGCAGGCGTGTGGGAACTGGAGACACGCGACACGCGGTTCGGGCTGGATTTGTGTGGCGACGGCACGCAGCTTTGTGGCGAATTGGTCTGGTTGTCCGACGCCGATTACAACGAGCAGTACAAGCCCTATCTCAATAAGCCCATGGCACAGGCGTTGCGGCCTTCCGGCCCGGGGAAATGGAAGGGCACGCTGCATCTGTTCGGGCACAAGTTGAGCGGTACAATCACCCAGCACAGCGAGAACCAAATGACGCTGTCCGGCTGCGCGTTTCTGG
This sequence comes from Devosia sp., assembly GCA_041939225.1. Lineage (GTDB taxonomy): Bacteria > Pseudomonadota > Alphaproteobacteria > Rhizobiales > Devosiaceae > Devosia. Next base: position 854 of record JBGTUK010000093.1, read on the forward strand.
TGGTCTGCAAGACTTATCAGATGTATCGGCACGCGCCATGATGCGGGCGATCCTGGCATCTTTGTTCGCGCTGATAGCGGTGGCACCGACCCTGGCTTCGCCAGTCGGGGTTTGGGAAATCGAGATGCGGGATTCGCGTTATGACGTGACCCTGTGCGGCGACGGCACCCAGCTTTGTGCCGAGCTGATCTGGCTGGGCAATGGCGCAGACAGTGCTGAGAATCTTCCCTATCTCAACACCATGCTGATCGACCATGCGGTGCAGACCGGGCCAGGTGAGTGGAAGGGCGAGTTGCACATTTATGGGCAGAGTGCGGCCGGGACCATTACCCAGGTCAGCGAAGACCAGATCACGCTCCAGGGGTGCGTCGCCCTTGTGATCTGCAAGAGCTACCAGATGTATCGCTATGACGAATAGGGAGCTTTAGTTCACCGTTCGGGGGACATGCACCTTGCGGCGAGCCCAGAGTGGCGGGACCGCTTCGACCAGCAGGATGGCCGCAAAGATCAACGCCGCGCCGGCATAGCCGATCGGGGGCAGACGCTCGCCCAGCACCACGGCCGCCCCCAATGCTGCAAATAGGCTCTCGGCCGAGAGGATAATGGCGGCATTGGCCGAGGGCACGTGCTGCTGGCCGACGGCCTGCAGGGTGAAGCCGACCGCCGTGGAGAGCACGGCGGCATAGGCGATCTCGACCCAACCGGCTGAAATACCAGCCAGGGTGGGGGCTTCGGTAGGCAGCGCGATGGCGCTGGCGGCGATGCCGGCGAAGAGGAAGCTCACCGACGACACGAAGATGGGCAGGCCGGTCATCTTGGCGACATGGCCGAGCAGTAGCACATGCAGCCCCCAGAAGATGGCGCTGGCGATGATGATCCAGTCGCCGGTGTTGAAGCTGTCGAGGCCACCCCCGTTCAGGAAGTAGATGCCGACAAGGGCGAGTGGGACGCCGACGAATACAATCGGATGTGGTCGGGTGCGAAACAGGATGAACCCGAGCAATGGCACGAAGAAGACATAGAGGCCGGTAAGGAAACCGCCATTGGTGGCGGTGGTGGTGAGCAGGCCAGCCTGCTGCATCCAGGAGCCGAGAAAGAACACGGTGCTCATGGCCATGATGAAGAACCAATGGGTGCCGGTCAGTTTGACGGCCTTGCGGCGCAGTTCGTGCAGGGCCAGGGGCAGGATCAGCAGTCCGCCGATAAGAAAGCGGACACCGGCAAAGGTCAGCGGCCCCATCGCGTCCATTGCCGTTTTCTGGGCGATGAAGGCAAAGCCCCAGAACATGGTGCAGAGCAGAAGCAGGAGGGAGGCGAGGGGGCGGGACATATTTGTGTGTATCTCGTGGATGGATTCCCCCTTGCCCGTCTTCCCAAGGGGGAGAGGAACAAGGGGGCACAGTGCTTATTTTTCTCCTCGGCGGGAGAATGTGGCGCGTCGCGCCGGATAAGGGGCCTATCTCAGTTCGGCATCGAGCGCGGCGATCAACTGCTGGATCTCTTCTGGCGTGGTGTAGTGCACGAAGGAGAGGCGGAGGACGCCGTGATTGTGCGGGTCGATGCCGAGGGCTTCGAGAAGGCGAACCGCATAGAAATTGCCGCGCGAGGCCATGACGCCGTGGCGGGCGAGGCGACGGGCGATGTCGATGCCCGGCTCCTTTGCCAGCACGGCAATGGTGGGGGCGCGGCTTGCGGGGTCGGCAGGGCCGATGAGGCGGAGGTCGTTGCGGCTGCGCAGATATTCGAGCAGGGGCGCGGCCAGCGTCACCTCTTGAGCGCGCATGGCGGCATGGGCGCGGCGGAATGGATCGGCGCCCTCGACCGATGCGGGTGCCAGCGCCGCGACCTGCTCGAGATAGTCCACGATGCCGGCGGTGGCGGCGATCTGGGCGTGGTCGGGGCCGGCTGGAGTCAGGCGGTAGCGCAGCTTGGTATCGTTGAAAAAATGCCCCTGATTGGGCAGCGCACGGGCCAGATCTGGCCGGATCGCCATGACGCCCTGATGCGGACCATAGGTCTTGTAGGCAGAAAAGAAATAGATATCGGCGCCCAGCGCGGCGAGATCGGGCAGGCCATGGGGCGCGTAACTGACGCCGTCAATGGCGAGAACGGCACTAACCGCATGGGCGCGGGCGGCGATCTCGGCCACCGGGTTGATGTCACCAACGATGTTGGAACAGTGCGGCGCGGCGACCAGCTTGACCTTTTCGTCGAGCAGCGTGTCGAGGCTATCGAGCGAAAGGCGGGCGGTTTCTGGATCAACCTGCCATTCACGCACTTCAATACCGCGTTCAGCCAGGCGGCGCCAGTTGCCGGTATTGGCCTCGTGGTCCTGATTGGTGACGATGATGGCGTCGCCGGGCTTGAGCCAGTCGGCGAAGGCCTTGCCCAGCACATAGGTATTGGCGGAGCTCGAGGGGCCGATATGGATCCAATCGGTGGCAACGTTGAGCGCCTGGGCAAGGCGTTCATAGGCGCGGTCCATAGCCTGTCCCGCCGCCTCGGAGGCGGCATAGACACCATAGGGCTGCACCTTGGTGGCGCGATAATAGTGATCGAGAATGTCGAGCGTCGCCTGGGCCGTGTAGGAGCCCCCCGCGTTTTCGAAGAAAGCCTGACCATTGAGGCTCGGTTCGGCAAAGGCCGGGAACAGGGCGCGGATGCGCGCCGGATCGAGGGGAAGATTGGTCATGGATTGCCCGCAACAGATTACGGTCTCACTGGTAATCGAGCCGAGGGCAAAAGCAAACCCCGGCTGTTGAGAGCCGGGGTTCGGCGGCGCCTGCCGAGGCTTGGGGCCTGCAGGAACCGCTGGGCCGACCGGCCGACGAAGGAGCGCGGCAGGTCGGGTCTGGAGTCTGGCTGGCGTTATCGGTTGCCCGGACCCATGGGGCGCTGGCCACCCTGATGACCATCGCGATGGCCGCTTCTGTCGCCCTGCTTGCCCATATGGTTCTGGCGGTCGCCGCGTTCGGGGACGAGGTCGGCCTTCTGCTCATCGGTCAGGCTGTCGAAGAAAGCGGTAAAGGCAGGCTGAACGGCTTCGAGTGCGTCGAGGCGGGCTGTTTCAAAGGCGATACGGTTGTCGAAACGCTCAGAGATGTCTGGGCGCTCGGCGGATTCCCCTTCAGCTGGCGGGGTCGGGCGCAAGCCGTCGGTTGCGGCCTCGAAGGCGGCGGCTGCTGCCAGGGCATCGGTCTTGAGCGCTTCGAGCAGAACGGTCTGCTCATCGGTCATTTCGATAGCATGGCTGAGGCGCACAATGGCGATCTCGATGGCCACGGCGCCGCGCTCGATGTTGAGCAGGCCACCGGCTCCGCCGCCATGGCGGATGCCCGGGCCCTTGCGAAAGCCGCGTTCATCACCCGAGGCGGGATCGGCGGGCTGGGATTGGGTGGTGGCAGGCGCGGTGGTTTCCTGGGCCGCGACGGGGGCAATTGCGCCAAGGCCGATGGCGGTGGTCATCAGGGCCGCGATGGCGGTGGTGGAAATCGTCTTCATGGTGGTTCATCCTTTGCATGGGACATCGCCGGTAACCGGCACAAGTGAGACCATAGGCCGGGCCAACTCTTGGCGACCTTGCGTATGGATGAAGAGTTGGAGAGGTTGGTAAGGTGGAGGGCCCTGTCGATCGAATATGTCGTTGATCCGTTTCCGGAAACGGGAGTGCTGGATGATTTCTGGCACCGGGCCTGGAGCAGGCCGCCGCTGGACAATTATGACCGAGTGCTCAAGCGGAGCCTGGCCCATCTGGGGGCAATGGACGGGGGTCGGCTGATCGGTTTCGTCAACATCGCCTGGGATGGCGGGGTGCGCGCCTTCATTCTCGATACGGCGGTCGATGTTTCCTACCGCCGGCGGGGGATCGCGAGCGAGTTGGTGCGGCGCGCCGCTGAACTGGCGCGGGATCGAGGCGCCGAATGGCTGCATGTCGATTTCGAGCCGTATCTGGAAGGGTTTTACCGCGCATGCGGCTTCGGGCCGACAGCGGCTGGATTGATGCGGCTGTCGCCCTGAAATCAGCTGGCGATGTATTCGCGCAGGGCCTCGGCCTCGTGCTCGACCTCGGCGATCTTGAGCTTGACCACGTCGCCGATGGAGATGATGCCCACCAGCTTGCCGTTTTCGGCTATCGGCATGTGGCGGATGCGCCGCCTGGTCATGGATTCCATGACGTCATCGATGGTGGTGGTGCGCTCGGCGGTGACGACGCCGGTGGTCATGCAATCGGCAATAGATAGTGTCAGGGCGCCGGTGGGGTTCTTGCCAAGCTGGCGCACGATGTCGCGCTCGGAGAGAATGCCGACGATCTGCTGGTTGTCATCAGTGATGACGACGGCGCCTATATTGTGGGTGTTAAGCAGGGTGACGGCGTCGGTCAGCGTGCCGGTTTTGGGCAGGGTATGAACCACGACGCCCTTGGTCTGCAGGATGGTATCGACATGCATAGGGTCAGTCCTCCTGTAAGAGGGCTTGAGTTTGAACCTGCCTCGGGCGCTCGGCAATAGGCGAAAAGTCAAAAAAATGGCCGGCGCAGGGCCGGCCAGTGTCGTCAGGGGGAACAATGTCAGGGGCTCGGTGTACCTTCGCCCGGGGTCGACCAGTCGGGCCGGCGTCTGATGCGGGCGGGGGCTTGAGCGGGCAGGGGCGCGCGCCAGGCAAAGCGCGCAACCTCGAAAAGCAGGGCCAGAACCAAAAGCGTGACCGGCACCATAAATACCGCAATCTGGGTATCAGGCTGGGCGGCGAAACTGGCGGCCTGGGCGGGGGTGACACCCATCATCAGTACCGCAGCGCTCAGCGCGGAGCCAATGGCGCCAAAAACGGCCAGGAACCTGAAACTTTTGCGCCTGGGCGACGTAGATTTATGCATGGGATCGACGTCTCTTCCTCGCTTTCGATGCTGAGAGAAAAGCAGCGAAAAGCGGTTCGACTATGAACCAATGGGGGTCGGCTCGGGACCATTTGAGGGCAGAACTGTGGCGGGCTGGGCCTGTCCGAAAACGGGAGATAGACCATGCGCAATCTCTGGGTTCTTGTCTTGAGCATCCTGATTATGGTTCCGGCGTCTGCGCAGGAGGCAGTGGAACAACCATGGCGCGCCAGCGTAACCGGTCAGATCGAGGCGCTGCGCGTTGCTGACGGCGAAACGGCGCTGTCGTTTGCCGGTGCCGCCTTCAGGGCCAGCTATCAAAGCAATCCGCAGCGGTTTGCCGATGATGTGGAGCGATCGGGTTATGGGCCGATCGGTCAATCGCGCTCGCACAGCTTCGGGGCCTTCCGCGAGCTTTCTTCGGGCGTGGTGCTGCAGGAGGTGGAGTTCATCGACACGGATGGCCGGGTCTGGGAGGCGGTTTATCAGCTTGCCGATGAGCGCGACGAGGGCTGGCGCGTGCAGGGCGTGGTGCTGCGCAGCACGCCGGGGATCGGTATTTAGCCAAACTGCGGGCCGGGGCTTTTCGTGCCTCCGGGCTTGCACTAAACCCGTTGCCGTCCAGCAAGGAGGCGATAATGGGTTTTCTGTCGGAGGCATTGGGGCGCGTGGCGCCGTCGGCAACGGTGGCGATCAGCCAGAAAGCCCGCGTCATGGCGGCCGAGGGCAAGGACATTATTGCGCTCTCGGCCGGTGAGCCGGATTTCAACACGCCCGAGCATGTGCGCGATGCGGCCAAGCGCGCCATGGATGAGGGCAAGACGCGCTATACCAATGTGGATGGCATTGCCGAGCTCAAGGAAGCGGTGGCGGCCAAGTTCCGGCGCGACAACGGGCTTGAGGTTACGGCGGCGGATTGTTTCGTCGGGTCGGGCGGCAAGCAGATCATTTTCAATGCGCTGTGGGCGACACTCAATCCGGGCGACGAGGTGGTTGTGCCCGTGCCCTATTGGGTGAGCTACCCCGAAATCGTGCGACTTTGTGGGGCGGAGCCGGTGTTCGCGGTCGCCGATGCTTCGAGCGGATTCAAGCTGACTCCCGAGGCGCTGGAAGCGGCCATTTCGGAACGGACCAAGTGGCTGATCCTCAACACACCTTCAAACCCGACCGGCGCGGCCTATTCGGCCGAAGAGTTGAAGGAGCTGGCGGCGGTGCTGATGCGACACCCGCACGTCCACATTCTTACCGACGACATTTATGAAGTGCTGGTCTATGACGGCAAGCAGTTTGCGACCATCGCCCAGGTAGAACCGGAATTGCAGGGCAGGACCCTAACGATGAACGGGGTCAGCAAGTCGCACGCCATGACCGGCTGGCGCATCGGCTATTGCACGGGGCCCAAGCCTTTGCTGGCGGCGATGACCAAGCTGCAGAGCCAGTCGACCACCAATGCCAGCTCGATCTCGCAATGGGCGGCGGTGGAAGCGCTGAACGGGCCGCAGGATTTCCTCTCGGAGTGGCGAGACGTATTCCAGGCAAGGCGCGACATGGTGGTGGCTGGGCTCAACGCCAATACCGGGCTCGACTGCCTTACGCCCGAGGGGGCGTTTTATGTGTTCCCCTCGTGCCAGCGGCTGCTAGGCAAGACCAGTGCGGCTGGTACCAAGCTTGCGACCGACGAGGACTTCGTCATGGCGCTGTTGGAGGAAACAGGAGTGGCGCTGGTGCATGGCACGGCATTCGGCCTGCCGGGGCATTTCCGGCTGAGTTATGCGGCCAGCAATGCGGAACTGGAAGAGGCGGTGAAGCGCATCCAGCAGTTCTGCGCCGGGATCAAATAGTCGAGCAGTCCGGCTGGACCCTGATAAACAAAAAGGCCCCGCCCGAGGGGATGGGCAGGGCCGTTCGGTCTTTGGTCGAAGCCGCTGACCTTGGAGGAGGCCGGGTCACCACGAACCCTGCCGTTGAACGCAATATCGGATATCGGCGCCTGCGGCACAAACGCACAATCGGAAGTGCTGCCATGCAGATTCGTGTGGAACAGAGATGACGGCCAGATAGGGCTGGCGCAAAAAAAAAGAGGCTCCAACCGAAGTTGGAGCCTGATGATAGGGCCGAAGCCAAATCGCAAGTGATGGTCCTGTGCAAGGGAGGAGGATTTGCACCAGACCGGTGGATCGTCGCCGCGGGAGGAGGAAGCGGTTTCGATCCGATGTCGCAAGAAGCGGGTCCGAGGGAGGAGGATACGGAGCGGCTTCACCAGCGACAGGACCAATATAGGTTTTGACCTTTTGGTCAGCAATGCATTTGGCGTCATAACTGCCATGCATTAGGCACAGCGACATTCTGTCCATTAAACAGGCAACTCGACAGGCTGGTGACAGGTTCCATCCGCAGGACGAAAAAAAAGGCCCCATCCGAAGATGGGGCCTGATGATAGGGCCGAAGCCAAATCGAAAGTGGGGCAGAGGAGCAAGGGAGGAGGAGTATGCCGCTCTGCCATGAACCTCGGATCAAGGGAGGAGGAAATGATCCTAAGTTCGGTATCGCGATGCGGGGTCCGAAGGGAGGAGGAGATCGGAGCGCGCCTCAGCGATGGGTGCTATATGAACTCTACTGATCTGATAGACAATCCCGAAACCGACATGTCAGCCATGCGTTTTTGCAAGGGATGGCGATCCGATCGGAAAAAAGAAAGGCCCCGCTCGAGGGGAGAGCAGGGCCCTTAAGGAGGACAGGTCAGGAACCTGTCAGGAGGGAACGCAGCGGGCGCAAGGGAGGGAGGAGAAACACCCGCTGTGATGGGTGGGCATATAGGGGTGCCGCTGGGTCGCGCCAATCCACTAAAGGTTATGCCAGCTATGCAAAACTTGCATGGAGATGGAAAAAGTCTAATGAAATCAATAGCGGGGAGCGAGGGTGCGGCGGCCTGTCGCGGCGATCGTAGCTGATTTTCGGCTGAAATTCGGGCGCGATGCCAGAAATTGGAGCAGGCGTTGAGCGTTTTTTAAGCGCGGAGCCGATCCGCCCAGAACGGAATCGCGGTTTCTAGCGGCTGAACTGGTCGGATTCGAACTGGTCGATAACCTGCTGGAGTTCACCTAGGTGCGCGATGCGGGCGTATCGGGGCTCCGTGGCCGGTTCTTCTGCGTGCTCATAGGACCAGGTCAGGTCATGCGGCACATAGGCGGCGAAGGCGCCGGCGGCCAGAGCGGGCAGTATATCGGATTTGAGTGAGTTGCCGGCCATTATGGTGTGTTCTGCGCCCTCGGTATGGCGCTCGAAAATGCGGCGATAGACCGCTTCGGTTTTGTCGGAAACCACTTCGACGGCTGCGAAATATTCGGCCAAACCGGAGGCGGCCAGCTTGCGTTCCTGATCGAGCAGGTCGCCCTTGGTGATCAGGATCAGGCGATAGCGGTCAGACAGCGCCGAGAGCGCGTTCTCGACGCCCGGCAGCGGCTCGATCGGCTCGGT
>JBGTUK010000094.1:0-9157 GCA_041939225.1 Devosia sp.
CGCCGCCTGGGGAGGCTTTCTCATCGGTGATGCGGCGGCGGGTTTGGGACTCCGCCACCGCACCGATGCTGTCGAGTAGCTCCGCACGTAATCCGCTGTCGGCGAGGCGCTCCATGGCCAGCAGCGCCAGCACCACAATGATACCCACGATCATCCCAGCGCCACTCCCGCCACGGTCGACGACTACAGTTTCACGATCAGGTTCAGACATTCCATGCCTCCTTTGGCTATGGCAGAAGAACGGTGCTGGCAGCCTGGCGGTTCCGGCATGCTCGACCGGCACAAAAAGCCCCGGAGACGAACCGTGCTAAAGCAACTCGCTCTCGCATTCACGCTGCTCGCCGCGTCACCGGCGCTGGCAGAGGTGCCACTGTCTGGTACTTTTACCGCAGGAACAGCCTGCCCGGCTTATCAGTCGATCAACCGCCAGACCAATCCCGGTAGTGTCGCCCTTTCCCCCGGCGACACCTATGAGCTCGTTGCCGCCAACAACACGCCGGCTACCCATCTCTGGCTCGTCATTCCCGGCGCAGAACCTGCGCGCCGTTGGGTGGAGATCACTTGCGGCACCACCGATATTGCCCTGCCGACGGCTGACAAAACGTCCTCGTCGCAACAGGCCTATCGCGGCACCCAATACGTGCTGGCCGTCAATTGGCAGCCCGCCTTTTGCGAGACAGCTTCCCGCACCACCGAATGCCACAACCAGCGCGAAAACAGTTTCGAAGCCACCCACTTCACGCTCCATGGCCTCTGGCCCCAGCCTCGCAGCAATGAATATTGCGGCGTCCCCGAGCGCGACATCTGGGCCAGCCGCGACGGTCGCTGGCGTGATCTGCCCCTGCTCGACCTCACCCTCGCCCAGCGCCGCGATCTGGACGAAGTCATGCCCGGCAGCCAGTCCGGCCTCGACCGGCACGAATGGACCAAGCACGGCACCTGCTACGGCAGCGACCAGCGCGAATACTTCGCCGACTCGCTGGATTTGATGCTCGCGCTCAATACGTCTGAGGTAGTGGACCTCTTTGCCAGCAATATCGGCAAGCGCATCACCCTCGACCAGCTTCGCAACGCTTTTGATATCTCGTTCGGTCCCGGCAGCGGCGAACGCGTCACCATGAATTGCGAGCGCGACGGCAATCGCACCCTCATCACCGAGCTGCGTATCAATCTGACGGGCGAAATTACCGGCCCCGACAATTTCGGCGACTTGCTACGGGCGGCAAACCCCGCCGAAATCGAATGCCGCTCCGGCCAGGTGGACGCGGTGGGACTGCAGTGACACAAATTCGCGGACATCGAACGCCCTGTTCGACAGCCATTGCGCAACAGAGTGCGGCAACGCCGCCTGACTCAATCCGTTAACGATTGCCATTCACTTGACCGAAAGGGCGACGAGGCTAGCGTTTCCAGATCCACAGGAGCCGCCATGCCCGCCGCCCTTACCATTTCCGGCCTCACTAAAGCCTTCGACCGCCCAGTCGTAAAGGGTGTCGACCTGACGATCGGAGCCGGCGAATTCTACGCCCTGCTTGGCCCCAATGGGGCCGGCAAAACAACCATCCTGCGCATGGTGGCAGGCCTGCTGAAGCCAGATGCGGGCAACATTTCCATTCTCGGCATCGACGCCCTGAGCGATCCGGTCTCCGCCAAGCGCCGCATGGCTTGGGTGTCTGATGAGCCCATGGTCTATGATCGCCTCACCCCGCTCGAATATCTCGACTTCGTCGCCGGCCTCTGGCAGGTCGACCCGAGCCGCGCCCGTCAATCGGCCCATGAACTGATCGACTGGCTCGGTCTGTCGCCCCATGCCAATGAGCTCTGCGGCGGCTTCTCCAAAGGCATGCTGCAAAAGGTCGCCCTGGCCGGCGCCTTGGTGCATGACCCCGATCTCATCATTCTCGACGAGCCACTGACCGGCCTCGATGCTGGCTCGGCCCGCCAGGTTAAGGATGTTCTGCGCAGCAAAACCGCGGCAGGCGTTACCGTCATCATGACCACCCATATCCTCGAAGTAGCCGAGCGCATGGCGGAACGCATCGGCGTAATTGCCGAAGGTCGCCTGATTGCCGAAGGCACGCTTGAGGAGCTGCGGACCCGTATCGGTCGCGAAACCACGCTCGAGGAAATCTTTCTCGATCTGGTCGCCCAGGGCACGGCCGAAGACACACGGTCAGAGCAGGACGCTGCGTGACCTTCGCCCCAGCCTCCCTGCCCTGGCTTGCAGCCCACGAGTTTCGCCTCGCCTGGCGTGACACGCTGGCGATGATGACAGGCGGCCGCCGCATGCGCCTTTTCGGCTGGATTGCCGGAGGCGGCGCGGTCTTTGGCATCATGCTCCTCATCGCCTGGTTTGCCGTCCGCCCCTGGATTGAAGCGGGCATCTTCATTGACAAACAGGCATTGGTGACGATTTCCGGCATGGGCCTGCTGTTCTGGACCGTCACCCTGTCCCAGGCGCTCGAAGCGGTCACCCGGGTCTATTACGGCCGGTCCGATCTCGACCTGATCCTGTCTTCCCCGGCCTCCAGCGCGCGGCTGTTTGCCGTTCGTGCCGGCACAGTCTTTGTTTCGACGGCCGCTCTCGGATTACTTCTCGTCAGCCCTCTGGTCATCGCCCTCGTTTTGCAGGACGGGCCGCGCTGGCTGTCGGCAATTCTGGTCATGATGGCCCTTGCGGCATTCTCTGTCGCCATCGCCATGGCCATCACCAGGCTGCTGTTCCGCCTCACCGGCCCACGCCGCACACGGCTCATTGCCCAAATCGTGGCCGGCATCGTCGGCGCCGGCTTTGTCATTGGCATCCAGGCAGCCGCCATTCTCTCTCATGAGGGCTTTTCTCGGCTGGCCTTCTTCCAGTCCGACGCCATCGTCGCCGCTGCGCCCCCTCTGGACAGTCTGCTCTGGCTCCCGGCGCGCGCCGCTTTGGGCGAGCCCATGCCGGCCTTGCTGCTGATCGCCTTGTCGGTCGTAGCGCTTGTGGCAACCGCGACCCTGATCGCGCCCAGCTATGGCCGGCTGGCCACCGCCGCAGCCGGGCTCAATCATGTCCGGGGCCAACGCCGACCGCAAAAACGCGCCTTCCGCCAAGCCAGCCAGCGCCAGGCCTTGCGCCGCAAGGAATTCCTGCTGCTCCAGCGCGATCCCTGGCTGCTCTCGCAAACCCTGATGCAATTGCTCTATCTGGTGCCGCCCGCCCTGCTGCTCTGGATCAACTACGGCACATCCTCGGGCGATGGCACCTTCATTGTCATTGTGCCTGTGTTGGTCATGGCCTGCGGCCAACTGGCGGGCGGCCTCGCCTGGCTCGCCATTTCCGGCGAAGACGCGCATGACCTCGTGGCCACCGCGCCCCTTGCTCCGGCCACTATACTGCGCGCCAAGATCGAAGCGGTATTGACCATCATTGCCCTGGTCATGGCGCCACTCGTGACGATGATTGCCATTGCAGCCTGGCCCATGGCGCTGATTACGGCCACCTGCGCCGCTGCCGCAGCAGCCGCCTCAACCGCCATTCAGCTCTGGTTTCGCGTCACCGCCAAGCGTTCGATGTTTCGCCGCCGCCAGGTCGCCTCGCGTGCGGCAACCCTCTGCGAGGCCTTCTCATCCATCCTCTGGGCCGGCACCGGCGCCCTCTGGGCGGCCGGTCTTTACCTTGCTGTCGGACCTGCAATTCTCACATTGCTGGTGCTTGGCATTGCTCGCCTTCTCGCGCCAAAGCCGACCTGATCCCGGTCGACTTCCGGCGCACGCCGCCGAGCCCCGCCAGCTAGAACAGGATCGCCAGGCCCATCATAGCCAGGATCAGGATGATGACGATGCCGACAAGCATGATGCCGGCAACGATCTTGGCCAGGGTCGCCGCCGCCCCCGCTAGCGCCGTAAATCCCAGCATTCCAGCAACAAATGCGACGACGACGAGAATGAGCAACAGTTGCAGCATGGGAAATCCTGGCCTTTCTTCTGGTTAATCTTGCAACGTCGCCTGCTCTGGCTCCGTTCCAGCATGAACGCACGAATTATCCGGTCTTAACCGGATGTCAGGGCTAACCCGGCTAATATATGCTCCAGCTGGGGAGATTCTTATTGCGGCACCTGCTGAGATGGACTGCCACCATTGTGGCCTTGCTGGTGTTGTTGGGTTTGACCCAGTCTGGCATGCTGGCCTCACTCGACCGGCGGCTCGACGACTGGCGATTGGCTGCGGCAAACCGGCCTGTCAGCGGAACAACCGTAGTGGTCGAGGTGGACAGCCCAAGTCTGGCCGAGATCGGTATCTGGCCGTGGCCGCGCAGCCTTCATGCAGCCTTGCTCGACCGTCTGATGGCTGCTGGCGCCGACGAAGTTGTCTTCGATATCGATTTTTCCAGCAGCCGCGATCCATTTGACGACGCCCAGTTCACCGCAGCTCTTGAACGCGCCGGCGGCTATGCCTGGCTGGCCGCCTTCGCCCAGACCGGAGCGGATGGAAACCTCCATTTTTCCCGACCCTTGCCCGAGTTCGCAGCCTCTGCCGGCTCGGTTCTGGTCAACGTCCTGCTCGATCCGCTGACAGCAACGGCGCGCAGCCTGCCTATCGCCGCCGCCGATGAGGCTGGCACAATTCCGGCGCTGGCCGTTCAGTTGGCCCGCAGCCAGCTTCCCCTGCCCGAAATTCTCGAAGTCGACTTCAGCCTGGATCTGAGCGGTCTGCCGCGCCTCAGCTTTACCGATGTTCTCTACGGTCGGGTTGATCCGGCCGTGCTGGCCGGCAAGCAGATCGTCGTCGGGGCCACCGCCATTGAATTGCGCGACTTCTTCACCGTCCCGCGACACGGCGTCATACCCGGTCCCGTGCTTCAAGCCCTGGCTCTTGAAACCCTGAAGACCGGGCGCATCCTGTCTAACTGGGGCCATCTGCCCGGCGTACTGATCGTTTCCATCCTTGCCTTGCTGCTGCTCTTCCGCCCAGGCAACGCTAATATACCCGCCATCTTTGCTGCCCTTGCGGTCACAGCGCTTCTCGGCGAGGCAATGGCGCTCATTGCCTATTCCCAACTCGATCTGCTGGTCAGTACGGCAAGCCTGCATGTCGGCCTTGTCGTTCTGTTTGGCCTGGCCCTGGCAGACAATGGCTATGACCATCTTCTTGCGCGCCGCGCTGCACAGGAGCGATTGCGGTTTCTGGCAACCCACGACGCCGCAACCGGCCTGCTCTCCCAGCAGGGCTTGATGGAGCTGCCGCGCTCACTCGTGCCGCAAGTTCTCCTGCTGTTACAGGTTCAGGCCACCGACGAATTGCGGGTGACACTTGGCCATGACGTGGTCGAAACCGTGCTACGCCAGTTTGCCCACCGTCTGGGGCATGCCGGATTTACTGAAGTTGCGCGCACAACCCCGGCGACATTTGCGCTGCTACGTGGCGATGATGGCGACGCGGATGGCCTGGCTCAGACGGCGGCGCAGCTCAGAACCACACTTTCAGGGGAGTATCACGCTGACGGCCACCATCTGCACATCGACGTCGTCATAGGCTTTGCCAGTGGGGCGCGCACACGCGCGGAACTGCTCAATCAGGCGGAGATTGCCCTGATCCAGGCCCGCGCCGACCGGATCCAGACGCGAAGCTTCAGCCCCGCGGATCAGTCTATCCTGGACCGTCACCGCCAACTTGATCGGGACCTCCGGCGTGCCCTGGAACGAAACCAGCTTCGCTTGAATTTCCAGCCTCAGGTCGATCTCAAATCCCGCAGGATCATTGGTACCGAAGCCTTGATGCGTTGGGATCACCCCGAATTGGGTCCTGTCTCACCGGCCGAGTTCATTCCCCTCGCCGAAGAAACCGGTCTGATTGTGGAACTGGGTCGCTGGATCCTGAACGAGGCCTGCGAGCAGGCCGCCACCTGGCCCAGCCCGGTCACCGTGGCCGTCAATGTGTCACCGATTCAATTCCAACACGTGGATCTCGCTGCGGTGGTATCAAAGGCGCTGCGCAGCTCTGGCCTGCCAGCCTCGCGGCTCGAACTGGAAATTACTGAGAGCAGCCGTGTAACTGACCCGGGTCGTGTTCATGCGGTCATGTGGCAGTTGCGCAATCTGGGCGTGCGGCTGGCCATCGACGATTTCGGCACCGGTTATTCTTCGCTGAGCTATTTCCGCGATCTGCCGTTCGATCTGGTCAAGATCGATCAGAGCTTCGTGCGCAACCGCACCTCGGCCGAGGATCACCGGTTGCTCGCGGCGATCATCGAGCTATCAACCAAAATGGACAAGCACACCATTGCAGAAGGCGTTGAAGACGAGCCGACCGCTCGTCTGCTCACCGAAATGGGCTGCACCTATGGGCAAGGCTACTACTTCAGCCGCCCGATCTCGGGAGAAGACTTCACCAACTTGCTTTCCCAGCCGTCCCGGCAAAAGCGGATCAGCTAGAGGCCCAGCCCGCTTAGGCTAACACCGACCTCGGCAACACCCAGGTCGACGGAGACCGAGCTTTCCGAGCTACCACCGCCCGAGCTGCCGCCACCCACGCCAACACCTGCCCCGACGGAACCACCTCCTGCCGAAACGCCCGCACCAACGCTGGCCCCCCCAGAGGAGGCTCCGGCCGAAACGTTGCCGCTAACGACGCCAGTCGACGCCCCCGCTGAAACTGTTGCGCCACCACCGCCTGCCGACGCACCAGCGGAGACCTTTACGCTTCCGCCAGCGGCAGACACACCAGCGGAGACATTGGCGGTGCCACCACCGACAACAGCCCCGGCCGCCGCGTTGACAGCCGCAGCATCACCCCCCAGAAACGCGGCGCGCGCCGCTGCTGGCACCGTTACGCCTTCAATGAGGAACACCGCTTTGCCGGCCCCCGGCCCGCTAACATCGAGCGGCCTCGCCAGGCTCGCAGCCGCAGACTGGCCACGCGTCACATCCACGACCATGTCGTGAACGCTGTCTTGCACCTGAACAACGCCGCTGGCCACATCCACTCGGGCGAGCCCATTGCTGTAGGTCACCGTAAACTCTGTCCCCTTGACGACCGCCGCCAGGATTGGGGTCTGGACCGAGAAATGCTTCACGTTGCGCTTTTCGGCAGTGACGGTCACAACGCCGCTGCTCTGAATGACGCTGGTCATTTTCTGTCCCGCCGCATCGCGCACGGCGATCTGGGTATTGGGCCCCAGCGCTATGTTCTCCTGGCCGCGCACCAGTTCCACCCGGCCAGTGCCGGTTGTGCGCACCTTGCCGCCATCGGGCACCACATGGCCACGCTCCAGCGCAATCCAGTTGCCGCTCTGGTATTGCATCACGCCGCCGCGCAGACGCTCAGCGATCCACTCATCGGCCAACGCAACTGAGCTGGTGCAGCACAACGTCAAAGCAATTAGTACGGATTTTCCGATACGCATAAGCTTCCTCCGGTGCGGCCCACGCCGCCATTAGGAGCTCATCTGGCGCGCAACCCGTTAACCTCACCTTACCTCGTGGAAGTACCTATCCCTGCGGAGCGTAGAGTTTTCTGCCGCGGTTAACGCGCCGCGCATTTCACGGTTACAATTGTACCAAAGTCGGAAACCTGGACGGCCGCGCGGCACCATTCGCGTCGTACAAGCTAGAACGCAAGCCCGGCGGGCACTGGCGGCGCCGTATGCACCACGGTAATCCGCACGCGCTCATTGGCGGCCATGTAGGGGTCATTAGGAAAGAACGGCTCGCCCGTCGCCCGTCCGGTTACGGCCTTGAAGCGATCGTCGCTCATGCCAAATTCGCCCAGGATCGAGCGCACCACATTGGCGCGATCCGCCGATAGCTCCCATGGTCCATAGCGTGGATTGTCATAGCGCCCGCCCGCCGCCGTATGGCCCGAAATGGTCACCTGGGCATTGAGCTGCTGCAGGATCGGGCCAATCGCCGCGATCGCTGCGCGAGTCGGCTCCAGCGGATACTTGGACCCCTCGGGGAACATTGGCCGGCCCTGCTGGTCGACGATCTGGATATCCAGACCCTCCTCGGTCTGTTCGACAAGCAGATTGTCCAGGAAAGGGGTCACTTCAGGCAGCGACTGCCATGCCTGCTTGATGCTTGCCGCCGCGCTGTGGAACGCCTGTGCCTCGAGCGATTGCAGGTTGAATTCGCTATCGTTGCTGGCGCGCCGTTCGCTGCCCTGCTGCCGGGCCGCGCCACCGATATGAGTGTCGGTCGTGCCCTGGTCCGAGCTTTGCGGCGAGGCCGGACGATCTTCGATGATGTCGGCAGAGGAGCCAGACATCTGGTTGCCCGAATTGTCCATCGCACTACCACCCATGACACCACCGGCGCCGCTCGTGGTCGTGCTGAGCGAAGCGGGCGCGAAGTAGTTCGCCAATCCTTCCTTCTGCTCGGCCTTGTCCTGCATATACGCCACCAAAGAAGGAAGAATGCCATCATTGCCGTCACGAAGTCGGCATAGGCGATCTTCCACGCTCCGCCATGATGGGCATGGGCGGCCTTCTTGACCTTTTTGATGATGATCGGCTGATCGTAGTTCGCCATTCTGGCGACCTCCCGTACTGTCTATCAGGCGGTAGCCGGCAGGGCGGCGGTGGCCGCTTCCACTTCAGCAAAGCTGGGGCGCACATCGCTCATCAAGGCCTTGCGCGCAAATTCAATCGCCATCACCGGCGGCTGGCCGCCGATATGGGCCAACAGGCCGACCTTGAGCGAGAGGAAGTATTTGGACTCGGCCTCATAAGTGCTCTTGAGCGACTGGGCCATGGGACCGAAAAAGCCATAGGCGACGAACACGCCGAAGAACGTACCAACCAGCGCGCCCCCGATCAGGTGTCCCAGCACCTCGGGCGGCTCCGAGAGGAAGAGGTAGCGAGGATCGGGACTCAGCGTGAACGGCTTCTCGCGCAAGCCGTAGAACGCCGTGTACATGGCTCGTCACTCCCCCGGGTGCCTGGCTGCCACGCTTCGAAAGGCGGAAGACCGCCACCGTCACCATAGCAGTGCGGGTGGGTCTGCGGGCGGACTGGACGCTCAGTCCAGCGCGAAGCAGCGGGCCGCGTTGTCGCGCAGAACCCGCCGCACGTTCTGCGGCGAAAGCTCCGGTCGGCTGGTGACGGCCTCCACGATGCCCTCGGTCAGGGCGTCGGGGTGCGGGTAGTCGGAGGCGAAGACGATGTTCTCGTCTCCCAGCAGC
>JBGTUK010000095.1:0-9068 GCA_041939225.1 Devosia sp.
AGCTGGTGCGGGAACTGGTTGAGCCGTGCCCTGGGGTCGGGGATCTGCACTTCTTCGAGCAGCTTTTCGGCCCGGTTCATGGCCTCCTGGCGGGAGACACGATTGTGCAGGTGGATGATCTCGCAGATCTGCTGACCGATGGTATAGACCGGATTGAGCGAGCTCATCGGCTCCTGGAAGATCATGGCGATGTCATTGCCGCGCAGCTTGCGCATTTCGCGGTCGCCCATCTTGACCACGTCCTTGCCCGAAAGCGTAATCTGCGTTTGCGGCAGAATGGTCGCCCGCTTGGTCAGCAGCTTCATCAGCGTGCGGGCCGTTACTGACTTGCCCGAGCCGCTTTCGCCCACCAGCGCGATGGTCTCCCCCTTGTGGAGCTGGAAAGAGACGTCGCGCACTGCGTTGACGGTACCGCCCTCCACCTTGAAGTCGACACCCACATTGCGGGCGTCCAAAATCAGCTCGCGGCCATGCGTGCCCAGATCGTGACGTTCGGACGAAGCCAGCTTGTTTTCGGTCATGGCTCTATCCTCAATAGGGGTCGACGGCGTCGCGCAGGCCATCGCCCAGCGCGTTGAAGGCGAAGACGGTAATCAGCACGAAGATCACCGGCGAGAGGATCCAGGGATAGGATCCGATCACCGAGAAGGTGCCCGTGTCCTGCAGCATCAGGCCCCAGGAAATCAGCGGTGGTTTCACCGCAAAGCCCAGGAAGCCGAGAAAGCTCTCGAGCAGGACGACGGTGGGAATGGCCAGCGTGACCGCCACGATGATGTGGCTGAGCACGTTGGGCAGGATGTGCCGCGTGATGATGCGGCCGTCGGTAGCCCCTACGGCAATGGCGGCGCGGACATAATCGATCCGCGCTAGTGACAGGGTCTTGGAGCGCACCTCGCGGCTCAACTGCGCCCAGCCCAGCACCGCCATGACGAAGATCACGAAGGTGAGGAACACATTGGATGGCGCCGTCACCGGGATCAGCGAGGTGAGAGCCAGATAGAGCGGCAATTGCGGGAATGCGAGTACGAACTCCACAAAGCGCTGCAACCAGGCGTCGACAGCGCCGCCGATATAGCCCGAGGTGATGCCCACCAGCGTGCCGACCACCGTGGTCATGGTCACCACCGCAAGCGCGATCATCAGGGAAATGCGCGAGCCGACGATACCGCGCGATAGAATATCGCGGCCGAATTTGTCGGTACCCAGCAG
This sequence comes from Devosia sp., assembly GCA_041939225.1. Taxonomy (GTDB): domain Bacteria; phylum Pseudomonadota; class Alphaproteobacteria; order Rhizobiales; family Devosiaceae; genus Devosia. The sequence goes on from JBGTUK010000095.1 coordinate 1,210, forward strand.
TTGGATCGGCCGCCCATCGGTTGAGCCAAAGAAGTGGATATTGGCGGGAATGAACCAGAACAGGCGATACTCATAGCCCTGAACGAAAAAGCCGGTCGGGGTGGGATTGTCCTTTACGGCTCCTGTGAGCGGCTGAAAGGTGATCGGGTCGAACTCGCCGGTATCGCCGATGGGATAGACCCATGGGATGAGGCTGAAATTACCCTGGGGGTCTTCGAACGCGATCAGATCCGGCGGCGCGAAGGGCAGATTGGGCTCCTTGGGGTCCATGGGCGCGAAGAAATCGGCAAAGACCGAAACGACGAGCAGCATGACCACCAGAACAAGGCCAATCATGCCCATGGTCGAGCGGCGGAAGCGGCGCCAGACCAGGGTTGCATAGGTTTCGTTTCCCGAACCGTGGCGCGACACCGTGGGGGGCACGTCAGCCTCTTCGGCGGGCGTCGTTGCCGGACCGGCACCAACGTCGGGCGGGAGCGGGATTGAGGAATGGATAGCCTTGTCAGGGCGGGTCATTCGGCATTCCCTCCCAGGCGGACGCGTGGATCGAGGGCGACGAGCAGCAAGTCGGCAATGATGTTGCCGATGATCAGCGTGGTGGCGAGCACCAGCATGAAGGTGGCGGTGACATAGACATCGCCAACGCCCATCGAACCGACAATAGCCGGTCCGACCGTGGCGAGGCCAAAGACGATGGCCACTTCAATTTCACCCGTCAGCATGTAGGGCAGGACGACGCCCTGATAGGCCACCAGCGGATGCAGCGCATTGGGCACGGCGTGCTTCATGATGACGGCGCCCTCAGGCAGACCCTTGGCCCGCGCGGTCTCGACATATTGAGAATTGAGCACGTCGAGCAGATTGGCGCGCATGACACGCATATTGTAGGCGAGCCCGCCAAAGGTGGCGATGAAGATCACCGGCCAGATATGGGCCACAAGATCGACGAAGCGTCCCCACCCCCAGGGCTGTCCGCCCCAATAGGCGGAGTTGAAACTGCCAATTTCGTTCACCCCCAATCGGAACACCAGGATGTAGAGAATGATGATGGCCAGCAGAAAGCGCGGAATGGTCATGCCTAGGAACGAGATCACGCCAAGCAGCGTATCGGCCCAGGAATACTGACGGGTAGCGGCAATGATGCCCAGGCCAATGCCCAGGAAGGACGCCAGGATATGGCAGGTCAGCGCCAGCAGGATCGTGGCCGGCAGGCGCTCGGTCACCACCTGCCCGACGGGCTTGTTGTAATAGAGCGAATGGCCGAAATCGAAGCGGGTGACGATGCCGGTGATCCAGCGGAAATATTGCACGACCAGCGGATCGTTGAGGCCATTGGCTTCGCGATAGGCTTCCGCCTGAATTTCGGCCTGTTCGGCAGGGACGCCGCCCTGGTTCATCAGCATGGAGCGGATATAGTCGCCATAGTCGCCGGGAGGCGCCTGGATGATGGCGAAGGTTACGACGCTGAGCAGAAACAGCAACGGGATCGCGCCGAGAATGCGAATAACGAGAAAACGAAGCATTGAAGGGCCTCTGCGACACTGTTGAACGGGGTCGCCGTTCACCCCAGCCCTCTGCCGTTCAATGCGAGGGGGCCAATCGTGGTCGTGGCACGATCAAGCCAAGGATATTGAACCGATACCCGGACACCTGCGGGGTGAGGTGCGGGCGATGCCGGCGGAACCCAGGGCCCCGCCGGCGGCTAGACGTTACATCGGGCCGTCGCTGCCCGGTTCGCCCGGAAGCGTTTCGGGATGCAGTTCGTAGCTGGCCTGCTTGTCCTCGGGCACATAGACCCGTTCGCGCATGATGTTGTCTTCAGCCCAGTTGAACATGAAGATCGGGGCACCAGCCGGGATGTTGGCGAAGCGCTTGTTGATGATCAGCGCACCCGGATACTGGGTCAGGCCCACAGAATAGACGTTCTCGGTGAAGATCCGCTGATACTGCTTCATCAACTCAGCCCGTTCAGCATTATCGCTGGTGGCGATGAACGCGTTCACGGTGTCGACAAGCTCCTGTTCGAATGGGAGCAGGTCAAGCGTTCCGTCCGGACCGGCACGGTGGAAGTCATGCACGCGCGGACCGGTCGGTGCCAGTTCCATGGTGTTCTGCACCACCGAGACAACCTCGGCGCCCTGGCGTTCCACGGTCCAGTCGAACTGACCCGACTGGGCCATGTCGTCACGCGCCGTAGCCTGCTGGAAGTTTGCAATCACGCGCAGGCCAAGCGGCTCCATCATCGCAATCACGCCTTCTGCGAGATTGGTGTCGGTGGCGTAATCGGTATTGGCCAGCAGGGTGATCTCCACATCGGCGCCATTGGCGGTGCCTTCAGGGAAGTTGCGGATGCCATTGCCATCGGTATCCTCAAGCCCCAGACCGTCGAGCAATTCGTTCGCGGCCTCAAGATTGTGCGGATAATAAACGGTGGAATCCTTGTCGTAATAGGTCGTGCCCGCATAAAGGCCGCCCGGATAGATGGCGGTGAACGGACCACGCACCAGCGATTCACCCAGCCGCTGGCGATCGACTGCCATGGTCACGGCCTTGCGGAAATCGAGATCGCGGTTGAGTTCACGCACAGCCTGGGCGCGCTCGTCGGGATCACCCCAGCCATTGCCGGACATGTTCATGCGCAGGGCATAACCGATGGTCCGGGCGCCGAACTGCAGACGGGCCGGAGCGTCATCCTCAGCGGAGCGACGCAGGGCTTCGACATAGCTTTCGGCCTGTTCAAGGTTGGAGAAGTCGCCCGATCCGGCAACGGCCTGTACGTCACGGTCAGCCCAGGTCGAGAGGCGATAGTGCATCTCGTTGAGATAGGGCAGTTGGTTGCCCTGTTCGTCCACTTTCCAATAGTACGGATTGCGGCGCATGACGATGATATCGTCGGGCCGGTATTCCACCGGCACCCAGGCACCCATCACCGGAATATTGAGATATTCGGGCGGGAAGGCGTTCTTGTACTCTTCGTAGGTGTTGTCCGAGTAGTTGGGATGCTCGGGCTTCAAGATGTGGCTGGGGCCCGGACAGAAGGTACCATAGGCCATGGTATAGAGATGCTGGGTCGGGAACGGGTCCTTGAAGGTCCATTTGATCGTGTAAGGATCAAGCGCTTCCAGCGTCGTGCCCTCGCCAAAACTCTCGGGGGTGGCGCCATTGAGCGGTGAGACATTCTGGTCGAGGACATTGTCCTCCCAGTAGAACATGATGTCGTCAGCGTCGAACGGGTCGCCGTCGGACCATTTTGCACCCTCGATCAGGTGCATGGTCAGTTCCTTGCCGTCCTCGGACCATTCCCAGCTTTTGGCCAGGTTGGGCATCGGCTCAAGCTCATCGGCCTTGATGGTGAACAGCGGCCCGGTGCGGGTCAGACATTCGGAAATCCCGATGTCGATGCCGCCCCACCCCTGGCTTTGACCGCCGATATAGTTCCAGCCTTCGGGCCGGCCACCGATAACGTGGCGCATCGTGTCGCCATAGACACCGATACCGTCCGGCATGTTGGCGGCCTTATAGACCAAGGGCTCCTTGGGCAGACGCTCGCCGACCGGCGGCAAGGTGCCGGCGTCGACATATTTCGACGTCACCCAGTCGGGCTCGTTATATTCCGGCAGGGCCTTGTATTCGAGGATATCAGACACGCTGACAAAGATCGGCTCACTCTGCGCCGAAAATTCTGGGGGATCGGGCAATTCGCCCGTCAATTCTTGCGCCGGCAGTGCCAACATCGACACGGACAGCAAAAGTCCTGCCCCGCCAAGGGCATAGATATGCTTCTTCAATAGAACCTCCCATCGCATACGGGGCAAGAGCGGTCTCGCCCGGGGCCGGATACTCCTCGTCCGACCCTGCCCCTGTACATGATTTAAGCCTACTGCTTGCCACAAGCGAAGCAATCCGGAATGATAGTGACTAATTCCGGTTTTCTAAGAACCGCAGGAAAAGTATGACTGTTGTTGAAAGCCCTGGCCGGCCTTTGCGCGCAAGGGAGAAAGCGCCGCGTCCGACGCCGCGGCCGGACCGGAGTTTCTATGCCTCAGGAAAGGCGTTCGGGCGCTTCGGCATCCGCGCTTTTCCGCCCCAGATCATGCCAGAGCCGCATAGCCATGGCCATATCGAGTTCAACTGGCTGACCGAAGGTACGATGGACTATGTGTTCGACGGCGGGCCGCTGTCGGTCGGCGCCAATCGGCTGGTGGCCTTTTGGGCCGGTATTCCGCACCAGACCGTGGGCCTGCACGATGTGGACAATGCGCGCCAGTTGAACATCTACCTGCCGATGGACGCTTTTCTGGAGATGCCACAGCTTGGCCGTCTCACCGAGACGCTGATGGGCGGTGGCGTTATTCAGTTCACGCCCGAGTGCATTGGATTGGAAACGCTGGAACGCTGGTATGGTGACTATCGCAGCGGCAATTCCCTGCGCTCCGACCTGGTTCGCGCCGAAATCGGCACCATGTTCCGCCGCGCTGCAATTACAGGCTGGGATACCTTATTGCCGGCGTGGGTGGAGATGTCCGGCGCGCGTAGCCGCACCGCCAGCCCCGTGCGCTATGTGGTGCGCATGGTGCGGCATATTGTTGAGAACATCGCTGACCCGCTCTCGGTTGAAGATATCGCCGATGTCGTGGGATTGCATCCCAACTACGCCACGAACCTGTTCACCAAGGTGATGCATATTTCAGTGCAGAAATTCGTCACCCGCATGCGATTGATCCGTGCCCGCAGCCTGTTGTTCGACAGCAATCTGGCGATCGCCAACATCGCCTTCCAAGCTGGCTTTTCCAGCCAGACCCAATTCTACGAACATTTCCGCAAGGCTTACGGCATGACCCCCAGCCAGATGCGAGAAAACCAGATCGCCTGACCTACCCCATCTCCTGCACGATGCGCAGAAACTCGGCGTGGCCGAGCGCCTGTTGTGCCGCGCCGCGATACTCGCGCACCAGGCTCTCATAGGTCTGCTGCGCGAAGCGTCGGAGCATCGGGTCTGCTTCCATCTCGCGGCGCGCCAGCGATTGGTCGAGCAGGCCGAGGCCGTCCAGAACCGGATAGTGCAACTGGGTTTCGATATGCGGCAGGCCGCCGAGATAATTGGGAAAATGCTCGGCCCGCGGCATCTGCTGTTGCCAGCGGGCGAGGCGCTCCTTGGTTTCCGGGTGTAGGCGGTTGGCCCGCACTTCGCGCCAGAACGGGGTATCGTCGCGCTCGGTGACGTAGTGAGTGTTCACGAAGGTCCGGAAGTCGTCGACCTGGCGCCCTACCCGGGCATTATAATCGTCTCGCGCCTTCTGCTCGATTCGTTCCGGGCGATCCATATAGCGCTGCGCGAACAGCATCATCTGCACGATGGTGCCGTGGATCGAGGTGGATTCAAGCGGCTCAAGAAAGCTCGAACTGAGTCCCACGGCAAGGCAATTACCGATCCACGCCTTTTCCAACCGTCCGATCTGGAAGCGTATATCGCCGCGCACTTCGATCTCGTGACCGAGCGCGACTTCGACTTCGGCCTTGGCCTGCTCAGGCGTGGAGAATTCATCGGAATAGACATAGCCGCAGCCGAACCGGGTGCGCGTCGGAATCTGCCACATCCAGCCGGACCCCTGCGCCCAGGCGCGCGTATAGGGGGGTAGCTCCTCCCCTTCCTTGACGTCGATCCAGAACGGCAGCGCCCGATTGACCGGCAGTTCATGGGCATAGGAGATCCAGGGGGCCTGCAGTTCCTTGACGATGAGCTGCTTGCGGAAACCCGTTGCGTCGATGAAGAAATCTCCTTCGAGTCGCTGATTATCCGCCAGCACGAGCGCCGTGATGTCGCCCGTCTCCGGATGACGCTCGACGCCCTCAACCAGCGCATCGACCTTCTCGACGCCCTTGGACTTGCTGGCGAAGAACTTGCCGACCAGCGCCTGATCGAAATGATAGGCATGGTGATACGGACCGAGTGGGATCAGGCCGCTATCAGGCTTGCGGGCAAAGGGCGCTTTCCACTGCTCCAGCAGAGGCTGGAACATATGCATGTCCTGCACCGGGCGACCCGCCGCAACGGCATAGACATTGAGATAGTCGCTTGGCGCGCCAGCGGGCGGCTGCACCACCTGGTGCGGATCATCGATCGGGCCGTAATACGTATAACCCTTGCGTCGCCAGTCCTCGTGACGAATGCCCAGCTTGAAGCTGGCATCTGTCTTGCGCATGAACTCGAGCTCGTCGATCCCAAAATGCCTGAGCAGCACGCGAAGGGCCGCCGTGGTCGCTTCGCCAACGCCGACCGTGGGAATCTTGCTGCTTTCGACCACCGAGAGCCGAATACCCAACCCCCGCCGCCGCGCCTCATCCTGAAGGATGAAAGCCGCGATCCAGCCCGCCGTGCCGCCGCCGACGATGACGTAATGGGATGGTTCATCCATGCCCTGTCCTCCCTTGGGCGCAGACGTTAGGATTGGCCCGAACCCGTGGCAAGCATGGTGCCCCGTGATCCTCTGAACTTCTTAGAAAACCAGAAGTTTTCCCTATCAAGACGAAAGCGGCCCGGCTGGTGCCGAGCCGCTTTCCAGGCGCCGGGAGGAGCGCCGGAGGACCTAGTGATGCGCGCCGCTCATTTCGCGCAATTCTTCTACAGAGCGCACACGCCTGCGCGCGGCGCCTTCCCAGTCGCGGGTCTTCACCGTCGACTTGGCAATGCGTTCCTTGGCGGCGGGCACCGCATCGGCATATTGAGGCAGCCATTGCGCCTGCGCGGCGACCATTTCGTCGACCATGGCCCAGACCTCGTCCGGGGTGCAGATGGCGCCGACCAGCGGATCGTGCAGCACGGCGAGTTTTAGCGTATCGATATTGCCGGTCATGGCGGCCTCGACCGAAAGGCGCTGCACCGAGACCGAAACCGAGCATGTCGCCGCGCAAGCCGTGGGCAGGGTGATGCCCTCGATCATGTTGATACCGAAACGGTCGACATAGCCGGGGCTTTCGATAATAGCGTCATCGGGCAGATTGGTGATGATGCCGTTGTTGCGCCGGTTGAAATGGCCACGATAGGGCCGGCCGGTTTCAATCGCTTCGATAATGTAGCTGGCGTGTTCGCTGGTGCGCTTGTGCTGGGAGAGCGGCTTGTTGGCCTGCTCCTTGAACATCGGAAAGTCGGTTTCGAACCAGTTCCGGCGCTCGGTCGAATAGCGCAGATAGCCGCCAGTTTCGCCGTGGATCCAGTCGCTCATGTCAATCCAGCGGCCGATTTCCTCGGGGCGCTTGCGGTACCAGGGCAGGTATTCGGAAAGGTGCCCGTTCGACTCGGTGGAATAGACGCCAAAACGCTTGAGCACGTCGATCCGCACCTTCTCCTGCTTGGAATAGACCGGATGCGCTTCAAACGCAGCGATCAGCTCGTCGCTTTCGATCTTCCGGCCCTCGGCACGAATGTCGATATACCAGGTCTGGTGGTTGATGCCCGAGCAGACATAATCGAGCTCACTGTCATCGACGCCCAGAACCTGCGCGATCTGGTGCGCACCGTGTTGCACGCCATGGCACAGGCCAACCACATTGACCCCGCCATACATCTCGGCGGCCCAGGTATTCATGGCCATAGGGTTGGCATAGTTGAGGAACAGTGCGCCGCGCTCGGCGACCTCGCGGATATCCTTGCAGAAATCCAGGATCACCGGGATGTTGCGCTGGCCATAGAGAATGCCGCCGGCACAGATGGTATCGCCCACGCATTGATCGACGCCGTATTTGAGCGGGATGGAGATGTCGGTCGAAAAGGCGTCCAGACCACCGACCCGTACGCAGCTCATGATGTAGCGCGCGCCCGAGATTGCCTCGCGCCGGTCCGTGGTGGCCGTGACCTTGGC
>JBGTUK010000096.1:0-8904 GCA_041939225.1 Devosia sp.
GATGCTGCCGCCAGCGCAGCACAAAAGGTTGGCCTCAACCCGGCGATCATGATCGACGCCAGCCATGCCAATTCGTCCAAGAAACCCGAGAACCAGCCCGTGGTCCTTGCCGATATCGGCAGTCAGCTGGCCGCTGGCGACGAGCGCATCATCGGCGTCATGGTCGAATCCAACCTGGTCGCCGGCCGCCAGGACCTCGTCCCTGGCCAGCCCCTCACCTACGGCCAGTCCATCACCGATGGCTGCATCGACTGGAACACCACCGTCACTACCCTCGAAGCGCTTGCCGAAGCCGTCGAGAAGCGTCGGGCGGTGAGCAAAAGGGCGGTTGCCTAGGCGCCCCACCGGCACCGGTGGCAGCGCCTAGTCTTTTTCCCACCCTCCTCGACAGACTTGTTCGATCCCTCCCCCTATCGGGGGAGGATATGTGGGGGTATCCAATCAATAGACACATCCGCCTTGACCCTTTCTCCGCCATCCTGTTCTCTCCCGCCATGAACCGGAACCCGCTTTTCCTCGTCCCCAATATCATCACCATCGCCCGTATCGCGGCGATCATCCCCATCGCCGTACTGGTGATGTCGGGCGATACCACAGCGCGCGCGGTCGCACTGTTTCTCTATATCGCTGCCGCCGCGAGCGACTGGGTCGATGGCTATCTGGCTCGCGCCTGGGATCAGTATTCTGACTTGGGCCGCATGCTCGACCCCATTGCTGACAAGATGCTGGTCGCCATCCTCATCGCTGTGCTCGCCTGGGACCGCAGCCTCTCCGGCCTCGATATGTTCCCGGCCATCGCCATTCTGTTCCGCGAGACCTTTATTCCTGGCCTACGCGAATTTCTCGGCAACAAAACCGTAGTCCTATCGGTCACCCAGCTCGCCAAGTGGAAAACCACCATCCAGCTTGTCGCCCTGGCCGTTGTGCTGGCCGTGCCGCTCATTCCTGGCCTCACCTTGCTAGCCAGCATTGTCCTCTGGGTGGCGGGTATCATCACCCTTTGGACCGGTTGGCAATATCTGCGCGCCTCCTGGCCGCATCTGTCGGGTATCGGCAAATGAAGGTGCTCTACTTTGCCTGGCTGCGTGAGCGCCTCAACCGCGCCAGCGACGAAGTCTCCCCGCCGCCCGAAGTGATCACCCTGGCCGATCTCGTCGCATGGTTGCGCGCCCAGGATGAAGTGCTCGACCACGCCATGACCAATCCGGCCATCTTCAAACTCTCCCGCGACGCCCGCATCGTGCCCTGGGACACCCCCATCGACGGCGCCCGTGAAATCGCCATTCTTCCGCCCATGACCGGCGGCTGAAATGATCCGCGTCACCGAAAAACCCTTCGATCCCGGCGCCGAACTCAACGCCTTCCAGGCTGCCCACACCGAAGCGGGCGCCTTGGTGAGCTTCACCGGCATCGTCCGCTCAAAGCCCGATGACCCGATCTCCGCGCTGATCCTGGAATGTTATCCTGAACTGGCCGAGAACGAACTGGCCACCATCCGGCAAATGGCCATTGAGCGCTTTTCGCTCATCGACGCCGCCATCATCCACCGTCATGGCCGCCTCGTCCCCGGCGAAACCATTATGATGGTGCTGGCTCTCGCTCCGCATCGCCAGGCTGCGTTCGATGGCGCGCAATTCCTCATGGACTATCTCAAGACTGACGCGCCCTTCTGGAAACAGGAAGAGACCGCCACCGGCCTGCGTTGGGTCGGGGCCAAGCCCGAAGACGACGACGCGCACGCGCGCTGGGCCCGTTAACCCAATTTCCAATGGTCTCGTTCCGACCTCGAAACCTGTGTTAATCTTGCATTAACCATGGAGCGTTTCCAGCAAAAGTGGAACCGGCTTCGCGGCTCGGAAACTCGACGAAACAAGGACTTAGGCCAGCCATGTCGTCGCAAGCCTATATCGACGCCGCCGCGGTCAAGCGCCTCTCCGTGCTGCAGACCTGGCGCACCGCCATTGCGATCCTGTTCGATTGGGGCGTCATCTTTGCCGCTATCGCCGTCTCGCAATGGGCGCAGGATCCGCTGGTTTATCTCCTCGCCTTGGCCGTCATTGGCGGTCGCATGCATGGCTTTGGCGTGCTGCTGCACGATTTCGCTCATTACCGCTTCATCTATGGCAACAAGGCGCTGAGCGACTGGATCTGCGATCTGCTGCTCGCCTGGCCGGTGCTCACAACCGTAGCCAGCTATCGCAGCAATCACCTTGCCCATCACCGCTACACGAATACCGACAAGGACCCCGACTGGGTGTTCAAGCTGGGCAACCGCCGCTTCACCTTCCCCAAGGCCTGGCAGGAAGGAGCGCTGGACTTGTTGAGCTATCTAGTGGTCGTGGGCTCGATCATCGATATTTTCGGCATGCTGCACCGCCTCAAGGCCGCTGAAAAACCACCACTAATTTACCGACTGGCACGACTTGGCTTCTACGTCGCCTGCGCCGTTCTGTTCACCTGGCTCGGCATCTGGACCGACGTGCTGCTCTATTGGTTCGTGCCCTATTTCACGGCCTTCTTCCTGCTCATGCATGTGCGCAGCGTCGCCGAACACTTCGGCTCGATGGACTATAGTCACGAACTGGGCGGCACCCGTTCAGTGCTGCCCTATTTCTGGGAACGGGCCTTCTTCGCCCCCCATCATGTCAATTTCCACCTGGAACACCACCTCTACCCCAGCGTGCCCTTCTACAACCTGCCCCAGTTGCACACCGCCCTGATGGCCAATCCTGACTACGCCGCCCGCGCCCACAACACCCGCGGCTACACCACGGGCCTGGTGCGCGAAACACTTTTCGGCACCAACTCCATCCCCGCCAGCTAGCGAAGGACCATTTTTCTCCCTCGGGGAGAAGGCGGTGCACAGCACCGGACGAGGGACCTCGCGCTGTCCGGAGTGCTTCCCGTAGCTGGTATGATTTGACAAAAAGAAGAAGCCGGACGTTTCCGCCCGGCCCCTTCAAATCCGAAGTTCTGAGATATTATTCCGCCGCCGCGGCCTTCTTCGGCTGCACCGCTTGCGTATAGGCATCAATCAGCGTGCGGCAGGCCTCGCCCGGGGTAAACCGGTACTCACCGATCTCTGACACCGGCGTCACTTCTGCGGCAGTCCCGGTCAGGAAGCACTCGTCGAACTGGCCCAGTTCCTCTGGCTTGATATAGCGCTCGGTCACGGTAAACCCATGCTCCTTGGCAAGGCCAATCAGCGTCTGGCGGGTAATGCCGTTCAGGATGCAATCGGGCGTCGGCGTCGTGATTTCCTTGCCCTTGATAAAGAACACGTTCGCGCCCGTGGCTTCCGCCACATAGCCGCGATAATCCAGCATCAGCGCATCGGCATAACCGTTGGCCATGGCCGCGTCTTTCGACAGCGTACAGATCATGTAGAGCCCAGCCGCCTTGGCCGAACACGGAATAGTTTCCGGGCTCGGGCGCTTCCACTTGCTCCATTCCAGGCGAATGCCCTTGAGCTTCTCCTCAACCGAGAAATAGCTCGGCCACACCCAGGCCGCGATCGCCACATGGATCGTGTTGTTGCGCGCCGGCACCGAGAGTTCTTCCGAACCGCGCCAGGCCACGGGCCGCACATAGGCGTCGACTAGATTGTTCTTTTCCAGCACGAGCTGCTTGGCCGCTTCGATCTCCTCGACCGAATAGGGGAAAGGCTTCATATCCAGCGTGGCGGCAGAGCGGATCAGCCGCTCTGTGTGCTCGCGGGACTTGAAAATTTCCCCGCCATAGGCGCGCTCGCCTTCGAATACGGAGCTGGCATAGTGCAGACCGTGCGTCAGCACGTGCACCTTCGCGTCCTTCCAGGGTTTGAGTTCGCCATCAAACCAGATCCAGCCATCACGCTGGTCCATAGGCAGGCCTGCCATTGTTCCTCTCCGAAAAATAAGACTCGCGCCGTTCTTCCCGAACGCGCCTTTTGCTCAATCATGCATCAGGGTCAAACCCTTGGCAAACCGGAACGGCTCTGGGATAAGTCAAAGCTGTGGTGCCGATGGAGGAACAATGCCAGCGGATCGAAAAAATGTCAACAAGGCTGACATAAATTCTCTGGCCGATCAGGCGCACTTGCCGCTCGACATCATGGGGCTGTTTTTCTTTGCCTATCGCGATTTTACCGGCGATGCCGATGCCCTGCTCGAACGCCAGGGTTTTGGCCGCGCCCATCACCGCGTGCTCTATTTCGTGAATCTTCGGCCCGGCATGCCGGTAGCCGACCTGCTCGACATCCTGAAAATCACCAAGCAGAGCCTGGCCCGCGTGCTGCGCCAATTGATCGACAATGGCTATATTGAGCAGCGCACCGGCCATTCCGACCGCCGCCAGCGCTTACTGCACGCCACTGACAAGGGCCGCGAATTCTTCGCAAAGCTGTCTGAAACCCAGGCCAGCCGGATCGACGCCTCGATCAACGCCCTCTCTCCCGAAGCCGCCAATATGGTCCGCCGCTTTCTCGTCGGCATGGTCGATCCCACCGACCGCGCTGTGCTCGACCGGCTCAACCTCACCAGCAAACTCTGAAATCGGGCGTCAGCCGCGCCCTAGCTCTTCGCTGCGCTTGCGGGCCGCATCCACGGCCCTTTCTATCAGCGGCGTCAGCCCGTCGTCAGCCATCAGCACGGCCAGCGCCGCCGCCGTCGTGCCATTGGGCGAGGTCACATTCTGCCGCAGCACGCCCGCCGGGGCCGAATCGGCCTCCAGCAGCGCTGCCGCGCCGATCACCGTCTGCCGCGCCAATTGCATCGCGACGTGCTCGGGCAGCCCCTGCTTGACGCCAGCCGCCGCCAGCGCCTCGACCAGGTTGAACACGTAGGCCGGACCCGAACCGGATACCGCCGTCACCGCATCGAGGTCGCTTTCGGCATCAAACCAGGCCACCTGCCCTGCCGCCGAGAGCAGCGCATCGGCCGCCGCACGATCGTCCGTGCCGACCTCCGGGCCGGCCACCGCGCCGGTCACGCCCTTGCCGATCTGTGCCGGCGTATTGGGCATGGTGCGCACCACCCGCCCCGTTTCCAGCCCCGCCGACAGCGTCGCAATGGAGATCCCCGCCGCAATGGAGAGCACCAGCGTCTGCGGTCCAACGGCCTGCTTGAGCCCGTCCATCACCTCGCCGATGATCTGTGGCTTGACCGCCAGCACCAGCACATTGGGCTCCAGCCCCACGGCCCCGGCATGAATAGTTAGCTCGTAATCGGCCGCCAGCGCCTTGGCCGCATCGCTCGGCGCCGGATCGACCAGCACCAGATTGTTTCCCGGCAGCCCGGCCTCGAGCCAGCCGCGCGCCATTGCCATGCCCATCTTGCCGGCGCCAACCAGCATGACGGGACCCAAAGTCCGCAGATTTGCGCTCATTATGCTTCGCCTACTGTCTCGAACATCACATGGCTCAGTGCATCGGCGGCCGACTTCCCGGCCCACACGACGAACTGGAACGCCTGATAGTAGAGATCGCAACTATCTGTAGCGGAACGCAGCAGCGCCTCACATTGTTGCGGCGAAACATCGGCCCCGCCCGTCAGCAGGTGCGAATTGCGGAACAGGACCACGCCTTCCTTCTGCCAGATGTCGAAATGGCCGATCCAGAGCTGCTCGTTGATCAGGCTGATCAGCTGCTTGATTTCGGCCCGCCGCCCCTCTGGCGCCTTGAGATCGAAAGCGCAGGCGATATGCAGGCTTTCCAAATCTTCCATCCAGTTGAACGAGACGTGATAATCGCTCCACCCCCCGCGCACGGAAATGGAAATCTCGTCGGCATCCTGCCGCTCGAAATTCCAGTCGTTGATCGAGGCGATGTGCTCGACAAGGTCCACCGGATGGGAGACGCGGTCGGGCTCATATTCAATCAGGGACATATAGATCGTCCGTCCTTGGAAGGCGTTTTCGTCCACGCAGCCCTTGGGCCACCACTCTTGGGGTACGCTTGGAGAACAACACCGCCAACGCGACGGCCTCAAGAATCGTCCTCCATGTCTGAACCCTACACTGCGTCTCTGATTCAGGGGACGCGACGGGATCGGAGAACACCATTCTCTTGTGGATGATGATCGGACCGTTATGGTTAACGAGCCGTTAAAACGCCCGGCCAGCCTGTCTCGAAACGGTGCTTTTCAACAAGCACCAGTCGCGCCGCAGCAAAGCTGGGAACGAGCCCCTACCCCAGGCTCTCCGGCCCGGCCCAGCCAAACCGGATCGCCTCGCCCCAGCCTGCAAATCCGTTCTCCTTGGCCAGCCGCGCGGCGGCCTCGGTGTCGTAGGGCACCGAAATCAGCGCCGTCTGCCATTTGCCCAGCCGCCGCTCGACAATGGCGTAATGCGCGTCGGGCGAGCCGCGCACCATCTGCATCCCCACCGAACCGGGATTGACCAGCAACCGCCCATCGCTCAGCCGCAGCGTGCGCGCGATATGAGTGTGCCCGCACAGGATCACCGGCTGGTCGAGCCCCACGGCCTCGCGCTCCACCTCGGCCTCCGAGGGCAGAACCGTGTTCCGTCCATCGAAGAAATTGTCGAGCCAGGGCTTTTCGTCACTGCTCGGCGTGCCGTGACACATGAACACCGCATCGCCCAGCTTGGCCGTCGCCGGCAGGCCCGCCAGCCACCCCATCTGGTGCGCGCTCAATTGGGCTCGCGCAAATTCATCCACCGACCACGGCTCGTGCCGCAGCGAAGGGTCCACCACCCAGCGATCGTGATTGCCGCGAATGGCGGTTGCGCCGAGCGCCATCACCCGCTCGGCCGCCCCGGCCGGATCGATCGGTCCGCTCACATGGTCCCCAAGGCACACAATCGCCTCGACCCCATGCCGCTCGATATCCTCCAGCACCGCGTCCAGCGCCGGCACATTGCCATGAATATCGGAAAGAACCGCGATCCGCATCGCCTGGCCCGCCTAGCTGGCCGGCTTGTCGCCACGCAGCGCCGCCAGCTCCTTGCGCAGCGCCTCGATTTCCTCGCCCTGCACCTGCACCAACTCGCGCAGCGCATCGAAATCCTCGCGCTTGACCAGGTCCATGTCATTGACGATCCGCGTCGCCTGGGATTTCACGACGGTCTCCACCTCCCGCCGCACCCCATCGGCCACCCCAGCCGCCTCATTCATCACCCGGCCCAACCCGTCAAAAATCTTGTTGTTCTGGTTCATGGCACGGCTCCGTGTCGTGGAAAATTCCTGTTCCCCGATATGTAAGCGATGGACGGAGCAATGACCAGTGCGGCGGATTGGTACGGGGGGCTGATTAGGGGTGGTTTCCAGCCCGGCGGCTTCTGGATAAGTCTGAGGTAAAGCAGTCGCCCAATCAGAGTGAGTCAACAAAGGACGATGACCAAAGCTTGGCACAGCACTTCTGTCGTCGTGGCTGCGCTTATGATGGTTGGTCTACTTGGCTACTATGTGGCATCGACCTGGATCTGGGTTGCGTACGACCAGCGTCTCGCTCGCGAATTTGATCATGCGGCAGATGTCGGCCGGCTGGCGACGGATGGTATAAACCTTGCTGCCCTAAATGACGGAGAATGGTCCGTTGCCTGTCTGTTTGGGGAGCGAACCACACCAATCGCTGATCTGATCGAGCGGGGGGCATCCATTGCAGCGGAGCCAAGCGACGACTTCGCCGGCCTGGTAGGTTCCAGCTATTTTGTTCTGGGCTATATCGACGAGTCGCAGACTGGACGCTTCTTGCGAGTGGAGCCTGACTATCTCTGGGCCTGGAACGGTGACGTTGAATGTGTCACGCGGGACGAACCAGTTTTACGGCTGCGGTGATCGCAGCAGTGGGCTTAGCTGCGGCGGCTTTGGGGTAACATTTTGCAGACTAGCGACGGCGGAAAAGGGGTCGGAAACCGACCATCCGCTTTGCCTCGTTCTGTCCTGGCGACGTCTCTAGTTACTCAGTTTTATTGAGACGCAAGCGCCTCGGGACACGTCCAATGCAATCCGGAGACGCCAGCGTCGTCCGATCCTTCGGCATGCCCTACGCCTCGCGGAACGCTCCTTGATTTCGTCGCAGGACCGAAAACGCCCCTCCCGTCCATCAGCTCACCCCCTCCGCCCATACGCGCCTTGAACCGCCGCCCGCATCGGGTTACGGCACTCACGGTGCTGCCATAATCGAACGGCATGCCGGTCGGCCTCACGGAGACAGAGCCTTGCCCTTCCCCAATATCGACCCCATTGCCATTTCCATCGGCCCCATCGCCATCCGCTGGTATGCGCTGGCTTATCTGTTCGGGGTCATTCTGGGCGCCGGTTACGGCTATCTGCTGTTGCGCAATCAGCGCCTCTGGCATCGGGGGGCGCCGCCCTTCAAGGCCAGCGACATCTGGGATTTCGCCTTCTGGGCCATGCTGGCCATCGTCATTGGCGGGCGCGTCGGCTATGTGCTGTTCTACAACCTGCCCTATTATCTGGAAAATCCGGCCGAGATCATCAACACGCTCGATGGCGGCATGTCCTATCATGGCGGCATGGTCGGCCTGATGCTGGCGGCGATCCTGTTTACCCGCTCCAGGGGCGGCAACTGGCTGTCCAGCCTGGACCTGCTCGGCGCTGTCGCCACCATCGGCATTCTGCTCGGGCGCCTGGCCAATTTCATCAATGCTGAGCTCTATGGCGCCCCTACTACCGTGCCCTGGGGCGTGGTCTTCCCCACCGATCCGCTGCAACTCGCCCGCCACCCCAGCCAGCTTTATGAAGCCGCGCTCGAGGGCCTTTTGCTGTTCCTCATCATCCGCGTCGCCACCCATGTGTTCTACGCGCTCAGGAAGCCCGGTCTGGTCGCCGGCATTTTCGCCATCGGCTACGCGCTCTCGCGCATCGCCGTCGAATTCGTCCGCCTGCCCGATGCGCAGCTTGGCTATCTCTATGGCGGCTGGCTCACCATGGGCCAGGTGCTC
>JBGTUK010000097.1:0-8884 GCA_041939225.1 Devosia sp.
GATGTCATGCCCTGGTGCACAAAACGCGCTTCAGGCCCAACGATTTCGCTCAAGTGCGTGAGGAAGGCGATGACGTCATGCTTGGTGGTGCGCTCGATCTCGTCGATCCGCGCGACGTCGAAGCCATAATCGCCGCGTTCGGCCTTGCGCGCATTCATCACCTCCCAGATCTTGTCGGCGCTCTCTTTGGGCACCACGCCCAGCTCGGCCAGCTTGGAGGTGGCGTGGGCTTCGATTTCGAACCAGATGGCAAAACGGTTCTCGGCCGACCAATTGGCCACCATTTCGGGACGGGAATAGCGCGGGATCATGGGTTTAGCCTTGATTGGTCAGAGTTTGATTCAGGTCATGTGGGGCGGAAGCCGCGCGCAACGCCGCGGCTAGACCACCATCCCCGTTGCCGCGTGGCGGATCGTCCTGATCCGTTCCGCATAAGTTGCCGGGTCATTGCCGGCATAGATGGCCGAGCCGGCCACCAGCACATTGGCGCCGGCCTGGACGATGGCGCGGGCATTGTCGGCGGTGACACCGCCATCAACTTCAAGATCGATTTCCCGCCCGCCGATCAGCGCCCTGGCCTGGGCGATCTTGTTCAGGCTCTCGGGGATAAAGCTCTGCCCGCCAAAGCCGGGATTGACGCTCATCACCAGTACCAGGTCGCAATCGTCGATCACATGCTGGATCGCCGAGACCGGGGTTGCCGGGTTAAGCGCCACGCCCGCCTTCTTGCCCAGGGCCCGGATCGCCTGCAGCGAACGGTGCAGGTGCGGGCCCGCCTCGGCATGCACGGTGATGATATCGGCGCCGCCCTTGGCGAAGTCGCTCAGATAGGGGTCGGTCGGCGCGATCATCAGGTGCACGTCGAAAACTTTGTCGGTCACCCCGCGCACTGCCTTCATCACCGGCGCGCCGAACGAGATATTGGGCACGAAATGGCCGTCCATCACATCGACATGGATATAGTCCGCGCCTGCTTCGGCAATCGCCTGCACCTCCGCGCCCAGCCGCGCAAAGTCGGCAGAGAGAATGGAGGGCGCTATGCGAAGCGGACGGGTCACGGTCATGGGCACCTCGGCAGGAGGGGGAATAGCGGCTGCTCTAGCGCGCAGACGGGTTTTGGGCAAGGGCAGGGCGCTGTCCACATCCCGATTTGGTCATCCGGGCAAATGGTGATAACTCAGCCCCCGGATTGCCGAGCGGCCATCCATTCCCACCCATATCTGGTGAGGCCAACCTAAAGTTAGGATAGTTTTTGCAGGTTCAAGTCCGCGACAACAATGTCGATCAGGCACTTCGCGTGCTCAAGAAGCGTCTTCAGCGCGAAGGCGTGTTCCGTGAGATGAAACTCCGGAAATATTACGAAAAGCCCTCCGAAGCCCGTGTGCGCAAGAAGGCCGAGGCCATCCGCCGCAGCCGCAAGCTGGCACGCAAGCAGGCTATTCGTGAAGGTTTGATTGCCGGCCCCAAGCGCCCCGCGCGCCCCACTGGCCGCCCCAGCGCAGCGCCAGCGCGGAACTGATACGCCCTACCGGCCGGGCCCCCGGGCCTGGCCGATATCGGCCAATTGCCGATGCAGATTGCGAATCTGGCGTGAGCCATAGCGGCGATTTCCCACACATAATTGCGCTCCGTGCAGGCTGACAGGTGCGGCCTGTTCCATGGCAAAGCGGATGGCCTTGGCGGCCGAGTTGAAGCGCCTGGCGCCGGCGGCACGTGCTGATTCAGCACTGGTGCCGAGGAAAAGCTGCCCCGGCATATTCAGCATATCGATGTTCATTAGTCTGTCTTTCTACCGGCTCTTGGCCGGGGTATCAGCGCTTTGCGCGCTCGAGGGGATAATCCTGCGCGTCATAAAGCGCGCGGATCTGCTGTCCCTCATATCGGTTGTCGCCGCTTTCCACGGCCATGCCGCGCAAGGCTGCGGCAGGCATGTCCTCGATGGCGAAGCGGATCGCTTCTGCGGCAGAGGAGAATCTGAAATACTGCGCGTTGCGCGCATGAAATGCGCCAAGCACCGCGTAGAGTTCTGCAGGTTCGGCCCAGTCGAGGGCCGCATTCACCGCTTGTTGACGGCGATTGTGAAGACACTTTCGCTATCTTCGAACACGGTCTTGACGACCGAGCTGGGCGAAAGGTCGATTTCTTCGACCACGCGTTCATTGCTTTCGCCCCAGGACTTGACCCGGTAAAGCACTGGCCCCTTGTCATGCGGCAGGCAACTCATCACCTCACAGGGGCCGGCAGGGCGGTTGCTGTGCCGAGGCGCTGAACGCAATTCCAGCATTTGACCGACTTTGTAGCGGTGCGACATGTGCGCTCCTTGCGAACGTGAAAATGGGGGCACCCGTGGGCGCCCCCACAGATATGGCCTTAGGCCAGAGCGATATTGACTGCGGACTCGCGGCCGTCACGGCCGCTTTCGAGGTCATAGGTCACCTTCTGGCCATCGGCCAGGGTCGAGAGGCCGGCGCGCTCGATAGCCGAGACGTGCACGAAGGCATCCTTGCCACCGGTGTCGGGAGTGATGAAGCCGAAGCCCTTGGTTGCGTTATAGAATTTAACGGTGCCGTTGATCATGTTGGCGCCTTTCAGTTTGGCTCGAAGCGAAGCAAACGAGCAGGTTTCCCCCGTGCATTGCGCATCGGGAGCCTAAGAACGTTCGCATTTCGGAAGGAAAGCCAAGCAACCAGCAGAGCCAGCCGGCCGAGTTCGCCAACAGTGGGCAGAAACGTATGGGTGCACCATCTACCTCAATTGGCATGAAGTCAAGGCAGGACGCTATTTTGAAATATTTGGAACCTGATGGAACTGGCAGTCGCTCAGCTCTGTTCTAGGTCTGATCAACGTCTGCGGCGATTGGCTTGGAAGCGGCAAAGTTCACGATTGATCGGCAAAAAAAGGTGTCCTAACGAACATGCATTTTCGTGTATTTGGCTTCCGCAACCGCCGCGTTACCGCATGCGCCGACTCGCATCCTGCGGTCTCTTCTGCGACCAGACCCACACTTGCCATTGTATGATAGTCAGCCCCTGCGAGCAGAGGGCAGTAACGCCATGGTATGCATGGCGTGACGATGGCCAACAAGTTTCTGACATTTACAAGCGTAGCGCGTGGCCAAGCCGCGGAAGCAAAAGAAGAATAATGAACGAGAGTTCCGTAAACCCCGAGACTATCCTGTCGTTTTTGAGCGGTGGAGGCGCCACCGGTGCACTGATCCGTGACCATGACTGGGCCAGTAGCCCGATCGGCACGCCTGAGGGATGGCCGGAATCACTCAAGACGCTGGTGTCGGTGATGTTGAGCTCAAGTCAGCCCATGTTCGTGGCCTGGGGCGCGTCGCGCACGCTTATTTACAATGAGCAGTATGCGCAGATCTTGGCCGACAAGCACCCTGAGGCACTTGGCGGTGATTTCCTGGAGGTGTGGCACGAGCTCCGAGCGGATCTCAGCCCGATCGTCGAGCAAACATACTCGGGTGAGCCCGTCCAGATGGACGACATCATGCTCGTCATGCAAAGACGGGGGTATCCTGAGGAAACTCACTTCTCATTCTTCTATTCCCCTATCAGGGATGACCGCGGGACGACTGCGGGATTGTTCTGCGCCTGCACCGAAATCACTGGACAAATCGAGGCGGAGCGCCAAGCCGAGCGCGAGCGGGCACGCCAGCGGCTTATGCTCAAGCAAATGCCGGGTTTCGTGGCGCTGCTGGTTGGTCCAGACCATCGCTTTGAATACGTCAATGACGCGTATCGGGAGATCGCGGGGGACCGAAACTTTGAAGGTTTTTCCGTCCGAGAAGTTTTTCCGGAGGTCGAGGATCAGGGATATTTCGAGTTTCTCGACAAAGTCTATGCGACGGGTGAGTCCTTTTCAGCACACGCTGCACCGGTTCTGCTGGCCGGAGAAACAGAGCCTCGTCATTTCGATTTTCTCTACGAGCCCGTTCGCGATGACTCCGGTGCGGTGACCGGTATCTTCGTCGGTGGCTACGAGGTGACCGAGCAGGTCCGGACACGGGCCCGGCTCGAGGAAAGCGAGGAACGTGTGCGCTCTGAGGCCGAGCGCGTGCGGCTCGCGCTCGATGCCGGTGCAATCGTGGGCACCTGGGTGTGGGCGGTTCAGGAAGATCGCTTCATCGCAGATGAACGGTTTGCCCGCTCGTTCGCGCTCGATCCTGAACTCTGCCGCCAGGGGCTGCCCCTGAATATGGTGACCGCCTCGATACACCCGGAGGATCGGGAGAAAGTTGCGACCGCCATCCAGGAGGCGCTGCAGCGCGGGGGAGCCTATAGTTGCGAATATCGCGTCCGACAGACCGGTGGCGAGTACCGTTGGGTCGAGGCAAATGGTTTGGTCGAGATGGATGCCAGCGGCAAAGCGGTGCGCTTTCCCGGCGTCCTCCTGGACATTGAAGAAGAGCGCAAGGCGCGGATCGAACGTGATCGATCCGCGGCGATGCTCACCGCATTCATCGAGGCCGTGCCTGGCGTTGTCTATGCCAAGGATCGTCAGGGGCGCATGTTGGTCGCCAACCGAGGCGTTACAGAATTAATCGGCAAGCACCCATCCGACTATCTCGGCAAGACCGACGCCGAATTCCTCGACAATACTGCCGAAGGCGAGGCCATTATGGCCAACGACCGCGCTGTCATGGAATCGGGTGCCGTTCAGCAGATCGAAGAAGCCGTCCAGCGGCCAGACGGCAGCCCGGCAATTTGGCTATCGACTAAGTCACCCTGGCGAGACACTGATGGCACGGTTATCGGCCTCATCGGTTCATCGTTGGACATAACGGCGCGCAAGCAGGCTGAAACTGCCCTGGAGGCGAGCCAGGAAGAATTGCGGCGCCTGAATGCCTCGCTCGAAGAGCGCATCAAGGAGGCCATCAAGGAGCGCGAGAACGCCTTGGCCCTGTTGCACGAGGCGCGGAAGGTCGAGACGCTAGGGCAACTCACCGGTGGGGTCGCGCATGATTTCAATAATCTGCTTACCCCGATTATGAGTGGTCTGGATATTTTGAGCCGTCGGCATGGTGACGACGAGAAGTCTCATCGGATCATCGCGGGGGCCCTGCAGGCGTCTGAACGGGCTAAGACATTGGTTCAGCGTCTTCTTGCCTTTGCACGCCGCCAGACGCTGCTGCCAAAAGATACAGATATTTGCCGGCTTGCCCGGGATATGCGCGAGCTGCTGGAGCGCACACTGGGCCCGCAGATCGAGTTTGCGCTTGATACGAAAGACGACGGTTGCGTCGCCTTTGTCGACCCAAATCAGCTTGAACTTGCCATACTCAACTTGGCCGTAAACGCTCGCGATGCGATGCCGGATGGGGGCGAGCTGACTATTTCGGTCGACACTGTCACCATCTCTCCTTCATCTCCGCACGAAAGCCTCGAGAGCGGCAACTATGTTCGGGTCAGTGTCAGCGATACCGGTACAGGAATGGACGCTGAGACGCTATCGCACGCTATCGAGCCATTTTTCACGACCAAGGAAGTGGGGCACGGCACGGGTCTTGGTCTGTCGATGGTGCATGGCCTTGCCGCACAGTCCGGCGGTGCGCTGAGCATGCGCTCGGTGCAGGGCCGGGGGACGACTGCCGAGATATGGCTGCCATTCTCGCCTCACCAGACAATAGCGGAGCCGGAGCAAAGTGAAGATGTTCCGCTCCCAGAGAAGACGAAAAAAGTGCTCCTCGTTGATGATGAGGCTCTTATTCGGATGAGCGTGGCAGACAATCTCGTTGAGCTTGGCTACGAGGTTGTCGAAGCAGGCTCAGCAGCCGCGGCTCTGGAGCAGGTCCGCTCGGGACTTGTCCCCGATCTGCTCGTTACCGATCACATGATGCCTGGCATGACCGGGGCTCAACTCGCGAGCGAGCTGCGCGGCAGCATGCCCGATCTGCCCATTTTGATGATCACTGGCTATGCGAACCTGAAACCTGAGCAAGCTAGCGGGCTTGTGGTGCTCGCAAAACCCTTCCGCATGGCCGAACTTGGGATTCGCGTTGCTGAGCTGCTGGATGGCAGGCAGACCATCGGGACGCCTGCCTAACCCAAGCATCCGCCCTCTCTGGCACCCGTCGAGGCCCGAAGACGTCTGCGAAATGAGGCTCCCTCCGATAGCGCTTGTTCTCAGAAGCGCTCATGCAGCCACTCGCGACTGCAGGCCAAGAGCTTTGCGCCTCACATCCGCGCGATGCGGCACTGGGGCTCATTGCCTTTGGCCCGCACCGCGCTAAACAGGGACGCGACTAAGGAGCGTCCGACGTGGAATTTTCCCTGCCTTTGGTGATCGGCGCCGGCGTGCTGAGCTTTCTCAGCCCCTGTGTGCTGCCCTTGGTGCCACCCTATCTCACCTATATGAGCGGGGCGAGCTATGACCAGTTGCGCGCCGAGGCGGTGTCCGGCTCGCCGGGGCGGCTGACCGGCCGGGTCGCACTAACCTCGATCTTCTTTATTCTCGGCTTTTCCGTCGTCTTCATCGCGCTGGGCGCCACCGCCACCGCCTTTGGTCAGGTGTTCCGCCAGCTCCTGCCGATCCTTACGCCCATCGCCGGCATCGTGATCATCGCCATGGGCCTGCATTTCCTGGGCGTGTATCGCATCGGCATCCTCGACCGGCAATTGCGTCATAATGGTCCCGGTGCAGCTTCCGGTCCCCTGGGTGGGTTCCTCCTGGGCCTGGCTTTTGCCATTGGCTGGACGCCCTGCATCGGCCCGGTGCTGGCCGCCATTCTTTCGGTTGCCGCCAGCCGCGATACCGCCTGGGAGGGGGCCTCGCTACTCGGGCTTTATTCGCTGGGCCTGGGCATACCCTTTTTCCTCGCCGGCATTGCCGTGGGACCGTTCCTCACCTTCTTCAACGGCTTCAAGAAGCATCTGGGCCTGGTGGAAAAGATCATGGGCGGCCTGCTGGTGGTCACAGGCCTGCTCTTCATCACCGGCAATTTCACCCGCATTTCCTATTGGTTCCTGGAGACTTTCCCGGTTCTGGCCAATTTCGGGTAGTGGCCTTGGAACTTTTTCAGTGTCCGGGGGAATTTGTAGTCCGAGATTAACCCTGTTCACGAAATCGAGAGCGAGACCTGTTTTCCTGAGCCCATATTGTGGCGCAGTTTACCCTTCAGGGGCAGACTAGCGGCGTATTTGGCCAAGGGCAGCATATTGAGCGCGAACACCCAAACTATCGCCCGGGCGATGAACGACGTTGCGAGCCAAGGCAGCATGGCGGGCGCTGCCATGGGCGCGCACGCCGGCATTTCTGTGCGCGTGACCAACCGGATCGAGGATGTCGAGGCAATCTGGCGAAGCCTTTCCACCGCGGGTCTGGAATCGCCGGGCCAAAGCTACGATTTCATTCGGCTCTGGGCGGCCGATCGCCAGATCCCGGTTTCAGACCAGCATTTTGTCGTGGGCGAGGTCGATGGGATTCCGGTTGCGCTGCTGCCCCTGCACTTCAAGCGTGTCCATGGCGTGCGCCTCTACACCTGGTTTCCCGGTCCACATGCCGGCTGCTATGCCCCACTGACCGCCACGCCGCGCCTCGAAGCGCTGGGCGCATCGGGCCGGTCGGCCCTGTGGCGCTCCATGATCGGGGCGCTCAAGGGCGCTGATCTCGTCTATCTGCGCTCCATGCCCGACCGGATCGGGGAGGCAGAAGGGCTGTTTGATGAATTGGGCGAAGCCCTCTCCATCGAGACGCTCTACCGCGCCCGGTTCTCCTCCTGGGAGCAGTGCGACCGCGAGCAGAGGAGCCGTTCCCGCCGCAAGCATGACCGGCAGCAAGGCGATCGACTGTCCGCATTGGGCGAAGTCGGCTTCGAGGTGGTCCGCGATCAGAGTGAAGCCCATGCGGTACTCGACACCATGTTCGCCCAGCGTTCCGCCCGTTTTCGCGCCCAGGGCATTCGTGACATCTTCGTGTGCGAGAACATGACGAGCTTCTACCACGCTGCGCTGGAGCCCGAATCCGGCATCGATGTACGGCTACATGTGCTGCGGCTCGAGGGTCAGATCGTGGCTGCGCGTTACAACATCGTAGTTGGGGACCGCATGTTCTGCCTGATCTCGTCGATGAGTGATTGCAGCCGGATCCAGTCCGGTTCACCGGGC
The DNA here is from genome assembly GCA_041939225.1 of Devosia sp. Taxonomy (GTDB): domain Bacteria; phylum Pseudomonadota; class Alphaproteobacteria; order Rhizobiales; family Devosiaceae; genus Devosia. Next base: position 8,118 of record JBGTUK010000097.1, read on the forward strand.
AAGCAGTGCCTGTTGCGGGTGATGCAGAGCGTGTTCGACCAGGGCGTATCAGTTTTCGACATGGGCGCGGGCTTTACCGACGAAAAGCGCCATTGGTGCAATGAGCAGGTGCCGTTGCGGCAGCATTACGTCCCGCTCACACCGCTGGGTCATCTGGTGGTGCTGGGCCACAGCAATTTCCAGCGCCTGCGTGCCTGGGCCAAGGCCAATGCGAGCGTCAAATCAGCCCTGCGTTCGGTCCATCAGCTCCGCGATACTATCTTTGCCAGGGGCCGATCAGATCAGCTTTAGGCTGCGCAGCGAGGCGTGACCTGATTTGCCGATGATGATGTGGTCGTGCAGCACAATGCCCAGCGGCTTGGCGATATCCCCGATCTCCCGGGTCATGCGTATATCGGCAGAAGAGGGAGCTGGATCACCTGAAGGGTGATTATGCACCAGGATCAATGCGGTGGCCGAGAGTTCCAGTGAGCGTTTGATGACTTCGCGCGGATAGACAGGCGTGTGATCGACCGTCCCGGTCTGCTGCACCTCATCGGCAATCAGCCGGTTCTTCTTGTCGAGAAAAAGGATGCGGAACTGTTCGATCGGCTGGTATGCCATCTGGCTGCGGCAATAATCGATCAACTGGTTCCAGGACGAGAGGATCGGCATCTCGTAGTCGATGCGGTCGCGCCCAAAGCGCGCGGCCACCGCCTGGATGACCTTGAGATGGGCGATGGAGGTGGGACCCAGCCCGTTGATCTTGGCGAGCCGGGTTTGGCTGG
>JBGTUK010000098.1:0-8867 GCA_041939225.1 Devosia sp.
TCAAGCCCCAGGTACATGGCAGAGGCGCCGGTGGCAATGATCAGAGCGTCGCAGGTGTATTCGCCGTTGTCGCCCTTGAGCCGAAACGGGCGGTTGTTCAGATCGGCTTCATTGATGGTGTCGTACACGATGCTGGTTTCAAAACGCTCGGCGTGCTTCTGCATGCGCTGCATTAGCTCGGGGCCCTGAACGCCGTCGTTGTCGCCCGGCCAGTTGTCTACATCAGTGGTGGTGGTCAGCTGGCCGCCCACTTCGATACCGGTGATCAGAGTCGGGTTCAGGTTGGCGCGCGCGGCATAAACAGCAGCGGTATAGCCGGCCGGGCCGGAGCCAATAATGACGACTTTCGCGTGCATCGCGACGCCTCTCCAATAGGTCAGGAAAACTCCCTCGTCCCTACTTAAGAGGCGAAGGAGCAAGGTTTCAAGGCAAACTCACTCCCGCAGGCGAGATGCCTGCGGGAGTGGACAGGAAAGACACAGGAATTTCGGCAGGTGCCTATAGTTTAGGCACTAGACGTAGCGAATCTTTATGATCTCGTAGCTCTTGGCCCCGCCCGGCGCGGCAACCTCGAACGAATCGCCCTCTTCCTTGCCGATCATGGCGCGGGAAATGGGCGAGGAAATCGAAATACGGCCAGCCGAGGCATCGGCCTCGGGGTCGCCCACGACCTGATAGGTCTTTTCTTCTTCGGTGTCCTCGTCAATGAAGGTCACAGTCGCGCCAAACTTGACGGTTTTGCCGCTCAGCTTGCTGACATCAATGACGTCGGCCAGGGCCAGAAGCGATTCGAGCTCCTTGATGCGGCCCTCGTTGAGGCTCTGCTGCTCCTTGGCGGCGGAATATTCTGCGTTTTCAGACAGATCGCCGTGGGCGCGGGCTTCGGCAATGGCGTCGATGATACGACGGCGTTCATTGCTGGTGCGGTGTTCGAACTCAGCAGAAAGGGCTTTGTGGCCCTGAACCGTCATTGGAACCTTGTCCATAATCGTGCTGCCTCCAGTCGGCTCGGCATAACAAAAGCCGCCGCGCGACCGATTTTCCGGTCCGCGACAGGCTAACAAATGATGTTGGCCCTGACCGGGGCGCTTCAGCCGCCCGGCAAGGTGTCCCCCAGCCAGACTTCGTTCGGCCAATGCTTCACGACAAGTTTAAGTGGGAGATGACACCAGCTTGCCCAACCGCCGCGTTCCGGTCAAGCCGGTGTGTTTCAAGGGCGTGGTGCGTGTGCACAAGCTGGCAGCTCGCGGTGACCGGGCCTGGTGCTGTTGCGGGCGGATCGACCAAATATCGATGCAAGGAGATCGTTTATGCGGGATCGGATTAGGCTTTTCTCGGGTGTGGTGCTGGCCAGCTTGGTCACCGGGCTACCGGCGGTCGCACAGGAAACCAGCCAGAGCAGCGCCGGGACGCTGACGGCCACAACGATTGCCCATGGGCTCGAACATCCCTGGGCGTTGTCGGTGTTGCCCGATGGGCAGTTTCTGGTGACCGAGCGACCGGGTCGGTTGCGGGTGATAACCGAGGGCGTTGGGGGCGAACCCATCGAGGGTGTGCCTGAGGTGGTGGCGCGTGGGCAGGGCGGCCTGCTCGATGTGACGCTGGACCCCGATTTTGCCGACACCGGGCAACTCTATCTCAGCTATGCCGAGCCAGGTGACGGCGGCACCGGCACGGCGGTGATGTCGGCGCGGCTGGAGTTGGAGGGGAATAGCGGGCGGCTGGTCGACCAGGCCGTGATTTTCCGGATGAACAATTTCGATGGGTCGACCCGACATTTCGGTTCGCGCATCGTCGTCGGCAATGACGGCAATCTGTTCGTGACGCTGGGTGAACGAGGTAGTCAGGACAGGGCGCAAAATCCGGGCGATCTGGCCGGCGGCGTTGTGCGCATCGCGCCCGATGGGTCTGTGCCCGAGGACAATCCGCGCCTGGAGGGCTGGGCGCCGGAATTCTGGAGCATCGGGCATCGCAATCCACAGGGTGCGACGCTGCGCGAAAGCGATGGCGCACTGTTCGCGGTCGAGCATGGCGCACGCGGGGGCGATGAGGTCAATCTGGTGGAGGCCGGCAAGAATTATGGCTGGCCGGAGATCGCCTATGGCACCAATTATGACGGCAGCCAAATCGGGGTGGGCGAGACACAGCCGGGCATGGAACAACCGCTGCACTATTGGGACCCCTCGATCTCGCCATCCGGCCTCGATTTCTATGAGGGTGCGCTGTTCCCGGACTGGGAGGGAGATCTGCTGCTGGGCGGGCTGAGCGGCACATTGCTGGTGCGGCTCGACATGGATGGCGATGCGGTGGTGGACGAAGAGCGGTTGTTCCAAGGCGTGCTCGGGCGTATTCGCGATGTGACGACCGGGCCGGATGGCGCGATCTACCTGATCACCGATGCCGGAAATGGGCGATTGATCCGTATTACGCCGGAGGAAAGCTAGGCAAAAAAAGAGGGGCGCGCCTGATTTCAGGCACGCCCCAATCTGTCTTTCGATCAGTCGATCAGGACGGTGTCAGATTGTCGGCGGCGGATTTGCCGGTCCGCTTGTCTTTGACGATCTCGTAGCTCACCTTCTGGCCCTCATCCAGGCCATTCAGGCCCGAGCGCTGGACAGCGGAAATATGGACGAACACGTCCGCCCCGCCTTCGTCGGGCTGAATGAAGCCATAACCTTTTTGGCCGTTGAACCATTTAACGGTGCCGGTTGCCATGTCGCGCGTTCCCTCGTGCATTCGCTGCTGGTGCGGTCCTGGCCGTGCACCCGGCCAGAGCCTAGTTGATATCGAAATATCGGAAGATGACGTCAGCAGTGGCGAATGGAATTCGCGTGTTCAGATCAGTCGGCCGCAATATTCGATGGCGCAAAGCCTAGCCTGAAATTCGGGAGGCATCAATATCCCGTGTAACCAAGCGAGAATGCCCGGCAGAACGGCAGGTTCTGTCGGGAAATCAACGGTTTGGTCTCTAAGATATCCGGCATCTGGATGATGGACCGGACAGGCTGGCGCCCGTGGCGCCGCCACCAATTGGCGAAAACGACTGTGGTCTATCGCCATTGGATAACGGTCATTGTAGCCCAGTCACCGTGTTTGGAAAGGGCACATTTCGTCACGGGGGCGGGGACAGGCGTGTCTTCGTTGTAAATAGCTTGCCTTTGAGTGCGCTTTGCGGCAAATCCCGCGCGCCGCGCCAAACAGGGCCGGTTTTCTCGAAAGCATCCCGTCTTGACCAAGGCGTTTTATTCTTCCGGCGATGTGATCGCCGACCGGCGCGCGGATTATGCCCGCATGCTGGACGAGCAGGGTGATCCCGCCGCGGCGGCTGAACTGATGGAGCAGGCGCTCGAGATGGTGCCGGACTGGGCAGCCGGCTGGGATCTGGTGGGCAGTTTTCACGGGAAGGCGGGCAATGTCTCCAGCGCCATAGCGGCCTGGCGGCGGTTGGAGGCGCTGGACGATGCCGGCGTGTTCGGAGCGCGCCTCAAGTTGGCCGTGCACGATGCAGGTCCGGCTGGCGAGGGCACGGCAGTTGGGTATGTCGAGGCGCTGTTCGATCAGTATGCGCCGCAATTTGAGGAGGCTCTGATCGGCAAACTCGGCTATCGGGTGCCGGACCTGCTCGATGGATTGGTGGCAGAGGAGATGGCGCGGCTGGAGCTGCCCGGTTTTGAGCGAGCGCTCGACCTCGGTTGCGGCACTGGGCTGATGGGCGAGCGCCTGCGTGCCAAGGTAGGACATCTCGAGGGCGTGGACATTTCCGCGGCGATGATTGCGGAGACGGCGCGCAAGGGGCTCTATGACAGCCTGCAAAAGGCCGAACTGGTGGCAACGCTCAATGCCAGACGGGCCGATCTGGATCTGGTGACGGCGGCCGATGTACTGATCTATTGCGGGGCGCTACAGCCGGTGCTGTCGGCGCTGCTGCCGGCCATGCGCCCGGGCGGGCTGGTGGCTTTCTCGCTGGAGGCGCATGAGGGCGAAGAAGCGCTGTTTTTGCGACCCAGCCTGCGCTATGCCCATGGCGTGCAGGCGACCCGCGATGCGCTGGTGATCGCCGGGCTTGAGGTGTTGCGCTTCGAGACAGCTGTCTTGCGGTTCGATCGGGGGGCACCGATTACCGGGATTCTTGTGGTAGCCCGCAAGCCGGTGGTGGAACTGTCTGCGGCCAATGACGGCGCCGAAGACGGGAATGTCGCCGCCTAACCCCTAGCCAAGCTCCTGTGCGCTTGCCACAAAGGCCCCTCGCAGGAGACCCGCCATGAATGCCATTCGCCACGATTTCCGATCCGACACTGTTACCAAGCCCAGCGCCGGGATGCGCGCGGCCATGGCGGCAGCGGAGGTCGGCGATGATGTGTTCGGCGACGATCCGAGCGTCAATCTGCTCGAACAGCGGATGGCCGGCATGCTGGGCAAGGACGCGGCGCTGTTCGTGTCTTCAGGAACGATGTCGAACCTATTGGCGCTAATGAGCCATTGTGGGCGGGGCGACGAGTTTATCGCGGGACAGGACGCGCATTGCTACAAGTATGAAGCGGGCGGCGCGGCCGTGCTGGGCTCGATTCAGCCGCAGCCTATTGCGCACCAGGCCGATGGCACGATGGCACTGGCGGACATCGAAGCGGCGATCAAGAGCGGCGACGTGCATTTTGCCACCACGCGACTGATCGCGCTGGAGAACACTTTTGGCGGCCGCGCGCTGCCGGTTGACTATATGATGGCTGTGGCCGGCATCGCCGAGCGGCACGGACTGGGCCTGCATCTGGACGGCGCGCGGGCGTTCAATGCCTGCGTGGCGCTGGGCGTGGATATTGTGGATTTCGTTGCGCGTTTCGACACGGTTTCGATCTGTCTCTCAAAAGGGTTGGGCGCGCCGGTCGGGTCGGTGCTTATCGGTCGTCAGGACCTGATCGACACCGCGCGTCGCCATCGCAAGATGCTGGGGGGTGGGCTACGGCAGTCGGGCATTCTGGCGGCAGCGGGCCTCTATGCCCTGGAACACAATGTGGCGCGGCTGGCCGAGGATCACCGGCGGGCCAAAGCGCTGGCCGAGGGGCTGGCGCGGCATGAGGCGCTGCGGGTGACGCCGCCACATACCAACATTGTCTGGGTCGATATGGACGAGGCTGTGGAGGAGCGGCTGACATCCTTTCTCGAGCAACAGGGTGTCGGTATCTCAGGGCGCTACGGCAAGCAACGCTGGGTGACCCATCTCGATGTGACTGACGCGGATGTGGAACAGGCACTGGGTCTTGTTGAGCGTTTTTTCGCCTAACCCCAAAGATCTGTCCAACGGGCTGTGTGACTCCCTTTTTGTGCTGTTGCGAAACGTATTGTTCAGCGCTGCGCGTTAGGCTCTCGGGCATAAAGAGGGGACATGAACTTGCAGCCGAGGGGCAAGCTGGACAGTCGCGTGCTCGGCACGCTGAATGAGGTCGAAGCGGTCGCCGCGGCATGGCGGGAGCTCGAGGCCGAGTGCGCCGATCCGCTGGGGTATTTCCAGAGCTATGACTGGTGCTGCAACTGGATCCGGGAATTTTGTGGTCAGGGGAGGCACCAGCCTTATGTGGTGACTCTATGGCACGGAGATGTGCTCGTGGCCCTGTGGCCGCTGATGATAGTCGAGGCGGCGGGCCTAAAACGGCTGGAGACGCTGGGGGCACCGCATAGCCAATATTGTGGTGCATTGGTGCGGCGCGGATATGCGTCTGCGGCCCAAGTTGCCAAACAAATGCGAGATATTGTTCGCGCCTCGGAATGCGATGTGAGCGTTTCGCGCGCGGTGGTTGAGGGGACAGCACTGTCCGAGCTGCTGGCCGGCGAGTCTCAAGTGCGCGGGACGGAGAATGTTGCTTCGATGCTCGACCTGTCCGTTTATGGGTCGGTCGAGGACTATACCGCGCAACTGGGCAAGCTGCAGAAGCGCAATCGCAATCGTCGGCGCAATCATCTGGCCCGGCTGGGTGAACTGCGTTTTGAGGTGATCTGGCCAGACCATGAGGAGTTTTCGACGCTGGTCCGACAGTGCACGGAGATGAAGCGGCGTTGGCTCGCGGAAACCCGTCGGCTCAGTGCCGGGTTTTCGATGCAAGGCTACGAGGATTTCCTCGTCCGCCTGGGCGGCGATGAAGCTGAGCTGCAGGGGGCCTGCCTATCGGTGCTGCGGGCTGGCGATCAGGTGGTGGCCATGGAGCTGGGCTTTATCCAGCAACGGCATTATTACGCCTATATCGGTGGCTTCGACTGGGATTTGCGCAACCTGTCTCCGGGCAAGGTGCAGATGGATCTGACGGTTGGCTGGCTGATCGAGAATGGTGTCCACGCCTATGACCTCCTGATCAATCCGGCCGACTACAAGGCCAGCTGGACCAATCGCTCCCTGGCCGTGACGACGCGGGCGCAGGCGCTGAGCTGGAAGGGACACATCTACACATCGGCTTGGCTGCCACGGGTGCGGCCGACCTTGAAATGGCTGCATGGGCGCATCCCTTTGTGGATGGAACGGGTCAGTACCCTTCTGCGGCCTACCGTCTGTCTGCTGCTTTATGTCTGAAGAGCGATCAGGCGCGTTGGACGCTGCCATCGCGCTGGGCACGAGAGTGTTGAGCGCCGGTCTGGTCTTTGGGCTGCAGGTGTTGCTGGCGCGGCTGATGCCGACCGATGGCTATGGCGGCTTTGTGACGCTATGGACCTGGATGTTGGCCTTGGGGAGCTTTGCTGCGCTCGGCTTTGCCGAATCCAGTGTGCGTTTCCTGCCGCGTTACCAATTGCGCAACAGGCAGGCGGCCCTTCGCAACTACTGGCAGTTCGGGCTGCGGCTGGTGCTGGGAGGCAGCACGACGCTGGCACTGATAGCGATTGGCCTGGCATTGGGCATCGGCGCTGCCGATGGGGCGGGGCTGATGGTTCTGCTGGTGGCGCTGGGTCTGCCGTTCCTGGCTATTGAGTATTACCTCGAGGGCGTTGCCCGCAGCTTCGGGTGGTATCGGCTGGCAGCGGTGCCGGTCTATATCGTGCGGCCAGCGCTGATCGGCCTTGCGTGCATTGGCATCGATGCGGGCGGCGTGAGTTTGACGCTGCCGGTGGTGGGGGCGGTGCTGGTCGGGTCGATGGCGCTGGTGACCGCAGGACTGGCATTGGTCCTGGCGCGCCGGTTGCATCGGCTGGCACCGGCCAAGAGCGTGCCTTCAAAGGGGCAGAAGCGGCTCTGGCTGAGGGCGTCGCTGCCCTTGCTGGTGCTGTCGGGGTTGGAGGATCTGACCAGCTATGCCGACGTGCTGATGTTGACACTATTGGCCCCTTCGGACGACGTCGGCATCTACTTCGCGGCGGCGCGGAGCCTGGCTCTGGCTGGGTTCGTGGCCTACGCCATGACATTGGTGGCGGGGCGGCGGTTTGCCCTGGACCTGGCGGGCAAGTCGAAGGTCGCTTTGCAGGAGAGCGTGCTGCAAAGCACGCGACTGACATTGTGGGCGACGGTGATTGCGGTGGTGATTGCGCTGGCGGCAGGGCCGCTCCTGCTCGGAGCTTTCGGCCCGGAGTTCCTGGACGGATATGGCGTCATGGTCGTGCTCGGCGCCGGCATGGTGGTTCGGGCCATGGCGGGGCAGGCGAGCGAGGCACTGATCGTAATGGGTCGGCAGCGGGAGGGCGTGCTGATCGGATTGGGCGTTCTGGCGGTGACGACTGTGCTGGCCGTGTTGCTGGTGCCGATGTTCGGCATTCTGGGCGCGGCCGTGGCCAGCGGCATTGCCGATTTGCAGACCGAGGTGGCTCAGGCTGCCAAAAGGTCAGGAACACCAGTCCACCGACAACCAAGATCACGCAATAGGCCTGCAAATAGGGGTTAAACCGCAAAACAGCAAAGGCCAGAATAACGGGCACCAGCCAAGTAGGGGGTAACAGGAAGGTCAGTTCGCCTGGCAGCCCGGTATTGGAGAGCCCGGCCCAGGTGTTGACGAGCATAAAGACGCAGTCCAACGTCACCGTTGGCCAGACCATCCAGCGTCGAAAACGCCCGGAACTGGCCAGCCAATAAGAAAACCCACCCAGCGCGAAATAGGAAACCAGGGTTACAAAGGCCAGTATCCACTGGACCCGCAGATAGGGCTGATCCGCAACTTCATCGTGGACCAGAAACAGAAAAGCAGTGAGCAATCCAAAGGCAACGCCGATCCGAAGGATTGCCACGATCCGCTCTACCTTGACCTCTGCCCGATGAAGCAATGCGGCATCTAAAGATCGGTTGGTCATTGGGTCTTCTGCTCCAGGGGCAAAACTGTGCCCGGCGGATCCGTTGGCAGATCCTCAAAATCAAAATTGTCCAATCGCTGCGCCCGACGCCCCGCCTTTTCCGCGCTGACCCGGATCTCTGCGATATCCTTGGCGGCCTGACCGAAATGACGGTCCAAATTGCCTACTCGCTCACCTAAGCGTTCCACATCCCGATACAAGAGGGAAAGTTCAGAGCGGATCGCGCCGGCCTGTTCGCGCATTCGCGCATCCTTGAGGATTGCCCGCATGGTATTGAGCGTCGCCATGCAGGTTGTCGGTGAGACAATCCAGACCTTGGCAGCGAACCCTTCGCGCACAACCGCAGAAAAATTCGCATGCAGTTCCGCATAGACCGCCTCAGACGGCAAAAACATCAGGGCCCCTTCTGCGGTCTCACCTTCGATAATGTATTTCTCTGAAATCGCCGTGATATGGGCACGTAACGCCGTCTTCATCTGCCGCATGGCATAGGCTTTTTCGTCTCGGCTTTCGGCGCGTTGCAATGCTTCATAGGGTTCCAGAGGGAACTTGCTGTCGATCACGATCGGGCCGGGCGGATGCGGCAGGTGCACCAGACAATCCGCCCGCTT
>JBGTUK010000099.1:0-8751 GCA_041939225.1 Devosia sp.
CGCCATGCCTCGCCGTGCGCGCCAGCACTGGTCCCCGCATAGCGCGCCCGGCCGACCCCAGCGACACGCCTGGCGCCGACTCTTGCGCCATCGCCTCTTGAGCCCGCCCCACATCGGTGACCGAGGCGGCCCCCAGGGGCAGCACCCCCACCCTGTCTCGGGCGGCGAGGGGCTCTACCTCGCCGTCGCGCAGACTTACCAGCGTCACCCGGACCGCCCCAGGAGAGATCTCCAGGGCAGCCTCCAGGATCCAGTCCTGCAGGATGTCGGTACCGATTCCAGGCTCAGCCAGGCGCTGGCTGAGCACGCCCAGCGCAACCAGGGACGTGTGGGACCGCGGGTCCATCATGGACCGACTCCGACCCGGAGGTTCAACCATCATCGAGGGTAATCTACACCCCCTGGCTGACTTCCTTAGGGACCTTTTCCCAGTCCTTGAACTCATGCAGCGGTGCGCTCTTCAACGCTTCGACAAACGCGAAATACTGATCCTGATCCATTGGAAGGTTCAGATAGTCGGCGCCCGTACCGCCCGGCCCAACCTTGTCGTAGCGCGACTGCTTCCAGGCAATGTCGTGGTCGATACTGTCATAGTGCACGATGGGGGCGATCGCGTCGAAGAAGGCCAGTGAATCCTCGCCTGTCTTCTCAAGCACGGCCTCGGCCAGTGCCGGCGAGGTCAGGGGACCGGTGGCGATGATCACATGCTGCCAGTCACTTGGTGGCCAGCCCGCGATTTCCTCGCGCACAATGCTGATATTCGGATGGTTCGATATCGCCTCGGTCACCGCACCCGAAAATCCATGCCGGTCGACGGCCAGCGCGCCGCCCGCCGGCAATTTGTGCTGGTCGGCTGCGCGCATGACGACTGAGTTGCAGCGCCGCATTTCCTCATGCAGGAGGCCGACGGCGTTCTGCTCATGGTCATCCGAGCGGAATGAATTGGAACAGACCAGTTCTGCCAGTGCGTCTGTCTGGTGCGCATCGGTCTCCCGGACGCCACGCATCTCGTGCAGAATGACCTTGGCACCGGCCTCTGCGGCCTGCCATGCAGCTTCGGACCCGGCTAGGCCTCCGCCGATAATATGAATGGGTTCTTGTGACATGGCGAGCCAGATACCAAGCCCGCAGGCAAGGAGCAATCGACGTTTTCGCTTGTCAGCAGGACTGCCCCCTAAAAACAAAACGCCCGCATCTCAGAGAGAGGCGAGCGTTCGGTTTACACTGGTTGAGGCGTTGATCTTACAGAGCGTCGGCATGATTGCGAGCAACGCGGCTGATGTCGGTGCGCGAAATGCCCAGGTCATTGAGCTGGCGGTTGTCGAGAGCGGCAAGCTCACGGACGGTCTGCTGGTAAGCTGCCCATTTCTTGAAGGTCTTGCGGATGTCCATCGGATGTCTCCTGTTGTTTACGAACAGAGATATAGGTCCGGCTATCTCCAGTTAGGAGATAGAGAATAGTCAAACTAGCTATGCGTTTTGCGCAAGGCTTGGGCAGTGCCTGTTCACTAACCATTCATCGGATGGGCGAGGAAAAGGCCGCCGGATGGCACGCCGGCGGCCGCTTGAAACAGGTCTACGTTATTCAGACAGTCAGCGGTCGAACAGGGACCGCGTCATCTTGGAGAAATCCGGACCGGAAATCCCCAACAGATCGGCGTCTCGCGTTGAAGGAACGTCCATTTCCCGCAACGTCTGCTTGACGTCGACCAGGCGCTTCAAGCGCCAGACGGCTCGCACAAACATGGGTCGAATCCCTTTTGCGTTGATCGCGGTGCACGGAGAGGATGCACCTATGCGCCAGGTTGAGGTAGCGGGGACTAGGCACGCCCTGCATGCGTTGAGCGCATGGAAAGTTCATCAAATCGACGCAATGGCCAAACTGTGGAGCGGGTCAGGGCCATTGCTGGACGGTTGGCTTGTGACCTTGGGTATGTGCTCACCATGATTTCCCTTGTGTCATGCGTCCCAAATCAACACACTCCGGCAAATGATTTGGGGATTCGATGGTGCGGCAAGGCGCGCATGTCATTGTTGTGGGCAATGAGAAGGGTGGTTCGGGTAAATCGACCACGGCCTTCCATCTGGGCGTGTACCTGCTCTACCAGGGCCACAAGGTCGCTTCGATCGACGTGGATAGCCGCCAGCAGACTCTGACGCACTATGTACGCAATCGCCGGGACTGGGCGCGGGCCAAAGGCCTTAGCATGCCGCACACCACGCACTATCATCTTCCGCTTGCCCGTGGTGACTCCGCCCGCGAAAACCATCGCATTGAGTTCGACCTGTTCCGCCAGGCCATTGGTGAAGTGGAAGGTACGGCCGACTTCATCATTATCGACACGCCGGGTTTCGACACCAATCTGGCGCGCCTTGCACACTCTCTCGCCGATACCTTGGTCACGCCAGTCAATGACAGTCTCATCGACCTCAGCGTCATGGCACAGGTTGACCCGGTTACGGGGGAGCCCCGAGAATTGAGCCACTATGCACGGTTGGTGCAACGTGCACGATCGGAACGCCTTGCCATCGATGGCCGCAATATCGACTGGGTGCTGGTGCGCAACCGCATCTCAATGCTTTCCTCGCGGAATATGCGCCAGGTGCAGACCATGCTGGAGCGCATCGCCATGCGGCTCGGCTGTCGTGTGGCCGACGGCATTGCGGAACGAGTGATCTTCCGCTCACTCTTCGCCACCGGCATGACAGTGTTCGATCCGCTCGACGACGAACTGCTTGGCGGCGTGCCATCCATGTCTCATATGAGCGCGCGACAGGAATACCGGTCGCTGGTCAACGCGCTGAACCTGCCAGCCAGCCGCCGAGCCGAAGCACGCAGGGAAGTGCTTGCCCGGCCTTCGAACGACGTGAATCGCTTCAGCCATATGGCGCACAACGACACTTGAAGTTGCGGCTATCCGCGTGCGTAGGCAATCTTGCGCGTATTGTCCGCGGCAACCGCGGTTTCGCGGGCGTCATAGATCGCGCGCGCTTCAACAATGGCCCCGTGGTTCTCCGCCGACCAATCCCACAGGGCACTGATTGGCACCTGCAAGGTCTTGCCCAACTCGGTCAGGCTATATTCCACCCGCGGCGGCACCTCGGGATAAATGGTGCGCGTTACCAGTCCGTCACGCTCCAAATTGCGCAGCGTCAGCGTCAACATGCGCTGAGATACCCCGTTGATCAGGCGCTTGAGTTCATTGAAGCGCAGGACTCCGTTTTGGCCCAGCATGCCGACGACCAGGACGCTCCACTTGTCGCCAATGCGGTTCAGCACATCTGACATTGCTGAGCAATTCGAGTGCTGTGAAGTATCGGTCAGCGACATCCATGTGCCTCCCTGCCTGTGTAACTCAGGCACTAATATAAACACAGTTACCAGTTTATACTAGGGTGCAGGTCAATCGGGAGGAGAGCCGCCATGAGTGGACCAAACGCGCAGGCGGGTGGGACTATCGCGCTTTGCTGGTTGCGTTGTCGCCCAATGACCACTGAGGCTTTTATGAAGATGCCGCAGATGACGACCAGGCCTGATGCTCGGCAGCATAGAGGCCAAGATAAAAATCGAGATCGCCTGTTCGCAGGCCCAGCGCTTCAAAAACCGCGCCCATGAAACTCACGGGTGCCGTGCCGGGCGCGGTAATGATGCCGCGGTCAAGGACGGCCCTTGGGGAACCGACAAAGAATGCTCCGCCACCGTAACCTGTATCTGGCAGGCTCTCGGGCCCGTTCGCCGTGTGCCGCCTGTCATCGAGCAAACCAGCCCGGGCCATCGGGATGACGCCATCGCAAATCCCGCCAATCACTGTTCCAGCCGCATGGGCAGACTGCAGCAATTCGGTCAGGTCAGGCGCGTCGGGTTGTTGCCAGATGCTGCCGCCATTCACCAACAGGGCATCGTATTCACTGGGGTCGATCTCTTCGACGGCAAGCTGGGGCGCCACGCTCAATCCGCCCGCCGACGTAACCGGCTCACCTCCGGGCGTCGCGAAACGCGTATCGAGACGGTAATACTGCCGTGCGCCGGCATTGAGTAGAGCAGTTTCCCAATCGGCAAAGCCTGGTGTCAGTATCGTCAGCAAGGTGGTCATCATCTGTCTCCATTTCATTATGGCAACGATGGGCCCGGGTCATGTCAGGTCCTGTCAGCACCTTCACATGGTCGTCAGGTGCAGGGGCCTTGCTTGAGATTGCCTGGGCCGGCTGGTATGAGGGGCGCGTTTTCCGAAATGCCTCCAGGAGTTGCTCCACCTTGCTGCTTGTCCGTCGATTGCTGCTCGCCCTGGTCCTGACCTTTGCCGGCCTGAGCCATGCCTGGGCCAATCCAATGCTGCTGGTGGATCGTGAAACCCTGCAGGTGCTCCATGCGGAACAGGCCGGCCAGCCCTGGCACCCTGCCTCGCTCACCAAGCTGATGACCGCCTATGTGACCTTCGAGGAACTGGACAAGGGCACGGTCACCCTCGATACGCCGGTGTCCATTTCGCGCAATGCCTACAACCAGGCGCCGAGCAAGTCCGGTCTCCAGGTCGACAGCACTGTTTCCCTCCAGGATGCTCTCTACCTCCTGGTGGTCAAATCGGCTAACGACATTGCCGTCGCCATCGCTGAAACGGTCGGCGGCAGCGAGGCCGATTTCGTTGCCAAGATGAATGAGACGGCCGCGCGCATGGGGCTGACGGCGACCAATTTCGTCAATCCGCACGGATTGCATGACCCGCGCCAGGTCACCTCGGCGCGCGATATGGCGATCATCGCGCTCTATATCGAACAGAGTTTCCCGCAATACATGCCCATGTTCCGCACCGGCGTGGTCAATCTGGGTAAGGCTCGCTTCGAATCCAACAATGGCCTACTGGAAGGCTTCGCCGGAACCACTGGCATGAAGACCGGGTATGTCTGCGCCTCCGGCCTTAACATCGTTGCGACAGTGGATCGCAATGGACGGCAGCTCTTGGCGGTCGTACTCGGTGGGTCATCCGGCCGAGAGCGTAATGAGCGGGCTGCCGAACTGTTTCTCAATGCCCTGGGCGGTCGCCTGCAACCGACCGGGCAGAGCGTCCTGTCGCTTTCCAACGCTATCGGGGCGGCTCCGGTCGACATGCGTCCGCAGATCTGCGGCAAAGAGGCCAAGGAATACGTCGCAGCCCAGGAAGCGGCATTTCCGATGGGCCTGAAAGACCAACCTTCATATTTGACCGAAGAACTCGCCGTTAGCGAATATACCGCCATCGACCTCGGGCGCATCCGCACGGACATTGCCCTGCCGCGGCCCCGACCGGCCCACATGCCGATGTTCAGCACACCCGCGCCAGTGGAAAGCGCTGCTATCGGGGATATTCTGCGCCCCGGCCTGAAGACTGGCAACCTCGACATTGCCCTGCCGCGCCCGCGTCCTGCTGACCTCTAGTTCTGAGCCGCGGCGCCGACTGTCACGATAAACTGCAGGTGATCCTCATCCATTATCAGGGCACATTCATGCCCATTCTGCCGGCAATGAAGGGGAATATCGATCCGGGCCATCGGATCGCTCGCCAGCACCACAATAGATGTACCGTTTGGGACACCAGCCAGCAGCTTCTCAAGCTTGAGAACGGGCAGGGGGCATTTCAGCCCCCTGGCGTCGATCGTTAAGACATCAATTGCCAAGAACCAGCACCCAATAGACGCCATAGCTTGAGCTCGGGTTATACGCCACGGCAACGCCGGCCTTGCTGGCCGGGGCAGCCAGTCCAACAGCGTCGGCGGCATTGTTGCGCCACCCCGAGAACGTCTCGGCAAAGGTGGAGTAGCCGGCGCTCAGCTTCATCTGCACCAGTGCCTGCGGCTTGGTCGGAGCAGTCCCGGTCTGCGCATACTGACTGGCCAGCGCCTGTGCTGTGGCATTCAGACCAGAATCGGCAGTCAGCGGCGCGACGCCGCGGGTAGCGCGATAGGCATTGATCAGGCCGATGGCCTGCTGCGAATCAAGCCGCGCATTGGGCTGGTCCATACGCGCTGACAGCGCCGGGGCCAAAGCGGCCGGTGCCGTTGCGCCGCCAAATGAGGAGCAGGCGGCAAGCGCCAGAACCGTTCCGGCCGCTACCGCGCCTTTTGCCAGCTTGCTGATGATCTTCGACATGTTTTTCCTTCCGGGAGAAATCCGGGCGTTCTGGCTTCTAGCACTCAACGCCTTAGCCCGCATTAACGGCGCGTGGTGGAGGGTAGATATGAAGGGCACGCAACCATATCCAGCAGTGAACGCCCGGAACTGCCTGCATGTGCCATTGGCGGCGAGAAGATCGTTCAAAAGGGGCAGCATTGTGGGCCAGATGCTCGCCAAACATAGTTTGTGGGGCCTAGCATGACGCGCCCCTGGAGAAGCTCGGCCTCTGATCCCGCTTGCCCGTTTGCGGCGCAGGCGCTACCAGCGCTCCATGACAAGACTGGGCTTTCTGGGTGCAATGAACCGCGACCTCGTCGTGCAGCAGGACGGTGCGACGGTCCTTGGCGCGCTTCGCGTTGACACTGTGCCTTTGGTGGAAACGCCGATCTCCGATCCGGACGCGCAGCGCGGCGCTGATTTGCTGCAGCGGCTTGGCGCAGCCGACAACCTCGGTGGCTCCGCCTTTAATGCCGCCCGCGTAGCGGGTTTGCTCAACGCCAACAATGAAATTGATCTGGCATTTTTCGGGATTGCTGGCACGCTGAGACAATCCTGGCCGCATCTTGAGGCTCTCGAGAAATGGGGCTTCGATACATCCGGATCGGAAACGAGCTCATACCCGCCAGCCACTTGTCTTGCCATCGTCGAACAGGCCGGTCGTACGCTGCTGACGGCCCACGGCGCCAATGCAGCCATCGCCGACTGGCTGCGCGAGCAGTCGGCACTTGCCGCTGCCATCGCCCGCTGCGACGTCGTCCACGTAACCTCATTTCTCGATCCGGCATCGCCAGGACTGATCGCCCAGGTCCTTGAGCGGGCCCGCATCTGCAATCCAGGTCTGGTCGTCTCGCTCGACCCCGGCATGGCCTGGATCGCGCCGGGTGGAGACGGGCTTTCCCAGTTGTTGGCCCACACCAACGTCCTTCATCTCAATAACGAGGAGTTCGCGCGCCTGCTTGGCGGGGCAGACCCGGCCGAAATTGGCGCTGGCTTGCAACCTTGTTGGCGAGTAGTGGCGCGGTCGCATGAAGGCGTGACGCTTTATTCGGATAACAGCTCTGTGCCTTACTTCCCTGAGCTACAGGAGGTAGAAGCTAAGGATTCGACCGGGGCAGGGGACACGTTTTGCGGGGCATTTCTCTGGTCCTATTGTCGGGACACGGCTCGGCCGCAGCGGGCGGTGGCACTCGGTTTCGCACTGGCGCGCCGCAAGGTCGGGATGGCCGGACCACTGGTTCTGACCGATGTCGAGCGGCGCGAAATCCTGGCGCAAGTAGAGAAGACCGAATGGTGATCCCGACGCGATTCGAACGCGTGACCCCAGGATTAGGAATCCTGTGCTCTATCCTGCTGAGCTACGGGACCAGCCGAGGATCGACGTACCAGCAGGGGACTGGAGTTGCAAGATGGCGGAGGTGAATGCCAGCCATGGGCAGTGAGGTAGCGCCCTTCATAGTCTTCCCTGACGAACGCTTCCACGTCGCCGCTGCGCGGACCCCGGTGGACGCTGCGCTGCTGGAGATCGGAGAGAAATTACAGCACGCCGCGCGTCAAGCCATGGCCTATGGGTTGGCTGCCGTCCATATCGGCGTGGTTGCCCCTGTCGCCGTCGTCAGCATTGTCCCGCCGCCGGGCCGGGACTACCGCGTTCTGTTCAATCCATGGATCATCGAACTCGGGGGCGACCCGGCTCCCGGCAAGGAAGGATCGGTGTCCATGCCGGATATCGAGGTCGAAATCACGCGGCCCAGCGTTGCCCGGATTGGCTTTGAAGATGAAGCCGGCGCCACGGTGGAGTTGGAGCTAAACGGGTTCCCCGCCCGCGTCGCCCAGCATGAGATCGATCAGGTCAACGGGGTCTTCTTTCTCAACCGGGTGTCGCGGCTCAAACGCGAAGCGGCCATCAAGCGCTTTGCCAAGCTCGCGCGCCGCATGGGTTGATCCGGGGAGGCCGTTTCGCTAAACGGAGCGCACACAACAAGGAAGACCAATGCGCACGGAAATCGAAAAGACCGTCGCCGAAATCGAGCAGGTTCTGACCCTGCTGAGGAGGCATCTTTGACTGGGATACAGCTGAACTCCGTCTCGACGCGCTGACCGCGCAAACCGAATCTCCAGAATTCTGGAATGACCCCGAGAAGGCCCGCGTCGCCATGCGTGAACGCGATGCGTTGGACGTGGCCGTCAAGACGGTGCGCGAACTCGAAGCCGGCATCCGGGACAATTCCGAGCTCATCGAACTGGGCGAGGCCGAGGGCGATGAGGAGGTCGTGCGCGACGCCGAAAATGCGCTGGTCGAACTGATGCAGACCGCGCGACGCACCCAGATTGAAACGCTTCTCTCCGGTGAAGTCGACAGCAATGATTGCTATGTCGAAATCCACTCCGGCGCCGGTGGTACCGAGAGCCAGGACTGGGCCAATATGCTCCTGCGCATGTACACGCGCTGGGCTGAGGCCAGGAAGATGAAGGTCGACACCATCGAAATGCACGATGGTGAAGAGGCCGGCATCAAGTCCGCGACCATCATGATCAAGGGCCACAATGCCTATGGTTGGATGAAGACCGAGAGTGGTGTGCATCGTCTGGTGCGGATCAGCCCG
>JBGTUK010000100.1:0-8737 GCA_041939225.1 Devosia sp.
AGACCTCAAGGCCGATTTCGGACTGACCTATATCTTCATCAGCCACGACCTAGGCGTGGTGAACTACATCGCTGACCGCGTGGTGGTGATGTATCTCGGCCATGTGGTTGAGAGCGCCCCGACCGAAGCATTGTTCGAGCGTCCCCGCCATCCGTACACTGAGGTGCTGCTTGAGGCCCTGCCCATTGCCGACCCGACCCGGCGCAAGGGCCAGCGAGCCGAACTCCAGGGTGAAATTCCTTTTCTCGGCAATCGCCCGCAGGGCTGCCCATTCCACACCCGCTGCAAATATGCCCAGGACCGCTGCCGCAGCGAAAAGCCGGCTCTGCGTCCTGTCAACGGTACGGCCCAGCAGTCGGCCTGCCATTTTGCCGAAACACTTGAACTGACCGGTGCCTATGATGCGCCGCAAAGGGCTATCGCATAAATGACCTATGATCCAGCCACCGCCAATCCGCTGTTTGGCAATCCGCTCCACTCCCGCGCTGACGTCGAAAAGGGCCTGCGCGATCTTTTTGATCCGCTGCTTCCTTACTTCTCCCAAGGCGGGGCCCGCGTCCGGCTCGATGGGGCAGGGGCCCATTTCGACCGTGCTGCCGCCGATCTCGAAGGTTTCGCCCGCCCGCTCTGGGGCCTGACCCCGCTGGCCGCCGGCGGTGCCGATTTCGAGCATTGGGAGCTTTATCGTCAGGGTCTCGCCAACGGCACCGACCCCGATCACCCCGAATATTGGGGGCTGGTCAATTCCACCGACCAGCGCATGGTCGAACTGGCGGCCATTGGCTTTACCATGCGCATGGTGCCGCACCTTGTCTGGGAGCCGCTGCCGCAAAAGGCCAAGGACAATCTGGCCGCCTATCTCAAGCACGCCCGACAATTCGACTATGCGGACAATAACTGGAAGTTCTTCCGCATCCTGGTCGATCTGGGCCTGGAAGAATGCGGCGTCGACTTCGATCGCGCCCTGACCGAAAAATATCTTAAAGAGCTGGACGGCTTCTATCTTGGGGACGGCTGGTATCGCGACGGCAATGTACGGCGCATCGACCACTACATCCCCTTCGCCATGCACTTCTACGGCCTGATCTATGCCAAGCTCGCCCGGGGCGACGAAAAACGCGTTGCTGCCTACAAAGAACGTGCGGCCCTGTTCGCCAAGGACATTCAGCACTGGTTCGATGAAGACGGCGGCACCTTGGCATTTGGCCGGAGTCTGACCTATCGCTTCGCCTGTGGTGGCTTCTGGGGCGCGCTGGGCTTCGCCGACCTCGAAGCTCTGCCCTGGGGCAAGATCAAGGGACACTTCCTGCGCCACCTGCGCTGGTGGGCGCAAAAGCCCATTGCCCATGGCAATGGTGTCCTCTCCATCGGCTATGGCTATCCCAATCTCTTCATGTCCGAGAGCTATAATTCGGCCGGCTCGCCCTATTGGGCGCTCAAGGCCTTCCTGCCTTTGGCCTTGCCGGCCGACCACCCGTTCTGGACCGCCGAGGAAGAGCAGGCCGGATTTGACGCAAAGCCCGTTCCGCTCAAGCATCCCGGCATGGTCATGCAGCACTCCCCCGGCAATGTCGTGGCCCTTTCGAGCGGTCAGCAGAATTGGCAGATGCGGAACGGCACCGAGAAATACGCCAAGTTCGCTTATTCTTCCCGATACGGCTTTTCCGTCGAGGTCGATGAGCGCAGCTATCACCAGGGGGCCTTCGATGGCGCCCTGGCACTGAGCGATGACGGCCGCCACTATCGGGTGCGTGAGACCAATGAGACCGCCCAGATTGCGGAAAACTGCCTGTTTGCGCGCTGGAAGCCTTGGAGCGATGTCACGGTCGAAACCTGGCTGGTGCCAGCCTATCACTGGCATATCCGCGTCCACCGCATCACCACGCCGCGCGCCTTGCATGGCACGGAAGGGGGCTTTGCCATCGCGCGCGCCGATCTCAATGCCGACACCTATGTCGATGCGCCGGGCCGGGGCGAAGCGCGCTCGGCAAGCGATGTCAGTGCCATCCTCGACCTTGGCGGCCAGCGCGAAGGCCGGGCCTTCAGGGCGCTGCCCAACACCAACCTTGTTTCCTCCAAGACTATCGTACCCCAGTTGCGCGGTGAAATTCCGGCCGGAACGACAGTCTTGATGACCGCTGCCATGGCGCTGCCGGCTGGCGAAGAGGCCGATGGGGCACTGGCCAACCCGCCCCACGCCCCCGACCTCGCCGCACTTGAGGCCCTGTTCACACGCGAGGGCATCGATGTCAGTGCCATACTAGTGCCGGAGCGGTTCTGATGCGGCCAAAACTCATCTTTGCGTTAAACCCCCAAAAGACCGCACATGTCTTCGAAGACGAGACCGTGGAGCGCTTGGGGCGAAGCTGTGACATTCTCACGCGCACGCCGCTATCCGGTTTTTCCGCACCGCAGGACAAGGCGCTGCTGGCCGATGCCGACATATTGGTGACCGGCTGGGGCTGCCCCATGCTGACCCCCGATGTGCTGCGCGCCGCGCCGCGCCTCAAGCTGATTGCCCATGCCGCCGGCACGGTCAAATATACGGTTGATCCTACCGCCTATGCGTCGGGGATTCGTGTCACCCATGCTGCGGAAGCCAATGCGGTGCCGGTAGCCGAGTTCACCCTGGCAGCAATTCTGTTTGCCAATAAGCGTGTGTTCGAATTGCGCGATCTGTATCGCGACGACCCGACCCGGCGCAGTGCCTATCGGTTGATGGACCAGCCCATAGGAAATTTCCGTCGCACCGTGGGACTGGTTGGCGCCTCGCGCATCGGGCGCCGCGTTGCAGCCCTGCTTGCCGGTTTTGACCTCAACGTGTTGCTCTACGATCCTTTCGTGCAGCCCGACGATCCGATCGCGCAGCAGGCCGAACTGGTCGAGCTTGACGCCCTCATGGCCCGTTCTGATGTTGTCTCGGTGCACGCGCCCTCGCTACCCGCCACCAGGGGCATGATTGGCTCGCGCCAGCTCAAGTTGATGCAGGATGGAGTAGCGTTCATCAATACGGCGCGCGGTGCGCTGGTCGACGAAGAGGCGCTATTGGCCGAGTTGCAGACCGGGCGCATTCATGCCGTTATTGACGTGACCGACCCCGAAGTGCCCCCGGCCAGTTCGCCCTTCTTCAGCCTGCCCAATGTCTTTCTCACCCCTCATGTTGCCGGCGCCATCGGCACCGAGCGGGCACGTCTGGGCCTCATGGCGGTAGAAGAGATTGAGCGCTTCGTACGCGGCGAGCCGATGCTTTACGAGATTGCGCCGGAGCTTTTGGAGCGACTGGCCTGATGAAGGACTGGCAGCACCAACGCCTGCAATATCTCACCTGGGATCGCACCTCCGAGGACGTCAATAGCGACGAACACCGGGCACGACAGGCCGAGCTTGGCGAGCGGGCAGGGGCCCAGTTCCACCCCACCGCCTATGTCGCCGCCGATGCCGCCATTTTCACCACAAGGCTGGTGCTGGGAGAGCAGAGCTGGATCGCCGGCCAAGCGCTGGTGCGTGGCGAAGTCGTCTTCGGTGCCCATTGCACGGTCAATCCCCATGCCATGATCTCGGGCAAGGTGATCTGTGGCGATGGGGTGCGCATTGCCAGCCATGTGTCGCTGGTCGGCTTCAATCACGGCTATGACGATCCCGATACCCCGATCTACCGCCAGAAGCACGAGACGCTTGGCATCACCATCGGGGATGATGTCTGGATTGGCGCCAACGCCGTGGTGGTCGATGGCGTCACTATTGGCCGGGGCGCGGTGGTTGCCGCGGGCGCAGTGGTCAGCAAGGACGTGCCGGAGATGGCCATCGTCGGCGGTGTTCCGGCCAAGGTGCTGCGGTTCCGCGGCCGGAGGCGACGCGACCAGACCCGCGCGCAGTTGCAGGCGCTGGGCGACCGCGCCGCTAGGCAGTACCAGGCCATCCTTGAGCGCAACATGGTGGAGGGTGACTATCACTCGCGCGAGAGCCATGGAGAAAATCGCAAGAGCATTCGCCATCTCTGCGATGCTATCGAAATCGCCGCCGGCTTTGGCGGCCTCCCCGATGGGCTGGACGTTCCTGCTGCCATTGCCCGCTTGCTAGCGGTGCAAGAACCCCAAACCGGGCTCTTCCCTGACCCCTATCAGCCACCCAAACCGGGCCTAGCAATGCGCGACGATGGCTTGGCGCTCTATAATGTCCTTGCGGTCGGATATGCGCTGGAGGTGTTGGGCAGCCAGCCGCAATACCCGATCTCCGCTGTCGAGTTGGCGGCGCCCGATCTCTGCCAATGGCTGGAAGACCTGCCTTGGCGCAGCCGCGCTTGGGGCGCTGGTGCGGCCGTCGATGCCATCGGCACCGCGCTCTATTTCAACGCCCGCTATTTCGCCTCCGGCCACTCCAGGGACACGCTTTTTGGTTGGCTGGCCCTCCATCAGGACCGCAGCTCCGGTCTGTGGGGTGCGCCCACACCTGACCAGGGGCTGCTGCAGCCGGTCAACGGTTTCTATCGGCTGACGCGTGGCACCTATGCCCAATTCGGCGTGGCGGTGCCGCGTCCCGAAGCAGCCATCGACTCGGTACTGCTCAACTATCGCCAGCATGGCGGGTTCTCGGGGTCGACCTATACGGCCTGCAATCTGCTCGACACCATCCACCCGCTCCTGCTCTGCCTCGCCCAGACCGATCATCGCCGCGCCGAAGCCGAACAGATCGCTCGGGACACCATCGCGCGCGCCGGCCAACGCTGGGTAGATGAGGAAGGCTTCGCCTTCGCCGATGGCCAGGATCCGGGATTGCAGGGCACCGAAATGTGGCTCTCTGTCGTTCACCTGGCAGCAAGACTTATGGGCGAGGACGACGCCTTCATTTTCGTGCCCAAGGGCGTCCATCGCACTCAAGCAGTAGGATTGGGACTATGACGAAGAAAGCCCTCGTGGTCTGGGGTGGCATGGAGTTGCACACACCTGAACGCGGCGCCCATGTGGTGCGGCAATTGCTTGAAGAAGATGGCTTCGCCGTCACGGTTACACCGGACTACGACGCGCTGGGCGCCGACGATGTGGGCGCCAACGACCTGATCGTCCCGGTCATCACCGATGGCACGCTGGCACCCGAAAAGATGAACAACCTGATCGCCGCTATCCGCGCCGGCACGGGCCTGGCCGGGTATCATATGGGGTTGGCCACCACGTTCCGCGCCAGCGTTCCCTTCCGCTATGCGGCCAGTGTCTATTGGGTGCAGCACCCGGGCAATATCATGACCTACAAGGTAGATGTTACCCGCTCCGATCACCCCATTATGGCGGGCATTGAGAGCTTCGAACACACCTCCGAGCAATATTACCTCAATTACGATCCCGCCGTTGACGTGTTGGCGACCACCACGTTCTCGGGCGAGCACCATCCCTGGCGCAAGGAAGTGGTCATGCCGGTGGTCTTTACCACCACGCATGACAAGGGGCGGGTGTTCTACTCCTCCCTCGGTCACACGGCTGACGAACTGGAGATCCCGCAGATCCGCACCATTCTCAAGCGCGGCCTGCTATGGGCGGCACGCTGACGCCTATTGCTGCTGTTGCTGTTCCGCCTGTCGACGAAGCACTTCGGATTCGGGTAGCGCGTTGGCGTATTTCAGCTCACGATTGGCACGGTCCCAAAAGGCCGGGTGCACCCGGTCCAATAGGGCTATTCTACTGGGTGTCAGCCCCAATTCTTCGGCCAGTTCCGGACGCAGATAGAGGATTGCGTTTTGTCGGTACCAGGCCGGGATAGCCTCATCCGCCCAGATTTCGGCCCTGAGCAGGTCAAGGGCCACAAAACCATGTTGCGCGAACAGTCCAGCCCAATAGCTTGGCCATTGCTCATTGACATGACCCACCCCGCCCTGACCCGGAATGGCCGCGCTGAACAGCACTGCTGGCGCCATCGCGCATAGGTCGGCGACAAATCCGGGCGCCCGGCCCGGCGAGAGATGTTCGGCGACTTCCAGGCTCATCGCCAGATCCACTTTGGGTCCGACGAAACCCTGTTCCAGGTCGCGCGGCGTGAAGGTGATGCGCTGTTCATCCAGCATGTCCTGGGTGACCCAGTCTCCTTCGATTCCAAAGAGCGCCTCTGCGCCCAGCTCCAGGGCAGCCGCCAGAAAAGTGCCTGTTCCGCAGCCGATATCGGCAATTTTGCCGCGTGGCAGCCCTTCCGGCAACGCCCCCAGAATGCGCCGCGCCGCATGCAACGTATGCCGCCGCCGCTCTGCGTAAAAATCTGCTGGGTAAAGGCTTGTGCTCATATTGATGCATGCTGTTGGGGTTCGGCGAGATGTTACAGGCCACTACGGAATATGCCCATACCCCGACCGCAATGGCGACATTGTGCGCCTGAGGTCACGGTTCAGTAAGGGCTTTTGGGGCAGGAAGGTCGGTAGTTTTAGTATCTTTGCGTAGGACTTTCGGTGCCAGTTATCGATTTCTTCTTCAAGGCTCATGAGCCGAGATTGATCCTGCTGGCGGCAAGCATCTGCCTGATTTCCTCGTACGCCTGTATCGGACTTTTGCGCCACGCGCAGAGATCCAAAGATCACATGCGAAACATCTGGACCGGCGTTGCCGCCCTGGCAGTCGGCTTCGGCATCTGGGCGACCCATTTCGTCGCGGTTCTCGCCTTTCGGCCCGGCTTCTCGCTGGACTATGATCTGGCCCTGACCGCTCTTTCCATGCTCATTGCCATCCTGGTGTGTGGTGCCGGCATCGCCGTGGCGGTGCGCGGCACCAATGTGTGGGACCGTGTGCTGGGCGGCGCGGTCGTCGGTGTGGCGATCTCATCGATGCATTATGCCGGCATTGCGGCTCTGATCATGGGCGGCAATCTGCAATGGAACCCGGGTCTGGTCGCTGTCTCGATCCTGTCCGGCATCGTGCTGGGCGGCCTGGCCTTCCGCACCGGCATGGGCCGTTCGCTGCGGGGCCTGCTCGGCGGCGCGTTTCTGTTGACCGGCGCAATCTGCGCCATGCATTTCACGGCCATGGCAGCGGCCGATTTCTCGCTATGCTTCCCCCTGTCTGCCA
Source organism: Devosia sp. (assembly GCA_041939225.1). Lineage (GTDB taxonomy): Bacteria > Pseudomonadota > Alphaproteobacteria > Rhizobiales > Devosiaceae > Devosia. The sequence continues at coordinate 7,041 of JBGTUK010000100.1, forward strand.
CTGGCAGCATAGATGGGTTCTGGCTGTCGATCGCGTTGGCGTTCATTTCCGTGCTGCTGCTCGCCCTGGCTTTGGGCAGCACCATGCTGGACGAGGCCGACCGTCGACGTACGGAGCGTGAACGCGAGCGCCAGATGCGGGACGCAACCCGGCTCAACGAACTTTCGGGCCGCTTGGAACTGGCGATGGTCCACATGGCACAGGGTCTCGGTCTTTTCGATTCAGATGGTAGGCTGCAGCTATACAATCATCGGTTTCCGACCCTGCTCGGCATTGACCCGGCAGCGGACATCGATGGGGCCACTTTCGCCCAGATCTGCCGCCTCACCATCATAGGTACGGACGAAATTCCCACCGACATCGATGAGCGTGTCGAGACTGCCCTCGCCAGCCATCTGCCGCTGACTCGTGACGGCGGCGAAATTGTGCACAACTTCGGCGACGATCTGGTGCTGCAGGTCAGCCACAGTCCGGTTGGCGATGGCTCTTGGGTGACAACCATTGATGACATAACTGAGCGCCATCGCTCGCAGCGCGCTATTGCTCACCTGGCACGCCACGATGGTTTGACTGGCCTGCCTAACCGAGCCCGTTTCAATGAATCCTTCGACTGGGCGCTGCAAAAGGCCAAGGAGAGCGGTGCGCAATTGGCTGTCATCGCCATCGATCTCGATCATTTCAAGGAAATCAATGACAGCCACGGCCACGCCGCCGGAGATCTGGTTCTCAAGACGCTGGCTGGGCGATTCAACAGCTTGCTGCGCGAGGGTGAAGTTATCGCGCGCCTAGGTGGCGATGAGTTTGCGGCGATCAAGATATTCTCCGGCATGGACGCGCTTCGCGAGTTCCTGTCGCGCATTGAAGACGCGCTAACCCGTCGGGTGGAAAACGACGGGTTGACTGTAACTCCCGGCGGCAGCATCGGCGTGGCCGTCTTTCCAGATGATGGAATCGATCTCTCCAAGTTGTTGAGCAATGCCGATCTGGCGATGTATCGTGCCAAGGCCGAATTTGACCGCACCATCTGCTATTACGAGCAGGGCATGGACGAGAACGCCCGCTATCGGCGCGATATGGCCCGCGACCTATGGTGTGCGATAGAACGGGGTGAATTCTACCTGGCCTACCAGGTGCAAAAGTCCATCGATTCAGGCAATACGACCGGCTACGAAGTCCTCTTGCGCTGGAACCGGCCCGGGCATGGCAATGTTTCGCCGGCCGAGTTTATCCCGGTGGCCGAAGAGTGCGGCGCCATCAATGCCATCGGCCTCTGGGTGCTCAGGAACGCCTGTGAAGAGGCCGCCTCCTGGCCGGAGCCCTACAAGATTGCGGTCAATGTCTCGGGCATACAACTGGCGCAGGTCGAACTCATCGACACGGTCCGAAATACTCTGCTCGCCACTGGCCTTGCGCCCCACAGGCTGGAATTGGAAGTCACGGAAACCGCGATTATCGGCGACAAACAGCGGGCACTTCACATTCTGCGCCAGATCAAGGCCATGGGCGTGTCCATCGCGATCGACGACTTCGGAACGGGCTATTCTTCGCTCGATACGCTGCGCAGTTTCCCCTTCGACAAGATCAAGCTCGACCGCTCGTTCATGAGCGAAGTGGAAAGCAATGAGCAGTCCAAGGCCATTGTGCGGGCTATTCTTGCCCTGGGCCACAGCCTTTCAGTGCCGGTGCTCGCAGAGGGA
>JBGTUK010000101.1:0-8607 GCA_041939225.1 Devosia sp.
CGAACCCGTCCGCTCCTTTTGGTCCTGGGTCGCCTTTCGGACCGGGATCGCCTTTTGGTCCGGCAGTGCGTCAGACCATCGCCCGACGCATCGGTTGACTTTCCTTTCGCATCCCACCCAATGTCTGTTACTTGTGCGAAATAAGCAGGCGGCTGACCTTCGAGAAATTTTGCGTTATATTCCGATATGTCAGTGTCACCGCCTCTTCTGAAATTTGAGCGCCATTTCGTAGTTGCTGGCTGTATCAACTCCGTTCTAGGCGGTGCTTTCCGCAGTATTAATATCTGCGTAGCAATCGTAGTACCTACGTGTTGGAACGTTTCTCCCGGAAGTAAAATAGTCGCGACCTGCCAGCACGTTTCGTGCATAAACTTTCGAAGTTTAGACCGAGGTAGGCTTTGCCCGCACAAATATCGCGGCTCTGGCCACACTGGATCAAAAGCAGACGCATCCCGCCCTCCACCAGGCCGCGGCCACCCTCGGCGTGCCAGTTCTGCCCGTGGCTGCAACCGAGCTTTCGGCCGATGTGCCCAATCCATCGCAGCGGGTTCGACACCACAGTGGTGTCAACTCGGTTGCGGAAGCTGCGGCCATGCAGTTCGGCCCGCTTGTGCTCGAAAAGCACCGCAGTGCCAGCGTGACATGCGCTCTTTCGCAGATCGACCGGCCTCAGGGGGCGACAATACCGAGCGCCGCCAGCGCCGCCTCCACACTGTCCACCTCATCTGCGGAACCATAAATGGGGCGCTCGATCATCACGACCCGCACGCCCAATTGCTGCGCCGCCTCGAGCTTGGCTGCGGTCTGTCCACCGCCCGAATTCTTGCTGACCAGGTGGGTAATGCCATGACGGCGCATCAAGGCCATCTCGTCACCCGCCCGATAGGGCGGGCGGCTGACGATCAGCTCTGCATGGGGGGGCAGCGGCGCGTCCGGCGCCGCAATGACGCGAGCAAAGATCCTGCAGTCGCGGCGCTCGAGGAACAGGTCGAGCCCGGTGTGTCCCGTCGTGAGCAGCACATTGGCATTGGGCGGCAGGGCATCGGCAGCCCCCTGCGCCGATCCCACCATAGTCCAGCTCTGACCCGGCAACGGTATCCAAGCGGGGCGCATCAAGCGCACCAGCTTGACGCCGCTGGCTTCGGCCGCAGCCACCGCGTTGATGGAAATCTGCCCGGCATAGGGATGCGTGGCGTCGACCAACCGCTCGATGCCAGCGGCGCGCAGATAGGCGCTCAGCCCGGGAATCCCGCCAAACGGTCCCATCCGCCATTGCCCTTGCGGCAGGATCGGATCCGGAGTGCGTCCCGCCAGCGAGGTGATGACGTCATGACCCGAGCCGACCAGCCGGTTGGCCAGTTCCCGCGCCTCTGCGGTTCCTCCCAGGATCAGGATTTTCATCGATTGTCTTTCGCTTCCCGATACCACTGTGCCCGCCCCAGTCCTTGCACTCAAGTTCCTGCGAGGGGCAATGACTGAACTTCGCCTCGACGCACTGGCTAGTGCTGATTTTCCGCACTTTGCACCCGGCTCCGTCTGGCTCGTCGGCTCGGGGCCCGGCGGGCCGGGCCTGTTGACCCTGCTCGCCTGGCACGCTTTGGGACAGGCCGATGTCATCGTCCACGATGCTCTGGTCTCCGCCGATATCCTCGCCCTTGCTCCCGACCACGTCACCCGTATTCACGCCGGAAAGCGTGGCGGCAAGCCATCGCCTAAGCAGGCCGACATTACGATCCGTCTGATCGAACTGGCGCGCGAGGGCAAACGCGTCCTGCGGCTGAAGGGGGGCGATCCCTTCATGTTCGGTCGAGGCGGCGAAGAAGCCATGGCTCTGGCCCATGCCGGCATTCCCTTTCGCATTGTGCCAGGCATATCCTCAGGCTTGGGCGGCCTCGCATATGCGGGTCTTCCGGTCACCCACCGTGATACCAATCACGCAGTCATCTTCGTCACCGGCCACGATGAAACAGGCGCCGTTCCAAGCTCGGTCGATTGGCCTGCTGTAGCCCGCGCCGCACCGGTGATCGTCTTGTTCATGGCGGTCAAGCACTTGCGAGCCATTGCCAGGCAACTCACCGATGCAGGGCGGTCGCCGGACGAGGCCGTGTCCATTGTCTCCAATATCGCGCGCGGCGATCAGAGCGTGCTCGAAACGACACTGGGTGAAGTCGGGACACTGACGGACGTTCCGACCCCGGCCATTGTAGTCATAGGGCCAGTGACGCGCTATCGGACTACGCTCGATTGGTATGTCGAAGAGGCACGCAGACATGTCTTTGGCTAGGGGTTTGATCGTTTCGGCCCCGCGCTCGGGGGCCGGCAAGACGGTGATTACGCTGGGGCTGCTCGCCGCCCTCCGCCGACGGGGGCTGGTGGTGGCGCCGGCCAAATCCGGACCTGATTATATCGATCCGCATTTCTCCGGGCGCGCCGCGGGGCGGGAAGCCATCAATCTCGACCCTTGGGCCATGCCGAGCGACCAATTGCACGCGCTGGCCAGCCAGCAAGCCACCGGGGCCGATCTCCTGCTGGTCGAAGGGGCGATGGGCCTGTTTGATGCGGCTGCGGATGGACAGGGTTCCACGGGCGATCTCGCCCAAACGCTCCGGCTTCCGGTGATTCTCGTCGTTGATGCTGACCGGCACAGCCAATCCGTCGCCCCACTGGTGGCTGGATTTGCCCATTGGCGGCAGGGCGTCACCGTCGCCGGGGTCATCCTCAACCGTGTCGCAAGCGCCCGACATGAGCGCATGCTCGTCTCAGCGTTGCGCGAGACCCGGCTTCCGCTTTTCGGCGCAATTCCACGCCGACCTGAACTGGTCACGCCAGAGCGGCATCTGGGTCTAGTGCTGCCTGAGGAAACTGGCGATTTCGAGAGCTTTCTAGATTATGCCGCCCGAAACATTGAGGAATTCATCGATCTTGATGGCCTGCTTGCGCATGCTACGCCGCTGCGAGAGAATGGCGCCCCAGCGGCCGTCCTGCCACCTCTGGGTCAGCACATAGCCATCGCGCGCGACGCCGCCTTCGCCTTTGCCTATCCGCATCTGCTCGATGGCTGGCGCGCCCGGGGAGCAGAACTGAGCTTTTTTTCGCCCTTGGCCGATGAAGCTCCAACTGCCGATGCCGACGCGATATTCCTGCCCGGCGGCTATCCCGAACTGCATGGCGCCGCACTTTCCGCGGCCGACACCTTCAAACAGGGCCTAGTCTCCTCGCGAGACCGCGGCGCGCTGATCTATGGCGAATGCGGTGGCTTCATGGTGCTGGGGCAGGGGATGGTTGACAAGGATGGCGCGACCCATGCCATGTCTGGGCTCCTGCCGGTGACGACCCGCATCGACCGGCCAAAACGGGTGCTGGGTTATCGTCGCCTTCTGCACGAAAGCGCATTGCCATGGCCATCAGGGCTCAACGGCCACGAATTCCACTACTCATCCGCAAAAACCTCTGGTCTGCCGCCCCTCTACGAGGCGCTCGACGCCGAAGCTGTCCGTCAACCGCCCATGGGTGCTGTACTCGGGCGGGTGATGGGGTCTTACGCCCATGTGATCTCTGCGCCATAAGAGCACCATGACCAAGGCTATCATGTTCATGGGCACCGGCTCGGATGTCGGCAAGTCGCTGATTGTGGCAGGTCTTTGCCGTGCGCTGAGCAATCGTGGCGTCAAGGTCGCGCCCTTCAAGGCGCAAAACATGAGCAATAATGCTGCTGTGACGGCGGACGGTGGTGAAATCGGCCGCGCCCAGGCCTTGCAGGCCCGCGCCGCCCGCCGCGATCCAATTACGGCGATGAACCCGGTGCTCTTGAAGCCCGAGAACGAGACAGGTTCGCAAGTGGTGGTGCGCGGCCAGCGCCGTGCCAGCCTTACCGCGCGGCAGTACTGGACCGATCGCGGTCAATTGCTGCCGGAGGTTCTTGAGGCTTTCTGCGAGCTGGCCGCCGATGTGGACATCGTTCTGGTTGAGGGCGCCGGCAGCGCCTCCGAGATCAATTTGCGCGCTGGCGATATTGCCAATTTCGGTTTTGCCCGCGCAGCAAATGTCCCCGTGGTGTTGATCGGCGACATCCATCGCGGCGGAGTTATCGCCTCCATCGTCGGCACTCTCGCCGTTATCGAACCTGGCGATGCAGCGCTGGTTCGGGCCAGCCTTATCAACAAATTCTTCGGTGATCCGACCCTGTTCGAGATGGGAAAAACCTTGCTTGTCGAGCAAACCGGGCGCCCATGTTTTGGGCCCGTGCCGCATTTTGCCGACGCGACCAAACTGCCGGCGGAAGATGCATTGGCACTTGAAACCTATGCGGGCGGCAACGGTGATTATCATGTCGTGGTTCCGCGCCTGCCGCGTATCGCCAATTTCGATGATCTCGACCCCTTGCGCGCCGAACGCGGTGTGACACTGTCCCTGGTGCAGCCGGGACAAGCCCTTCCGCGTGACGCAGATCTTATCCTGCTGCCGGGTTCTAAGGCCACACGGGCCGACCTCGCTGCGCTGCGCGCCAATGGCTGGGATATCGATATTCTCGCTCATCACCGAGCCGGTGGGCGTGTCATGGGTATTTGCGGTGGTTACCAGATGCTGGGTCGAACCATAGCTGATCCAGATGGCATTGAAGGCACGCCGGGCAATAGTGAAGGGCTGGGCCTGCTTGCCGTCGACACCGTGCTCGCACCTACGAAGCAGTTGCGAACTGAGCAGGCTGTCCATTTGGCCAGCGGCGAAACCCTTGCAGGCTATCACATGCATATGGGCATCACGAGCGGTCCTGATACGGCGCGACCATTCGCACAGATCGGCAGTGAAGCCGAGGGTGCCGTCAGCGTCGATGGTCGGGTATCCGGCACCTATTTGCATGGTCTGTTTGCCAAGGATGGTTTTCGCCGCGCCTTCCTGGGATCCGCCGGCCCGGACCTCGATTATGAGGCAGGCGTTGAAGATGCACTCAATGGCCTTGCACGGCATCTCGAAGCCCATATCGATATCGATCAACTCCTTGGTTTGGCCGAACCGATTGAGATCTGAGACATGGACCCGTTGATTTCCCCCTTGGCTCTGGCTATCGAACGCCAGCTTGGCTATCCGCAAAAGCTGCTTGAAAGCATCGGTCACCCGGTCATGTGGTTTGGCAAGCTGATCAGTTTCTGCGAGCAACGGCTGAACACCGCCAGCCAAAGCTCGAGACAGCGCAAGTTGGCAGGAATTGTTGCGCTCGGGCTGCTGCTCCTGTCCGTTCTCATTGTCACCATCGGTATCCGCACCATTCTGTCCTGGATCCCCCTGGGCTGGGCCCTCGAGATGCTGCTGGCCACCGCATTTCTGGCGCAAAAGGAGCTAGGGCGCGCCGTCGAGGCCGTCTCGGACGCCTTGCGGACCTCGCTGGCCGCCGGACGAGACGCCGTCAGCCATGTTGTGGGGCGCGACCCACAGGCGCTGGATGAGGCCGGAGTGGCCAGTGCCGCTGTCGAAACTCTGGCCGAAAGCACTTCCGACGGTGTCGTGGCGCCCTGGTTGTTTCTGGTCCTGTTCGGCCTGCCCGGTATTGCCGTCTACAAAGCGGTCAATACCGCCGACTCAATGATCGGCCATCTGGATGATCGATATCGCGACTACGGTTGGGCCGCGGCCAGGCTGGACGATCTGCTCAACTGGATACCGGCGCGCCTCAGCGCCGTGCTCATCACGGCTGCATGTTTTTTCACCCCCGGGGCCAGTCCCGGCCGTGCCTGGGCAACGGCGCGGCGCGATGCGAGCAAGCACGATTCGCCTAATGCTGGCTGGCCCGAAGCAAGCGTTGCCGGCGCGCTGGGTTTTCAGCTTGGCGGTCCCAGGTCTTATGATGGAGAAGTTGTTGATCTGCCGGCCTTCGGCAGTGGAAAAACCAGTCTTGGGCCCAGCGACATTCTGCTGGCGCTGCTGCTCTATCGCCGTACGCTGGACGTGCTGCTTGGGCTGAGTTGCCTTTTAGCACTGATGGCGCTGCTTAGCTGAGCGAGCCGGGGGCATCCCCCTTCATGGTAAGCGGTAGCCCCGCGGCGATGAAATAGACATCGTCGCAGATCTCGGCCAGCCGTTGGTGTGTTGAGCCCGCCAGGTCCCGGAATGTACGGGCCATGGCGTTGTCGGGGACAATTCCCAGTCCCACTTCATTGGACACCAGAATGATCTTGGCCTGCTGGATTTCTTCCAGCGTGGCATAGAGCTCGCTGACAGCCCCGGCGACATCGTCATTGGCAAGCAGAAGATTGGTGATCCAAAGGGTCAGGCAATCGACCAGGATGACATCGTGCACCTTGGCGGCCTTGAGCAGGGCATGGGAGAGCTCGACCGGCTCTTCAATCGTCGTAAAGCGCTCGCCGCGGCTGGCCTGATGGCTGCGGACCCGATCATGCATTTCCGAATCGAGAACGCTGGCCGTGGCCAGATAGGCGGGCTTGGAACCCCCATGAAGGGCCAGTCCCTCCGCAAAGGCGGTTTTTCCCGAGCGTGCACCGCCCAGGACCAAGCAATGTCGTGTCATGGTCAATCCTTGTTCGGGCTGCGCCGCTGCCCGTTTCCCGTCGCGGATACCTTCGCCTCAAACGTGTCGGGCTTGCAAGGCGTTCCCCTGTATGTCGCTGTGCGCAAGGGGTGTATGCAGCAGGCCGGGTTGGCAATGCCATTTTCTTGGGTCCTACTACTTTCGTCTTAGCGCCTTTCGCATTATGGTCCGCGCCGAATTGACCACCTAGTTTGGGAGAAGCGGGGCACGGTATTCATCCGGATGCCTCTACTTTTCCTCACACCTACGGAGATGCCTTTCGTGCCGCGATATTATCTTGGCGTTGACGGTGGCGGCACCAATTGCCGCGTGCGCCTGGCCAATGAACATCTGGAAACGCTGGCAGAGGTCAAGAATGGCCGCTCAAACCTGCAGATCGACGGTGGTGAACCGGCCTACAAGGCCATCAGTGCCGGCGCGCGAGACGTGTTCAAAGCGGCCGGAATCGATTTTGCCGAAGCGGCAAACACCCATGCCTGCTTCGGCATGGCGGGTGGCCGCATGGATTCGGCGCGCGATATGTTTGCTGCCCGCCCCTGGCCCTTTGCCGGGGTGAAGGTCTATGACGACATCGACATTGCCCATGCTGGCGCTCTTGGGGGTGAGGAGGGCGGTGTCGTCATCATCGGCACTGGTTCGGCCGCCATGTCCATTGTCGATGGCACCCGCTATCAGGCCGGTGGTTGGGGCTTTCACATTGGCGACCAGATGAGCGGCGCCATCCTTGGCCGCGAACTGGTGCGTTATGCCGTCGAGGCCGAAGATGGCCTGGTCGAAGCCTCGCCGCTCACAAAGGCGGTCCTCGCCGAACTCGGTGGCGACAACCAGGCGGCGATGACCTGGTCTTTTGCGACCGAGATGAATCTCAAGCTGTTGAGCCGCGATGGGTCGGAAGGCTGCGATGATGCCCTAGTGGGCCGTGCGCCGGGTGAATTCGGCAAATTGATGCCGCTCTTTTTCGACCATCTCGAACAGGACGATCCGGTGGCCCGGAAACTTCTGGCCATCCAGCTTGGCTACATCGACATCTATGTGAACTGGTTCAAGGGCCACGGCGCCTCGGTCATGGCCGTTGTCGGCGGGTTGGGGCAGCGCCTGTTTCCCATTTTGCAGCAACACTATGGTGACTTTGTCGCTTTGCCCAAATACGAACCTCTGCATGGCGCGGTGATCCTCGCCAAACAGAATTTCGCGTCAAACTAAGGGACTTTCCGCATTGTCCAGCCGCATCATTCCCGTCCAGCCCTTCGACTACGTGGTGTTCGGCGCCACCGGTGACCTGACCAAGCGCAAGCTGATCCCGGCGCTCTATCATCGTTTCCTGGATGGTCAATTCGACGAGCAGAGCCGCATCATCGGCGTCTCGCGCTCCAAGTTCAGCGACGCCGAGTTCCAGAAATTGGCAGGCGATGCCGTCGCCCAGTTCGTTGAAAAGGACTATCAGGACGCCGCTGTTACCGAGCGTTTCCTGAGCATCTTCTCTTATGTGGTCAATGACGTCTCCGACCAGGCTGGCTGGGGCGATATCAAGAAGGCGCTGCGGGATGACCAAGATGTGGTCCGTGCCTTCTATCTGGCCGTGGCACCCGATTTGTTCGAACCAATTGCCGAGCAGCTCGAAAAGACGGGTGTCTATCGCCGCGATGCGCGCGTTGTCATCGAAAAGCCGCTGGGTCACGACCTGGCCTCGTCCATCGAGATCAATGACGGCGTCGCCAAGATCTTCAAGGAAGATCAGGTTTACCGCATCGACCACTATCTCGGTAAGGAGACTGTGCAGAACCTGTTGGCGTTGCGCTTTGCCAATACGCTGTTCGAGCCAATCTGGAATTCGGCCCATATCGACCATGTGCAGTTGACCGTGGCCGAAAGTGTCGGCGCCGGCACGCGCGGCTACTATGACGAGAGCGGCGCCCTGCGGGACATGATCCAGAACCACATGCTGCAGCTGCTCTGCCTGGTGGCCATGGAGCCGCCTGCCAGCGACGATGCCAATGCCCTGCGCGATGAAAAGCTTAAGGTGCTGCGGGCGTTGCGTCCCATCACCAATGGCGAAGTGGCGG
>JBGTUK010000102.1:0-8570 GCA_041939225.1 Devosia sp.
AGCGCAGGTAGTCGTAGATCTCGGTGACTGTGCCGACCGTTGAGCGCGGATTACGGCTCGTTGTCTTCTGTTCGATGGAGATGGCTGGCGAAAGACCTTCAATGTGCTCAACATCGGGCTTCTGCATCATTTCCAGGAACTGGCGCGCATAGGCGGAGAGGCTTTCCACATAGCGACGCTGCCCTTCAGCATAAATCGTGTCGAAGGCCAGGGACGATTTGCCCGAGCCGCTGAGCCCGGTCATGACGATCAGGCTGTCGCGCGGCAGCTTGACGTCAATGCCCTTGAGATTGTGCTCGCGGGCGCCGCGCACGACGATTTCGCGGTTGAGGCTGGGCTTTTCGGTCATATCGGGTCCATAGCAAGTCGCGCCGGCGGCGGGGGAGGCGGCGAAGGCCAAGAAATAGGCGTTCGAGATGCTGCCCGCAAGTCAACTTAGCCGCTCAAGATTTTGTGAACGTAACCAGAACAACTGAGAGTCGGTCAAGCGTGGGATAATGTAGCCTACTGACATATGCTGTCAGCAGGGGGAAAGGGCTTGACTTCTGTTCGCCGAAATAGAACATAGAGTGAACATAGGGGCGGAGGCAGCCGCTGCAGCCTGTCTTACCGTTCTGTGCAGAACCGTAATTGTCAGGTGAACGGCGCGCAGAAAGGTCTATGGTGCGGCGAAACGGGTTGAAGGCCGCGCGCCGGGCGGCGGCTTGACCCTTGAGAGAAAGCGTCCCGTAACCGGGCAGACCGGGACTGAATTGGAAGGATATGCGCCATGGCTGGCAGCGTGAACAAGGTCATTCTAGTGGGTAATCTGGGCAACGACCCGGATGTGCGGAGCCTGCCGAGCGGCGGTAAGGTGGTCAATCTGAGCGTGGCGACCTCCGAGCGCTGGCGCGACCGCAATAGTGGCGAGCAGCGCGAAAAGACCGAGTGGCACCGCGTGGTGATCTTTTCGGAAGGCCTGGCGCGCGTTGCCGAGCAATATCTGAGGAAGGGCTCCAAGGTTTATCTCGAAGGCCAACTGCAGACGCGCAAGTGGCAGGATCAGTCCGGTCAGGACAAGTATTCCACCGAGGTTGTGCTGCAGAACTTCAATTCGTCCATGGTGCTGCTCGACGGCCGCGGCGAGGGTTCGGGTGACAGCGGTGGCTATGGCGGCGGCGACGGCGGTTTCCGCGGCGTGCGCGACAATTCCGGTGGTGGCGGACGCCGCCCTTCGGCCAATGCACCAGCCTTCGAGCCGGGCGGCATGGATGACGACATCCCGTTCTAAGCTGATTCAATTGGGGCGGCCGATGGCCGCTCCTTACTTAGGGTTAGGCGGCCGTGAAAAGACGCCAGGTACCGCGACCTTCGGATTTTGCCTGGTAGAGAGCAGTATCGGCATCGCGGTACAGCGCCTCGGCGTCCTGGCCGGCACTACGTGCCATGCCGATTGAGGCGCCAATCTTTTGGGGCTGACCGCCGAGCATAAACGGTTCGCGGAATGCCTCGACGATTTTGGCGCAGAGCTCTTCTGGCTCTCGCCCGGAACTTCGGCCCGTGATGACGGCGAATTCGTCACCGCCAATGCGGGCCACCAGTGCCTCCGGTGCGCAGCAGGCGGCAAGTCTCTTCCCGGCCTCGACCAGGCAGGCGTCGCCCTGGGCATGGCCCAGCGTGTCATTGATCGATTTGAAATGGTCCAGATCGAACAGGATCAGCGCGGCTACAGGGTCGGCGTGGCTGCCGTTTCGCAGCTCATCGAGCCGGGTCTGGAACAGGCTGCGATTGGCGAGGCCGGTCAGCGTATCGGTTTCGGCCATGCGCCTGGTCTGTTCGGAAAGCAGCTTTTCCTCGGTGACATCCTGCTTCATGCCGAAAATGCGGCGGGCCTGTCCGCCACACCATCCACGGTGGCGGTGATGCGCATCCAGCGGTGCTTGCCGGTGCTGGTGATGATCTCAGCGTCAAAATTGAAGTCGCCAAGCGTCCTAATGGCGTGTGCGCGCAGGGCCTGCATACGCCGCCGAGATTGAGGGGCGTACATCTGCAATATTTGGGCGCGGGTGACCATGGAGCCGCGGGGTAGTTCAAACAGATCATAGACACCGTCGGACCAGGATAGTTGTTCATCGGGCAAGGAGCAGGACCAGATGCCGATGCGCGCTGTCGCCGACGCCCGCTCGATCAGATATTGCCGATGCAGTTCAGCAGCGCGACGGCGGTCCATCGCGGCGTGACCGACCAGTTCGGACGCCCGGGCGAGCAGAAAATTGGCGTCGGCCTCAGTTCTCTGAGTACGATCCCAGAGCACGAGCCACTGCAGTCGGGCTGCATCTATGTCGGGCACCGGCACGGTCAAGACGAAGCGGGCGATGGGATCGTCATTGACGCTGGCGCGGCCATTCGAGCCGAGCAAATCGGTGTCGATCCCCGTGGGGGGTGGGGTGCCATCCATGTCGACCCAACGCATGCCGCTGGTGACGAGGCCGGCACCCACCATGCCGGTTAATCGGCGCAATCGTGACAGAAACCCGCTCGGCGACGGCCCGGTGCCGAGCGGACCCATAGGTTGCTCTGCACTTGGCCAGCTTTCGGTGAGGGGCTGCACAAACATGGGCGAACCCTAGCAGCGCGTCCTTAAAACAATGTTCTCTTTCAGGGAGTTGCGACGCCGATCGGTCCAGCTAGACCAGCGATGACTTCGTGCGATGACAACGATTCAACTAGCGCGAAAACGGCACTTCGGCGCGCAGACTGTCACCGGACTCGATATAGACGACTTCGAAGACCACCTGAATGGCGTCGCCATTGAGCTGAATCTGTGCCGAGATGTTGAGATCCTTGCCTTCTTCGTCCTGGTCTCGTTCGCGCAGGTTGAAAACGAGGCCGGAGCCACGCTTCTGGCCAACGGCGATGCCGGTGAAGGTGGCATTGGAAGTCATGGCCGCTTCGAACCGCCGGCTGGCGTCAACATAGGCCAGCGTACCGGCTACGGACAGATTGGTTCCGGCCATGGCGCACCGGCCGCTATAGTTGACCTTGTCCTGATTGCCCTGGCTCAGGGACAGGCGGCAGACCACGGATTCTTCGCTTGCACCGTAGAGCGTGCCGCGCCCGCGCCATTCGCCGATATAGGATTTGAGCAGGGCAACATCTGCCGGTGCGGCCAGAACTGGCGTGAACCCGGCAAACGAAGAAAACAGAAGACCTGCCAGTGCAACCGCACGGGTCAGGGTTCCGAAACTGGTCATGGCGCTATGCCTCCAACAAGCAAAACAAGCCCCCCGGCAACTTTTCGCAGGCCAAGATTACCGACTGTCGGCCAGGGATGTGGCCGGTTCTCGCGAAAGTGATCGCCCACAGGCGGTCCGGCCGGAATCACTGCACGCATCGTAGCTTTGGCGACCCATTTTCGGCAAGCGGCTCTCTCAGGACGTGCGGCTGGCGCCGACGCGGGTATCGGTATTGCCGGCCGGATCGTCCGGGGTGGCGACATGGTCGGCAGTCTGGACGTGAATTCCGGTGAGGTTCTCCAGCATACGCGATGCGGCCACCAGCAGCGAAGGCAGCATAAACAGATCGCCCACCAGGGCCAGCGAAAGGGACAGCACGAAGAGCGAGCCAAACAGGGCCACCTGCGGCAGTTCGGAGAAGGCGACGATGATGGTGCCCGCACAGAGGATGACGGTTGTCGCGACAATAGCGCCACCGATACGCCGCAGCGTGTGGTGCACGGACTCGATGTGGCTGCGCTGCTCCTCCCGCCGCCCATGCATATAGTGCGAGAGCATATGGATTGTGTCGTTGACGGCAATACCGAAGGCAATTGTCAGCGCCATGACGGTGGTCAACTGCAGGCCCGCCCCGGTGGCCCAGAGCCAGGCCTGGGTGCCCAAAATGGGAAACATGTTGGGAATTGCAGAGACCAGCGCCATGCGCAGTGAGCCGAAGGCGACGCCAATCAGCACAAGGTTGAGGAGTACGCTGGCCGCCAGTGAAACCTGCAGTGAGCGTACAATGTCGTCGGTGGCGAAGGTCGTCAGGATGCGGAAACCGCCCAACTCTGCTTGGGGGAAGCCAGCCTCGGACATGCGGGTCTCAATGCGCGCCACCATGTCCTTGAGGGCCTGGCTCTCTAGGATGGTCGGCATGAAGCCGGTGACCAGGGCCTGACTGCCGTCTTCGGTGATGAAGCGCTTGCGCATGAAGGGACCGACAGCGTCGAACACCTCTTCGCGGGTAAAACCGGTTTCGGTGTAGTTGGTCAGGCTGGCGGCTGAAATGACCTTGTTTTCCCCCAACTCAGACTCGACGATTTCGTGGATGGTGCGGATGGTCTCAAAATCCTCAGCGCCAACATTGGGGTCCATCTGGGTAAGCGGCACGCGCACGTAGAGCGGAGCGACGCCACCCACGCCCTCATCGATGCTTTCGGCCGTGGACAGCGCCGTGGAATCTTTGGCCATGAAATCTTCAAAAGAGAAGCGCGGCTGGATGAGGAAGAAGGGAATAATCAGGAGGATGGTGAGAAGGATCGCGAGAACACTGACCGGGCGGCCAAACTTCATTGCCAGGCCAAGCGCTGCGGGCACGGGGGCGTTGAGTGCAAAATTCGGTGCCTTGGGCAGTTTGAAGCCGAGCCGCAGTGCCGTTTTGAGCAGGAGTGGCATCACCGTCATCAGGCAAACGAACATGATGGTGCTGCCGGCGGCCCCGGCCAGTGCGAATTCCTGAACACCCTGGCCCGGCGAGAAATAGAGCGAGGCGAAGGCGACGAGCGTCGTCAGGGTGGTTAGGGCGGTTGCGGGACCCACCAGCTTGAGTGTGGTATCGACGGCCTTGTTGGGTTCCATGCCGTCGCGCCAATAGGCCAGCCAGTTGAAGATGAAGAACATCGACTCGGCAAAGGCCATGACCAGTACAAGCGTGGTCACGATAATGGTGAGGAAGGAGAAGGAGCCGAACAGCAACAGCACCGTGCCGATGGACCACATGACGGCCACGAACGGGGTGGCAGCAACGATGATGGCACCCCAGAAGGAGCGCAGGGCAAACAGGGCGATGAAGGCGCCCAGGCCAAAGCCATAGACGGTGAACTTGATCTGGTCGTCGACGGCCGCGTTGAGCATTTCGGAGGTCCAGACCGGCGGGCCGGTCAACTCGATCTCAAGCCCGGAATCGTCGTAAAATGCGAGGGTTTCGCGCAGGCTGGCGATCATCTCCTTGGTGCCGTCCTGGCTCACCAGTTCCTGGTTGGGGAACATGATGAGCACCACGCCCGTCAGGTCGGGCGTGATGAGGTTGCGCATCATCGGATCGTTCTGCTGCAGATCCATCAGCGCCATGGCAACTTCGTCGGCGTTCAGCATGCCCTCGGGCACGGCCGGCACGGACCCGCCGCTGCCGTCGGGCTTGCGCAGGGTGAAGGGCGACATGGTGCCCACGGCGTATTCATTGAGTTCGAGGTCGAACGCCAGATTGCGGATTTCTTCGAGAACGTCCGGATCGACCAGGTTTGGCGAATTGACCATGACGTAGATGTCGTTCTCAAAGGTGCCAAAGGTCTTCGAGAGATTGTCATAGGCGTCGTAATAGTGCCCGGAATGGGCGTAAACGCGCAGCAGGTCGCCGTCGACATTTGCTTTGGGGATCTGCCAGAAGCAGAGGATCGTGAACAGCAGGACGATCACGGACATGACGCGCGGATAGCGCAGGGTTGCCACGCCCAGATATTCAAAGCCGAAACCAATGGATCGCCGGTTGATGAACCAGTCGACCAAACGCGACACGACAGAACCCGAAGACACCAGAACCCGACTCCCCCTTGGCGGCAATTGTCTCAATTGTCTACGGATTTGTCGGTAACGCGTCCAGCTTAGGGGTCTAGCAAACTCTTCAGGCGGTAAATACCGGGTCCGGCGCGAACCGGATCCGGCGCTGTTTCAAGCGGCCAGCGCTGCCATCGGGATGCACAAGCCTTTGCAAACATATCTTTGCAAATATAAGTTTGTGATTTAGCCTGTCTTCGAATGAAGCGGAGACGGGCAATGACGGACAAGCGCACGATTAGCCGGGTTGAGCCCGACAGCATGGCGCTGCGGGCGCTGGCGCATCCTCAGCGCATGCGCATGCTGGGTCTGTTGCGCATCGAGGGACCGGCGACGGCAACCGGCTTGGCGGCGCGGCTGGGCTTGAATAGTGGCGCGACGAGCTATCATTTGCGGCAATTGGCGCGACATGGCTTCATCGAGGAGGATGCGGCGCGGGGCAATGGCCGGGATCGCTGGTGGCGGGCGGCCCATGAATCCACGACCTTCCTTTCCGAGGACAATACCGACGAGGATGCGGTCGATGCCGGGATCGCCTTTGCCCAGGCAGCTCTGAATGCGCAGATCGAACAAATGCAGCGGGCGCTGGCGCGGCATGTCGAACTGGCGCCGGAGTGGCGCAAGGCATCCACCATCAGCGACTTCAACATTCCGCTGAGCGCCGCAAACGCTGAGGCGCTGGTCGCGAAGCTGCATGCCGTGCTTTGGGACGCTATGGAAACAGCGCCGCCCCTGGGGGAGACATATGAGGCAGGTGTCGAGCCCGTAACCATAATCCTGCACGCCTTCCCGAGGCCGCCTGAAAGGGGAGACGCGTGATGGGCCGCCGGACACCGCTGATCGCGCTGGCGCTGGCAACAATCGCTTCTATCGGCGGCACGCGGCTTTCGGCCATCGCCATCCCCTGGCTGGTGCTGACCACGACTGGCGATCCGATCCTCACCGGTGCCGTGGGTTTTGCCGAGATGCTGCCCTATGTGCTGGCCAAGGCACTGGGTGGGCCGCTGATCGACCGCATCGGGGCGCGGCGGATTGCCGTCTGGTGCGATATGCTGTCGATGCTGGCGATCGCGGTCATACCCGTGCTGTTCTGGATGGGCTTGTTGTCGATCTGGGTACTCATGCCGGCGGTGGCGCTGGTCGGCGTCTTGCGGGCGCCGTCCGATGCGGCGAAGCAGGCGCTGGTACCGGTGGTCGCTAAACTGGTCGCGGTGCCGCTGGAGCGGGTAACGGGGGTGCTCGGCGCAAGCGACAGGCTGGCTGGTACGCTCGGTGCGGCGGGGGCGGGGGTGCTTATCGCCTTGATTGGGCCGGCGCCGGCTCTGCTGGCCAACGCGGTGGCATTCCTTGTCTCGGCGGTAATCGTCGGCCTAGGCATACCGGGGCAGGCGGCCGCGGAAGCCGAGGGCGCCAAGTCGGTAGAAAGCTATGGTGTTCAATTCGCGGCCGGATGGGCGGCGCTGCGCCGGGACCCAGTGTTGGTCGGGCTAGTGGTGATGATCGCCTTCACCAATCTGTTCGACCAGGCCTACGCCACCCTGCTGCTGCCTGTGTGGGTCCGGGAATCCGGGCTCGATGTGAGCTGGGTCGGTATCCTGCTGGCAGTGTTTTCAGGAGCGGCCATTGCCGGCGCGTCCCTGGCTGCGGCGGTGGCCGAGCGCGTGCCGCGACTGGTCATTTACGTGGTGGGATTCATCTGTGCCGGACCGGTCGCCCATGTCACGCTGGCGCTCAATGCACCGCTGGTAGTCATCATTCCGACATTTCTGCTCAGCGGCTTCGCAGCAGGATTTCTCAATCCTATTATCGGGGCCATTCTGTTCGAACGCATTGCACCTGCAATGGTCGGCCGCGTGATCGCTCTGGTCGGGGCACTGGCCTGGGTCCTGATGCCGTTTGGCGGTCTCTATGGGGGCGTCTTGGTTGAGTGGGGCGGCGTTTATATTGCGCTTGGCCTCACCGGCGTCCTCTACATGCTGGCGACGCTGTCGCCAGCCTTGATCCCGAGCTTTCGGCAGATGAACCGAAAACCTGTTGCGGCCGAGTGAGACCAACCATTCGCAACGCCGCAGGCTGCTGCATCTGAGCCTGAATAGGGGCCAGTTCTCTCTCCACAGCTCAAAGCCTCTGAAAATTGGCATTCGGGCGCGGAATCGCCTATCTATGAGGCATCAAGAACCAACGTAGAATCACCCCGTGACAGATACGCCTGATGATGTGAGCGGTGGACCCTCGTCCTCCGACATCGCCCCGATCTTCATTACCGAGGAAATGCGCAAGAGTTATCTCGACTACGCCATGAGCGTGATCGTGAGCCGTGCGCTGCCCGACGTGCGGGACGGGTTGAAGCCGGTGCACCGGCGCATCCTCTACACGATGCACGAGAACGGCCAGACGCACGAGAAGTCCTACCGCAAGTGCGCCACCGCCGTCGGTGACGTGATGGGCCGCTATCACCCGCACGGCGACCAGGCGGTCTATGACGCCCTTGTCCGCCTGGCCCAGCACTGGTCGATGCGCGTGCCGCTGATCGACGGCCAGGGCAATTTCGGGTCGATGGACCCCGATCCGCCGGCGGCGATGCGCTATACCGAAGCGCGCCTGGCAAAGGTGGCGGGCGCCCTGCTGGAGGATCTCGACAAGGATACGGTCGATTTCCAGCCCAATTATGACGCGTCGGAACATGAGCCGCAGGTGCTGCCCGCGCGCTTCCCCAACCTGCTCGTCAATGGCGCGGGCGGCATCGCGGTCGGCATGGCG
>JBGTUK010000103.1:0-8552 GCA_041939225.1 Devosia sp.
CCGCCGGATGACGACACGCACCACGTCGTCGACCGCTACGGACTTCTGTTCACCCGCTACCACAACCGCCAAGTGGCTCCGTTCTTCTTCGCGTCGGAGCTGTTCTCCACCGTCGCCGTCAGCGCCGCCTTGTGACGGCCATAGCGGCGATAGACATACTGGATGACTTCCTCGCGACCCTCATGCTCGAAATCGACATCGATATCGGGCGGTTCGTCGCGTTCGGTGGAGATGAAACGGCCAAACACCAGATTGGCCTTGTCTGGATTGACCTCGGTGATTTCCAGGCAATAGCAGACCGTGGAATTGGCCGCCGAGCCACGTCCCTGGCACAGAATGCCTTTTTCATGCCGGGCGAATTGCACGATATCGTGCACTGTCAGGAAATAGGCGGCATAGCCCTTATAGGCGATCAGGCATAATTCGGTCCAAAGCACCTTCTTGAGTGTGTCGCTCACGCCCAGGGGAAAGCGCTTGGCCGCACCCGCCCAGGTCAGCCGCTCCAGCGTCTGCTGCGCGGTTTCGCCATTGCCCACGGTTTCCTCGGGATAATTATATTCGAGCTGATCGAGCGAAAAACCGATCCGGGCGATGAAAGCCCGGGTCTGGGCGAGGGCGTCGGGATGTTCGGTAAACAGCCGCGCCATTTCCTGCGGGCTTTTCAAATGCCGCTCGGCGTTGACCGAGAGGGCCAGCCCCGCCTGTTCCAGGGTCAGGTGCTCGCGAATGCAGGTGACCACATCGAGCACCATGTGCCGGTCTGGTTCATGATAGGCCACATCATTGCTGGCGATCATCCGGGCGCCATGCCGCCGCGCCAGCGCATCCATGCGGTTGAGCCGGGCGCGATCGCCGCCATCGAAGCGGGCAACACCGGCCACCCAGACCCGACCTGACTCCTCTTGCGCCAGGCGCTCAAGGGTCCGCTCCGTCAGGCCCCAGTCCCCCTCCTGAGGGATCAGGATGAACAACTGGCCCTCGGCGTAGTGGCACTGGTCGTGCTCCGGATCGGTGCTGGCGAACAGGTCGTCGAAGCGGAGTTCGGGGGCGCCCTTTTCGCCACGCTTGTTGCCAAGGGTCAGTAGCTTGCACAGCCGCCCATAGGCCGACCGATCCGAGGGATAGGCAACGATATCCGGCGTGCCGTCCGAAAAGCACAGCCGCACCCCGACCAGATAACGAAAATCGGGGTTGATCTCCTTGTTGTCCCGCGCCGTCACATAGCCCCGCACCACCCCGGCAAAGCTGTTGCGGTCGCACAGCCCCAGTGCTGCCATGCCCATATGCATGGCGCTCGCCACCAGCTCTTCGGGATGCGAGCCCGAGCGCAGGAAGGAAAAATTGCTGGTGGTGATCAACTCGGCATAGGCCGGGATCGCGGCCCGGGGCTGGGTCGACGGGGCGTGGTCGGGCCGGAGCTGGATGACCTGGCTCATGGGAACACCCCATGCAGATACCAGACCGGGTGCACCGCGCCGCCATAGAGCCCCAGGCGGAACACCCAGAACCGGTGCCCGTCCCCGTCCTCGACGATGTAATAATCCCGCATTCCCGACATCGGATCGAACAAGGGCAGCTCAGGCGTATAGGGCAGCGGCTTGGGCGTTTTGCCCGGCGCAGGCGGTTTTGGCCGCTCGATTGGAACCAGCTTGAGCCGCTCGCCACTGCGCCACCACTCCGCGCTGATCCGCTCGGGGCCGGCCGCCTTGACCAGGCGATAACGCTGCCGCCGCCAGATCATTGCGGCCGGAAGTCCATCGGGCACTTCAGCGCTGATGGCCACGGGCTCGGGCTGTGGCAGCAGGCGCAATGGCCGCTCGCGCGCGCTTGCTCCGGCGGGCTGTACCTGGGCCTGCTGGGCCAGGGCCGGCACCAGCCGCGCCGCCCGTTCCGGAATATGGCTGGCCACCAATTCAGTCTTGAGCACGCTCAGCGGCCCCAGCCGGCTCGCCAGCCTGTCGGTCAGCTGCTCGATATCTTTTGCGCCATTATCGGTTTCGAACACCCCGACCTGACCGGGCTCAAGCCGGTCGAGCGACGCGGCGGCCAGCCGCACCAGATCGATGCCGAAACCGGGATCGTAATTTTCCTGTTCCAGCCGCTGGGCGCGATGCCGGAACAGGCTCGCAATATGCCCCGCATCGCGCGTCAGCCGGGCGGCATTGAGCGACAGGGTCATCACCTTGTGGTCGACCCTATAGAGAAACAGATGAAAACCCTGCCCCCCGAGCCCCTCGGTTTCCAGCGCCTGCGAGAGCTCCTGCGCCAGGCCTTCCATGGTCAGCAGCACATCCTCCAGCGTGGAGATGGGCTCGAAGAATTTGCGCTCCACAAAATGCTCTGCCGGCGGCAAGCGGGGCGTCATGCGCTCTTCGATGTGCCCATAGGCCTGGTCGAGCCGCAGGATCAGCGAGGCACCGAACCGCGCCTGCATGGGTTTGCGCGGCCGGCTCCGCAGATCGCCAATGCGCGTCAGCCCCATCTGGGTGAGCAGGCTGATCTGCTTTTCATCGAGCCGCAGGGCGGCGACCGGCAGCTTGTCGAGCGCATCGCTCAACTGGTCGGACCCGACGATGCCGCCCGACCCGAAATGGCTCAGCGCCCAGGCCGCGCCAATGGTCGGGGCAATGGCGCCCGCAACGTTGTAACCAAGCGCCCGCAGCCGACCCAGCACCATGGCCAGCATGGCCGCCTCGCCACCGAACAGATGCGCCACCCCGGTTATGTCGAGGACCAGATCGCCAAATGGCGCCTTGTCATGCAACACGCCGACCAGCGGGCTGGCATTGGAATGCCAGTCGGCAAATTCGGCAAAGGCGGAAGCCAGAAAAGCGGTGTCCTGCTCGAGCACGGTCAGGCCGGGCAGCAGGGCGCGGGCATCGGCAAGAGCCTGCCCGAGCCGCAGGCCTGCGGCCTGCGCCTGCTGGTCCAGGGCCACCAACCGCAGCCCGCCCTTGATCTTTTCATACAGCGCCAGCGGCGCCTTGAGGCTGGGATCAACCCGTTTGAGATATTGGGTCGCCCAATAGGGCAGGTGAAGGCAGAGAAACCGGCGCTCCGGGAGGATGCTGGCGGGTTTTCGCAGTTCGGTCTGGGAGGGATTTGAACGCATTTCCTGTCCACTCCAATATCCATTCGCGTGTGCTTTGGCCGGTATTGCCCCTTTCGAGTGTGAGGCCCCAACGGGCCGGTCCGGGTGCCCGGTCATCGAACGGCTTGCGCCCCGACTGGTGCGGCACCAGATGCCAGCGCAGATGCGCTGCACTGGCCGGTCGGTCCGCGCCATAGCGCAACAGGAACAGCGATGTGCCGCTTTCCGCCGTACGCAGACTGAGACGTCTGCTGGCGGTGAAATCGAGCAGCTCGGGCGCTCCGCCAATATCGGCGACAATGCCGGCAACCGCCCGGCAAGCCAGCGCCTCCTCGGCCACCCAGAGCAAATCCTGCATGTCACTGGTCCGCACGATGACAAGCTGGGCCGGATCCAGCCCAAAACACGACAGCCCCGGCCCATAGGGCAGGCCGAAGAACTGTCCATCGGCGGCAAGCTGGAGATAGAGCACCGCCAACCGCTTCGGGGTGAACAGGGTACGGACCTGCCCCAGTGCAAACCCCAGGCTCGCCCCGCCATTGCGCACCGCATCGGTGCACACATCCTGCAACAAACCACCCGGCAGGCGCGGAAAACCATCCGCCGCCTCGTCAAAGGCACGTGTCCTCATCTCGGCCAGCGCCGGCTTGCGCTCGATATTGGCAATGGTGTCCCGCAGCGCGGCAAGGCGCTGTTGGCGATCCTGGGTCTGCATGATGCTATGAGCTGTATGAACAAAACAGGAACATTTAGACTCCGAATCTTTCCGGAGTCGAGTCCCTTTTGTCTTTCCGGGTGTGGCGGGGCTGCACCAGCCCGGTCAAGACCGCGTGAGCGCGCCAACAACCCCATTGAGCCGACACCACATATGACTAAGTCTCAGTCTGTCCGCCTCCCGGCGTGCAGCAAACCGCTCTATTCCCACACCCCCGAGGAAGGCTGACCGCCATGTTCGAGGCCCTGACCCGTCTGTTCGCAAAGCCCGAAGCGCCTGCCGATCTGCACGATCCCAAGCTGGCCGTCGCGGCCCTGCTGGTGCATCTGGCCGCTGTCGACGGCTCCATTCACGAGAACGAACGCTCAGCCATTCGCGCCGCCCTGATGGATCATTATGATCTTGATGAAAACGCCGTGGACAAACTGGTACGCGAAGCCCAGAAGCGCGATGCCGAGGCCGTGGATTTCTACAAATTCACCAGCGGTCTCATCCAGCTCGACATGGATGACCGCATCGAGATCATCCGCATGATGTGGACCGTGGTGTTTGCCGACCGGCAGAACCACGAGCTGGAAGACAATATGGTCTGGCGCATTGCCGAACTGATCGGCGTCTCCACCCGCGACCGCACCATTTTGCGCAACCAGATCCGCGGCAAAGCCGCCGAGGCAGAGGGCTGAACGCCCGGACCTAGTAGCCCCCGAACGCCCCGATAATCTCGATCTCGTCGGTCATGCAGTCAAAATCGCCGGCCTTGTCGGCCGCTTGCCGCGCCAATTCATTGGCGTTGGCGTTGGCGCGCGCATCCACATAGGCGATGTGGCAGCTATTGCCCTCTGCAATCTGGGTGACCACCAGCACCTGCCCATGATCTTCGCCGATCTCGGGATGGGACGTGTGGTAGCGCACGATGGTGGCGATGGGGAACCAGCGGCCAAGCGCATTGGACAGCCGCCATTCCAGCTTCGCGCCCAAAGTGTTGAATGGCGGCAGAGTCTGGAACCCGACCCCGTTTTCATCCGCATCAAAACCATAGCTGAGCGAAAACCGCAGATCGCCCTCCTGCACCAGGAGCGGATAGCCCTTATAGCCCGGACAGGCCCAGCTCGCTCCGAAATCATCGGCTTCCAGGATCAGGCATTGGTCCAGGTCGAGATCGGTATAGGCACTGGTGAAGCCGGACTGGGCCAGGGCCGGCGACACGACCAGGGCCGCAAGCAAGGCCGGCACGATACTATTGCGGATGACAGACAAGGCCATTGAGCTAGTCTCCTGATTGAGAACATCTTGGCATGATCGAAATCAAATCACCGCCATGATGAACCTGCTATAATAACAGGACAAGGAGACGGCATCATGTACAAGAAACTGCTGATTGCAACGGACGGCTCCGAGCTTGGCAACAAGGCGCTCGACGCCGCCCTAGACCTGGCTCGGCAGAACGGCGCCAGCCTCACCATTCTCACCGCCACCGACCCGGTCGCCACCGGCATTGGCTCGGGCGGCTTCGGCACAATTGATGCGGGGCCCATTCTGGCGCGGCTCGAAGAAGCCTATGCCACCGAAGCCGCCAACCTGCTTGCAGCCGCCCGCCACAAGGCTCAGGAGGCCGGCATTACGGCCGAAACCCTGCATCTGCCGCGACATCGCCCGGCCGATGGCATTCTCGAAACAGTGTCGGAGAAAGGCTGTGACCTGATTGTCATGGGCTCGCATGGCCGGCGTGGGTTCAACCGGCTGCTGCTGGGCAGCCAGGCCGCCGAGGTGCTGGCGCGCGCCACCATTCCGGTGCTGATCGTGAAATAAACCCCGCTCTGCACAGTCAGTGCGGCGGATTAGTCCCTTGCCTTTGAGAGCCATTATGGGCAGAACCTGCCCGCAACACCCTCCCCTCTCTCGGCAAGTGTAGAAGCTATGAATATTGACGCGATCCCCACCGGCAAGAACCCGCCCGACGAGCTCAACGTCATCATCGAAGTGCCGCTGGGCGGCGAGCCGATCAAATACGAGATCGACAAGGATTCGGGCGCGCTGTTCGTCGATCGCTTCCTCTATACGCCCATGCGCTACCCGGGCAATTACGGCTTTGTACCCCACACGCTGTGTGGCGATGGCGATCCGCTCGACGTCATCGTGATGAACTCGCGTCCGCTGGTGCCCGGCGCCGTGGTGCGCTCGCGCCCGGTCGGCGTGCTGTTCATGGAAGATGATGGCGGCCAGGATGAAAAGATCATCGCCGTGCCGGTGTCCAAGCTGACCCGCATGTATGACGGCATTACCGATATTGGCGATCTGCCCGAAATCCAGCTCGAGCGCGTCAAGCACTTCTTCACCCACTACAAGGATCTCGAGCCCGGCAAATGGGCTCGCATCGACCGCATTGGCGGCATCGATGAGGCCCGCAAGGTGATCCTCGATAGCATCGATATGGCCAAGAAGGCCTGATCGAAACCTCTGCAAAAGGCGGCCTCCGGGCCGCCTTTTTCACGACCTGTCGATCTGTTTGCGCAGCGCGTTGACCTCTTCGCGCAGGGCCCGAATCTCCGAGAGCATCAGCGCAGAATCTTCATGCAGCGTTTGCCGGTCCGCCGTGGCAGTGGCCTCGGTTTCCTCCTGCATGGCCGCAACGATCACACCGATAAACAGGTTCAGCACCGCATAGGTCGAAAGCAGGATAAACGGCACGAAGAACATCCAGGCAAAAGGATAGGCCTCCATCACCGGCCGCACGATGCCCATCGACCAGCTTTCCAGCGTCATCACCTGGAACAGCGTATAGAGCGAAGCACCCAGATGCCCGAACCAGTCAGGGAAGGCGTCGCCAAAAAGATTGGTCGCCATCACCGCGGCCACATAGAACAGCATGGCCATCAGGACCACGATCGAACTCATGCCCGGCAGTGCCGCGATCAGCCCGCCCACCACGCGCCGCAGCGCCGGCATCACCGAAATCAGCCGCAAGACCCGCAATATGCGCAGCGCACGCAACACCTGGAACGGCCCGGCCGCCGGAACCAGCGCGATCGCCACCACGGTAAAATCGAACAGGCTCCAGGGATCGCGGAAAAAGCGCGGCCCGAAAGCGTAGATGCGCAAGGCAATTTCGATAACGAAAATCCCCAGGATCACCGCATCGACGGTGTGCAGGATCGGGCCGTAAGCCGCCATAATGCCCGGCTCGGTTTCCAACCCCAGAACGATCGAGTTGAGCACGATGATAGCGATGATCGTCTGTTCCCAGCGCCGGGAGCTGAGCAAGGTGAGAAGAGCCTGACGCATGGTGGCACGAACTCCAGTAAAAACAGCAACAGGCAGTAGCGCAGCCCCCGGATTCGTCAAGCGACCGGACTGCGTTCCCTAGCCGCGCAGACCAATCAGGGCTTCAACGACCGCCTTGCCATCCGCGCTGTGCCATTCGGCCGGTCCCTGCAGTACCGCCAGTTCACACCCTTCCGGATCAAGCAACAAGGTTGCCGGCAGGCCAATGGCTACGGCCTCGCGCTTGAGCCGCTCGAACGCCGCAAACGTGCTGTCGGCGTAAAGCGGCAGGTTGGCGAATTGCCCTTCATCCAGGAAATTCTGCGCTTTTTCCAACCCGCTTTCGCCAATGTCGAGATTGATCGGCAGCACCATGAATCGGTCCGAATTATATTCGGTAGCGATGGCATCGAGCGCCGGCATCTCTTCGCGGCATGGCACACACCAGCTCGCCCAGAAATTGACCAGCAGCGCCTTGCCGGAAAAATCGGCCACGCTCATCGGCGTTCCCGCTGCGTCGTTGAAGGCCATGTCGGCATAGCCACGCCCCTCGCCCGTGCCGTTGAGCGCTGCCAGTTCACCCACGGCCGCCGCGTCGATGATCCGGGCCGCCGCCTGCTGCACCGGACATTCATTGGCGGTCCCGGCATTGCCCAGCATCAGCCATGCCGCTATAGACCCAGCAACAACGACCACCCCCGCCGCAATGGGCAAGGCCCAGGTAAATGCGGATCGGGGGCCTTTTGAGCGGGTAGTTTCCATGGTGTCTCCGTCGGACAAGGCTCTGAGCAACAAGATGTGGGGCGGCCGCTTTGCCGAAGCGCCCGATGCCATCATGGAGGAAATCAACGCCTCCATCGGCTTCGACCAGCGCCTCTACCGCCAGGATATTGCCGGATCGAAGGCCCATGCCACAATGCTCGCCGCGATGGGCATTCTGACGCAGTCCGACCGCGACTCAATCCTGGCCGGTCTAGATGAGGTCCTCGCCGAAATCGAGAGCGGCCAGTTCAAATTCTCGCGGGCTCTGGAAGACATCCATATGAATGTCGAAAGCCGGCTGCGCGAAAAGATCGGCGATGCAGCCGGACGCCTGCACACCGCCCGCTCGCGCAACGACCGCACCATGGCCGCGCGCCTGTCGGGTGAGCTGCTGGACGCCGCCAACAACCGCGGCAATGCCGTGAAGAAGCGCGAAGACACGCACCGCATGGCGGAAGCGAACCGCGCCTTCTCGCACTACCGCTGGTAAGGCTCGTCTGGCAGGCCGTTCCGCCGAAACGCGGAACGGTCGCCGGGCGGTCACATTAAGGACCCAAGGGGCGGCGCATCCGTCACCCCGAACCCACGAGGAATTTCACATGGCCCGCGAATATCCGCTCGAGCGGTACCGCAATATCGGCATCATGGCTCACATCGATGCCGGCAAGACCACGACCACCGAGCGGATCCTTTATTACACCGGCAAGAGCCACAAGATCGGTG
>JBGTUK010000104.1:0-8552 GCA_041939225.1 Devosia sp.
CGTGCTCTTTATCATTCCTTTCGTTGTGTTCCTGTTCCAGAAGCGCCTGTCACGCGATCTTGCCTGGCCACTTTTGGGCCTGTTTGTGCTTGGTGGTTTCCAGGGCGCCCTGGGCTGGTGGATGGTCTCTTCGGGTCTGACCGAGCTGACCTCGGTATCCCAATACCGCCTGGCAGCGCATCTCACCGCGGCCGCCCTTCTGTTTGTTGCACTGGTCTATGTGGCGCGGTCGCTCTCGCCCGGCCGTGCCCTCGGGCGGGTCACGGGCTTTCACATGACCACTGCGGTCCTGCTGCTCATCCTGATGATCCTGCAGATCGGGGCAGGGGCCTTCGTGGCCGGGCTCGATGCCGGCATGGGCTATCAGACCTGGCCGTTGATGGACGGGGCCGTCATCCCGGGTGGGCTGTTTGCCATGGAGCCAGCCTGGCGCAATCTGTTCGAGAATGCGCTGACCGTGCAGTTCATTCATCGTGGGATCGCCTATCTGATCGTGGCCTATATCGCCTACCTGATCTGGCGCCGATACAGCGATGGCGGCTTTGGCGGCGTCCATGGCTGGCTGCCGCGCATCGGTGCCATCGTTCTGTTGCAGGTCGGCCTGGGCGTCGCGACACTGCTGATGAGTGTTCCCATCGGTTTAGCTGTGGGCCATCAGGCCCTTGCCTTCATGCTCGCCGGTCTATCCGTTGCCTATATTGCCGACATGCGTCGTGTGCGGTAGAATAATACCGCTACAGTAAGTTGTTGATTTTTATAACGAAATAAATGGGTGTTGACGGTCCTCGGAATCTCCCTTAGAGACCGCTTCGAACTGGCCGGTCCATGCGTGGGCCGGCTGCTTGAATCTTAGGGAATTCGCTTATGAGCACGTACTCGGCAAAACCGAGCGAGATCGAAAAGCAGTGGGTCCTGATCGACGCCGAAGGGCTGGTCGTGGGTCGCCTGGCATCGATCATCGCCTCGCGTCTGCGCGGCAAGCACAAGCCGACCTTCACCCCCCACATGGACATGGGTGACAACATCATCGTCATCAATGCCGACAAGGTGAAGCTGACCGGTCGCAAGCTGGACCAGCATCGCTTCTACTGGCACACCGGCTACCCCGGTGGCATCAAGGACCGTACCGCGCGTGAGCTGCTCGAGGGCCGCTTCCCGAACCGCGTCCTCGAGAACGCCGTTCGTCGCATGATGCCCGGTGGTCCGTTGACCCGCGCCCAGCTCAAGAACCTGCGCGTTTACGCCGGTACCGAGCATCCCCATGAAGCGCAGAATCCGAGCAAGCTCGACGTTGCTGCGATGAACACCAAGAATGCGCGGGTGAAGTAATATGGCTGAAACCATCAACTCTCTCGAAGACCTCGGCACCACCACAGCCGCTCCGGCTGTGAACACCGCTCCGGTCCACGAACAGAAGCTCGACAGCCTCGGCCGCGCCTATGCCACCGGCAAGCGCAAGAACGCCGTCGCTCGTGTCTGGATCAAGCCGGGCAAGGGCACTGTCACCGTCAACGGCCGCGAATTCGCCAAGTATTTCGCTCGTCCGGTTCTGCAGCTCATCGTCAAGCAGCCGATCGTCGCTTCCGAGCGCCTCGATCAGTATGACGTTAACGTCACTGTCGCTGGTGGTGGTCTTTCCGGTCAGGCCGGTGCCGTTCGTCACGGTATCTCCAAGGCTCTCACCTACTTCGAACCCGCCCTGCGCCCGGTTCTGAAGAAGGGTGGCTTCCTGACCCGCGACAGCCGCGTGGTGGAACGCAAGAAGTACGGTAAGGCCAAGGCCCGCCGGTCCTTCCAGTTCTCCAAGCGCTAATCGCTGGATTATCGAGTTTTGCGAGGGGCCGGGAAACCGGCCCCTTTGCTTTGGGAGGCGCCATGTTCAGCCATGTGACAGTCGGTAGCGACGATCTCGAGCGTGCAGGCCAGTTCTATGATGCAGTGCTGCTGCCGCTAGGCCTTCATCGGCGCGCGGTGGAGCCCGATGGCGGGCCAGAGGCCCTCTGCTGGGTGGGCAAGACCCCATATCCGCGTTTTTATGTCTATGCACCGTTCGATGGGCGGGCGGCAGCACCAGGAAACGGCACGATGTTGGCCTTCATCGCGCCAAGCAGGGACGCTGTGATCAAGGCGCACACCGCCGGTTTGGTGGCTGGCGGGCGAGACGAGGGTGCGCCTGGTCTGAGACCGCATTACGCGCCCGACTATTTCGGCGCCTATTTGCGCGACCCTGATGGCAACAAGCTCCACCTTGTATTTCGGGCGGCTCTGCTCACCTGATTGCCATGCCCAGTCTCGTCACGCGCTTTCACATCCTGATTGTCATCGTCACCCTAGCCATTGCCGGTGTCGCTGTCCTCAACATCCCTGAGGGCTACGCGTTCCCAGCGCATTGGCGCGGTTCGACCGTAGATTGGCTATGGCCGCGCAATGTTGCCCTTGCGACGGCCCCAGCGCTTCAGCTTCTGTTGCTGGCTACTTTCTTTCTCCTGGGACGGGTGCTGACCAAGAACCATCTTGCCAAAACCCGCCATATTCTCGATCCGGCGCTAAGCCTGCTTTTGGCCGTCGCCGCGGCCCTTCAGCTTGGGCTGCTGTTTAGTGGCATCGGCTCGGACATCGACATGTTCCGCATTACCGCCTTTGCCCTGTCCGCCATTTTGCTGGTGCTGGCCGTGGTCATCTACGAGGCCGAGCGCCATTCCTACGCCGGACTGCGCATGCCTTGGCCGATCACCTCCGATCGCGCATGGATAATTGTGCACCGCCTTTCGGGGGGCGCCAGCGGTTTGGCTGCGATAGGCCTAGCGTGGCTAGGATGGCTCGACCCGGGACCGGGCCTGCTCGTGCTCGCGACGGCTGCGATATTGCTGAGTCTACCTGGCCTCGCAGCGGCTGCGACCTTCTTCTTTGATAGTAAACGTTAGGGCTTTCTCCAGCGTGTGCGTCGACGAGGTAGGGAGGTCTTCTCCGGAAGGGACAGAACGCAACGACCCGCGCTACCGACATGCGATCGGCTGGCAGTCCATGAGATCGACTATCCCGACATCAAGGCCGTGCCGGCTGTTTAGGTCGACCAATCGACTGAAAGGTGAGGCTTTGGCCTCACGAGCCCCCAAGTTTGCAGCGCTAGCTGGGTTGAGAGCCCTTTATCGACTCGAGTCCTGTCAGACGCCCAAGCACGGTGCCGGACAGATCGTCTGCACTCCAGCGATGGTTGAGCTTGTGAACCGGCACCAATGGTTCGTTGATAAACCGCCATACGGCCGCTGGCGGGTTACGTGAAAATGCATGACTGGCAACGACTAACGGCCCTAGGGCCGACAGTTTTCCCATGTCATTTAAGATCCTGCGCGCAGTGGGGTCCGTTCTTGCCAGGTGCTCTGTTAGATAAATCATCCAGAAGTACCGGTGGGGTTTCTCAAAACGGTCCAGGTAGGCGCTGAAAACCTCGACCATAGCCGACAGCAAGTAGTTTTTCTTACCGCCGACGATGAACCAATTGTCGAGGCTTCTATAGGGTCGTGGATCGGCGAACATGAAAAACCCTGATCGCGTCACATCGGGTAACCATTCGTCCAAAGGGCGCATACAGTAGAGCGAGGAGTCGGCCCATACGCCACCATGCTGGTCGAGCAACATGGTGCGAGCGATGTCAGCTCGAGCCTGGCGCGGCAGTGATGAACGGATCTTGTCATAACCGCGGATCGTCTTCGACAAATCCGCTTCGTTAAGCAGCCTGATTTCCCAGTCCGGATTGTTGCGCTTCCAGCTTTCAGCACAGACCTTCACCAGGTCCGGCGCGTCGTCCCACCCCTGCTGCCAGAGCATCCAGACTGTCTTGGGAATGAGATGTGTTGCCTGAGACGTCGAGGCCGCCATACTGGAATAGCTCTCGGCGATCCTCTCGATTTCAGTCAGGTCTGTGAGATCGGCTGCCCGCCATGAGCGATCAAACGCGCTTCTGGAGGTGCGCATGGCCGAACGGAGCATAATTGCGCGAAAGGCCCACGGGGAGGGAATTGTTGGAGCCACCATAGGTTCTTTTGGTCCCGAAGAGAAAGGCCGACGCGATCCCTCTTTAGCAAGGCGCGATCATTTGCTCGTCGTCATTGAACATGGTGCGCTTCTGGTCAAGAGCTGAGTTGGATAGAGGCCCGCGACGGGTGGGCCAACGGCTTGCTTTCTGAGGATACCGACGAATTGGTCCGCCTTGTTCACACAGGTCTCATCAACACCGATCCTGCAGGCACGCTCGCAATCTCAAATATTTCGGTCTAGAGGTCTGGCACCGCGGCGGTCGCGATGAGCAGAAAGGCACGGAATTGACAGGAAACGAGCTCGCTCCGGTTTCGCTAGATACTTCGCGGTCTCCGATCGTGCTCAGTGACGATTCCAGATTAACGCGGAAGCCGCGTTGGTCTTTACGTGCGCGACCACGCGCTTTCCTGGAAGCCTTCGAATCCAAACTTTTGGCCTACGATGTATTCTGGTCATCCGAGGGCGATCGCATTCTTATGGTCGGTCCACCTTTGTTGAATCTCGGAAACGCGGTTCGCTCGGCCATATTTCGTGCACTCCCAAGCGGGAAGAGGATCCTGCCTAGATGCCACACATCGCTGTCCACAACCGTCACCGAACTCCTTGGAGCCCCCCATGATACCACGAGCGTGGACGTTGCCATCGGCGACAGCCAATTTGAGGTCGAAGTTCAGCCAAATTTCTCGGCGTCGCTCTCCGGTGCGCGCATCCTGTTTTCAATAAACAAGAACAATGAGCTGGATTGGATAGACGAATGGGCGCGGTGGCACGTCCTCAACCATGGCACCGATACGGTTGTGCTTTTTGACAACGGATCGGATCGTTACACTGCTGAGGACATTGCGGTCAGATTGTCACGCGTCCCGGGCATTGCCAGCTACGCCGTGATCGCCATGCCACATCGCTTTGGCCAAGTTGATCCTGCCGTTATTTCCAACCCCTATTGGCCGCTCTTTCTCCAAATCAGCACGATGAGCATCGTCCTGCGCAGATTTGGAATGGCGGCGGCCGGCCTGATTAACTGTGACATCGACGAGTTGGCTAACCCGCCGGATGGCCAATCGCTGTATGATGTGTGCCAAGCCAGTAGATCAGGATTGGTCATTTTGAGGGGGCAGTGGATCGAGGCAGTACGTTCCGCTGGAGCCCCCGATGAGGTTCGGCACCGGCAT
Source organism: Devosia sp. (assembly GCA_041939225.1). Classification (GTDB taxonomy): domain Bacteria; phylum Pseudomonadota; class Alphaproteobacteria; order Rhizobiales; family Devosiaceae; genus Devosia. Next base: position 5,211 of record JBGTUK010000104.1, read on the forward strand.
TTTCCTTTCAAGCTGGTGGACGACGATAGGCCGTCCTCACCTGTGAAATGGGTGCTCGACCCTAAGCGAGACTGGGTTAAGAACTTGTCGGTCCACCCCTATTGGCACTGGGTTCATGGGCGCCCCCCGTTCTCCAAAACGCGGTTGGAAGAAGCCTGCTACTGGCATTTCCGTGGCATCAACACGGGATGGAAGGACACAAGTCGACCTGTGTCCACTACAGAGAGGGGTGGGCTTGTTCACGACGCGCGCCTTAAAGAACTCATGGCAGCATTTACTGCGCTCTCACCTCTTGATGGGTAAGCTTCTAGCGCCACGCCACCATCAGCGTCTCCAGACCGTGGAAGTGATAGACATTGCCATAGCGGGGCGGTTCCACGATCCGCAGTTTCGGCAGTCGCTCAAACAACACACCCATGGCTTCTTGCAACTCAATGCGTGCTAGCGGCGCGCCGATGCAGAAGTGGATGCCGGCCCCGAAGCTGACATTGGCGCCATCGGTGCGGAACGGATCGAACCGGTCGGCATTGGCAAACCGCGCCGGGTCACGATTGGCCGCCCCCAGCATCAGTCCGATCACATCACCCTTGCGAAGCCGAATACCATCCACCTCCGTATCTATCAGCGCATAGCGGGTAAACAGGTGCAACGGCGCATCAAAGCGAAGGCACTCCTCCACTGTCCTCTCCGCCTGTTCAGCCGTGGCAAACAGGTTCTGCGGGGCTATCCCGCTTTCGAGGATCGATTTTACCCCGTTGCCGGTGGTGTGCACTGTTGCCTCGTGCCCGGCATTGAGCAGCAGAATAGCGGTCGATATCACCTCGTTATCGCTCAACACGTCGCCGTCGCGATCCGAGGTTAGCATATGGCTGAGCAGATCCTCGCGCGGTGCCTTGCGTCGTTCTGCGATCACATCGCGCAAATAGGCCGCAAAATCAGCCGCTGCCTGGTTGGCATCCAGTTCCGTCTCGCGGGTGACATTGTACATGTACATGGTCACCATGCGGTTAGACCAGTTGAGTAATTGCGGGGCCATCTCAGCCGGCAATCCGATCATTTCGGCGATCACGATGGCCGGAATCGGCGCAGCGAACGCCTTGATCAGATCAACGCTCTCCTCGCCCTCGAACCCATCGATGATTTCGTGTGCCAATTGCCGGATACGTGGACGCAGTTGCTCCACTTGCCGCGAGACAAAGGCCCGGTTCACCAGCGTCCGCAGCCGCGTATGGGCCGGCGCCTCCAGGTTCAAAAGAGAATATTTCTCGGCCAGATCGAAGTCCGCGACATGCGGCTTGGGTTCGGGCAAGCCGACCTCTTCGCGGCTTGCCACGTGCAGAATATCCCGCCCGAACCGCTTGTCGCGTAACAGGGCGCTGACCGATTTGAAGTCGGCAAAGCACCAGTGCCCATACTCCTCCCAGAAGAATGCAGGGTGGCAGGCGTGCTGCCGCGCATAGAATGGGTAGGGGTCCTGGTAGAATGCCGGGTCCTGCGGCGCCGCGCTTGCGCTTAACTGCGGGGGAACATTTGTGATCGGCTTGACTTGGGTAATTGCGGCCATGTTCTCTGGCTGAGTTTTTTTGATCGATTGGTAAAATCTAGCGCCTGATGCCGGATCTGCCTATGCCCTCACGCCTTGCTCCAGTCGAAAAAATCGCTAGGAAGAGGGCAACAGTTTCGAGGAGCATAATTCCTGTGAGCGACATCACCTATTCCGAGGCAATCGACGCCATCTACGCCTCGATCCAGAACGACAACGAAGACCTCGATGTCCATATTGCAGCGCTCAAGGGCGCCATGGCGCGCGAGGGAGTCAAGGAAGCTACCTTTGAGACCTCCAAGCTGGCCCAGGGCAATCGTCAGGGGCGCAAGTTGATGCAGGCCTATTTCCGCAAGAAGGGCGTGCCGGTCGGATTCAGCTAAGTTGAGACAATTTGGCCGCATTCACCTTTCGGCCACAAGAAACAGGCTAGAAACGGCCGGGCTATTGAAGCTTGCCCCATTGCCGCCTATCTCTGCCTTTACCGCCCATTAAGGTGGCATCGACTGCAATCAGCCAGTCGCGCTGATTCTATTTCCGGCATGCCTAGCCCGTTCCGCCAGTAGTGCGATATGGAGCAGGGGCATGTCCAAACCAACCAAGCCTGTCTTCCGGTCCGCGACCCGGGGCAAGGTCAAGGGGCAAACCATATGCGGGATCCGCACGATCTTTACATGAACACGCTCGTTCCCATGGTGGTCGAGCAGTCGAACCGCGGCGAACGCGCCTTCGACATCTATTCGCGCCTGCTGCGTGAACGCATCATCTTTGTGACCGGCGTGGTCGAGGACAACATGGCCTCGCTCATTGTCGCCCAGCTTCTGTTTCTCGAATCAGAGAACCCGAAGAAGGAAATCGCCATGTACATCAACTCGCCCGGTGGCGTGGTGACGGCTGGCCTTTCCATCTACGATACCATGCAATTCATCCGTCCGGCTGTCGCCACCATGGTCATGGGCCAGGCCGCATCCATGGGTTCGCTGCTTCTGGCAGCCGGTGAATCGGGCATGCGTACCTCGCTCCCCAATTCGCGCGTCATGGTCCACCAGCCTTCCGGCGGCTTCCAGGGTCAGGTCACTGACATCCTGATTCATGCCAAGGAAGTCGAGGGTTTGAAGCGCCGTCTTAATCAAATTTATGAGAAGCACACTGGCCGTTCCTACGAGGAGATCGAGAACGCGCTGGAGCGTGATCGCTTTCTCTCGCCCGAAGAGGCCAAGGCCTTCGGCCTGATCGATGCGGTCATGGAAAAACGCGCAGTGCCGGAGGCATCCGCCTGACTTGGCGCGCGTTAAGCACAATGCTGATGCGCCGTGGACTGTGATCCAAGCGCAATTGCACCGAGCCGGAACGGCCTTTAAGGTCGTTTCGGCTTAGACTTTCTTTATGCCTTAAGCGTTAGCCTGCCTGTTAACGCTTGATTTTGGGGGTGCTCAACCCCCGGGAGTGACTGGATGTCCAAAGAGACGACGAACGGCGAAACCTCCAAGAACACGCTTTACTGCTCGTTCTGCGGCAAGTCGCAGCACGAAGTACGCAAGCTGATCGCCGGTCCGACGGTATTCATCTGCGATGAATGCGTTGAACTGTGCATGGACATCATCCGCGAGGAGAACAAGACCTCCATGGTCAAGTCCTCCGAGGGCGTGCCCACCCCTGCTGAAATCTGCAAGGTGCTGGACGACTACGTCATCGGTCAGTTCCGCGCCAAGCGCGTTCTCTCCGTGGCTGTCCACAATCACTATAAGCGCCTGCACCATGCGGCCAAGAATCAGGATGTTGAACTTTCCAAGTCCAAC
>JBGTUK010000105.1:0-8501 GCA_041939225.1 Devosia sp.
TCGTTCCATGGAACGCTGGGAACGTTCGAACCGGCTTTGTTCACGCAGGTGCTGCAGAGCGCTGGCTGGACCGAGGCAGAGTATTTCGAAGCGCGGAGTGCCGAAGCTCGTCGCGACCAGCTCACCACGGCGCTGTTTGCAGACACGGACATGCCTGAAGTGGCGGCCGGTCTGATCAATGACTACGCTACAGCCACGCGCACCATCGACTACATTGTTCTGAGCGGAGCCAGCATCGAGAGTCCGGAGGCCCCGACGGAAGCCGAACTGGCCGAATACCTGGAAGAAAACCAGTCCGATTTCCGCACCGTCGAAACACGGACCGTCAAATTGCTGGACCTGTCGCTGGCTTCGCTGGCCGCGACCAAGGACATTTCGCCCGAGGCGGTGGAGGCAGAATATGAGGCCACCAAAGGCACGCTAACCACGCCCGAGCGGCGCACTATTGAACAGGTCTCGCTGGCAACGCCCGAGTTGCAAGCCCAGTTCGAGGCAGGGCTGGCAGCGGGCACTGACTTCGCCACGCTGGTTGAGGAAGCTGGGTTGGCGCCGTCGAGCCTTGGCACACTTACGCAGGCAGAGATTACCGATACGCGTCTGGCTTCGGCGGCATTCGGTCTGGCAGAAGGCGGATTCGCCATTATCGAAGGCATCGGCGGCAAGCGCGCCGTGCATGTGTCCGAGATCGAAGAGGAACGGGAGCCAACGCTCGAGGAAGCTCGGGACGACATTGTGGCGCGCCTGGCGCAAGCCGAGGCCCGCAACGAAATTAACGATGTGCTCGACCAGATCGAAGAGTTGCGCGCGGCCTTCCAGCCCATCGAACAGATCGCAGATCGTTTCGGCCTGCCGGTCTATGAGGCGGACGTGACTGCGGGCGGCGCTGAACTGGCAGTGTTGCCGAACCTGGCGGCGGAAGATTATCAGCGCGTCTCGCAGGCCATTTTTGCGGCCGAGCAAGATCGCCTGATCCCGTCTGTTCCCTTGTCGGGCAGCGCGCATCTCTGGTTCGACCTTGAACAGGTCGAACCCGCCCGTGACCAGACGCTGGACGAGGTTCGGGCCGAGGTGGAAGCGGCTATTGTTGCGGAGCGGATAGATGCGGCGCTGGCAGCCAAGGCCGAGGACATCGTGGCGCGGCTCGAAGCAGGCGAAGCGCTGGCCGATATCGGCTTTGAGCTGAGCGCCTTCCCGCAGTTGAGTGCGCCTTTTACCCGTTTTGGGTCCCAGAACGGACTGGTGGATAGCACCATGGCGTCAGCGGCGTTCGCCGGTGGTCCAGATCATGTCGGTGCGGTATTGAACGAGAGCGGGGAGCAAGTGGTTTTCCAGGTTGTCGATACTACCGAGCCGACCACACCGCTTGATGCTGTCGCGCTAGAAAGCATCAATGCCGAGGCGCGCGCCGGCCTGACCTCGGAATTTGTAGCGGCAGTGCGCGAGGATGCGGGCCTGCGGATCAACCAGCAGGCTCTCAATCAGCTTCTCGTGCAGAATTACGGCCAGTAACCGGCACCTTCACCAACGGAACCAGACCAAAATGGGCGACGACACCTCCAAGACCTTTGCCGCGCAATATGATGCCGGAAAGTCTGGACTGCTGTGGCGTCGCGTCGTGGCGGATCTGGAAACCCCGATTGGCACTTATCTCAAGCTGGCGGCGGGCCGCAGCCATTCTTTCCTGCTCGAAAGCGTGCAGGACGGCACCACACGCGGCCGCTATTCGATGATCGGCCTCTTGCCGGACCTGATCCTTAAGGTCGAGGACGGCAAAGCCTCGATCAATCGAACGGCGCAGACGTCGCCTGATGAGTTTGAGCCGCTCGATGATCTGCCGCTCGACGCCTTGCGCAAGCTCGTCGCCGAAAGCCAGATCGAGATGCCGCCGGGCCTGCCGCCCCAGTCGGCCGGGATCTATGGCTATCTCGGCTATGAGATGGTCCGCTACATGGAACTGCTGCCCAACGGAAACCCTGACGATCTGCAGACGCCTGAGGCGCTGCTGATGCGTCCCTCGCTGCTGGCAATCTTCGATACGGTCAAGGACGAGCTCTACCTGACCGCGCCGATCTATGTGCGTGACGGGGTAACGGCGGCACAGGCGTTTGCGGCAGCCGAAGACCGGATCAACGACGCCATTGCCAGGCTGACGCGGGCGACACCGGCCGCCCCTGCCCTGTCCGATCTGGAACCGATCACGGTGACCAGCAACACCTCGCGCGACGAATATTTCGAGATGGTGACGCGAGCCAAGGACTACATTACGGCCGGGGACATTTTCCAGGTGGTCCTGAGCCAGCGGTTTTCGGCCGATTTCACCCTGCCGCCCACGGCGCTCTATCGTGCGCTGCGCCGCACCAATCCCAGTCCCTACATGTATTTCTTCGATTTCGGCGGCTTTGCCGTTGCCGGGTCGAGCCCGGAAATCCTGGTGCGGGTGCAGGACGGCGAAGTCACCATCCGGCCCATCGCCGGCACGCGCAAACGTGGCGCCACGCCAAGCCGCGACAAGGAACTGGCCGCCGAGCTACTCTCGGACCCCAAGGAATTGAGCGAGCACCTGATGCTGCTCGATCTGGGGCGCAATGATGTGGGGCGCGTCACCAAGTCGGGGACGGTGAAGGTCACCGACAAGTTCTTCCTCGAATATTACTCACACGTCATGCACATCGTTTCGAACGTGGTGGGTGAACTCGATCCGCAATATGATTTCGTGGATGCGCTCTCCGCCGGGTTCCCGGCCGGCACGGTTTCGGGCGCACCCAAAGTACGGGCGATGGAAATCATCGACGAACTGGAGAAGTCGCGCCGCGGCATCTATGGCGGCTGCGTTGGCTATTTCGGTGCCGACGGCACGATGGACACCTGCATTGTGTTGCGTACGGGCATCGTCAAGGACGGCAAGCTCCATGTGCAATCCGGCGCCGGGATCGTCGCCGACAGCAAGCCTGAGCTCGAACAGCTCGAATGCGAAAACAAGGCTCGTGCTCTTTTCAGCGCCGCCGAGGAGGCGCTACGCTATGCCGGCGAAGCTGGGGTGGGGCAATGACGGTGCTGAGGGACAAGGATTTTCGATGGCGGGGCTGGTTCTGAACCCCAAATCACGGAACCAACCCGCAGAGGCAGTCCAGAAATGACCAAAACCCTCGTTATCGATAATTACGACAGCTTTACCTACAACCTCGTCCACTATCTGGGCGAGTTGGGTGCCGACATCATTGTTCGGCGCAACGACAAGGTTACGCTTGAAGAGATTGCCGCAATTGCGCCAGACGCCATTGTGCTTTCCCCTGGGCCTTGCACCCCCAACGAGGCCGGCGTTTGCCTGGCGGTGATCGATCGCTTCAAGACCACCATTCCGATGCTGGGGGTCTGCCTGGGGCATCAGGCCATGGGCCAGGCGCTGGGTGGGGATGTCGTCCGGGCGCCGAGCCTGTTTCACGGTAAGACCAGCAAGATCAATCACACCGGCAAGGGGCTGTTTTTCGGGCTCAATGCCGGGTTTGAAGCGACGCGCTATCACTCGCTGATCGTCAAGCGGGAGACCCTGCCCGCTGATCTGGAAGTGACGGCCACGACCGATGACGGCCTGATCATGGGTATGCAGCACAAGAGCCTGCCGATCCATGGCGTGCAGTTCCACCCGGAAAGCATTGCCTCGGAAAATGGACACGCCCTCTTGCAGAACTTTCTCAACATTGCCCGCGACTTCAACGGACGGAACGCTGCGTGATGGATATCAAGCAAGCCCTCAACAAGATTGCGGACGGCAGGGACCTGACCGGCGAGGAAATGCGCGGTGTCATGCGTCTCATCATGGCCGGTGAGGCAACGCCAGCGCAGATCGGTGCTTTTCTGATGGGCATGCGTATCAAGGGCGAAACAGTGGGCGAGATTGCCGCAGCGGTTTCGATCCTGCGCGAGCAGATGGTGCCTGTCATTGCGCCGGACGACGCCATCGATATTGTCGGTACCGGTGGCGACGGCGTTGGCAGCCTCAACATCTCCACGGCCACGGCGCTGGTCGTGGCAGCGGCCGGTGTGCCCGTAGCCAAGCATGGCAACAAGGCGCTGTCGTCCCGGTCGGGGTCGTCCCAGGCGCTCGAAGCACTCGGCGTCAAGTTGGATCTGACGCCGGAGCAGATCGGCAAGACCATCGCCGGCGCCGGGATCGGCTTCATGTTTGCGCCCAGCCATCACCCCGCCATGCGCCATGTCGGGCCGGCGCGGGCGGAAATGGGTGTGCGGACGCTGTTTAACCTGCTCGGGCCGCAATCGAACCCCGCCGGGGTGCGGCGCTATCTGCTGGGCGTTTATGCACAGGAGTGGGTCGAGCCGGTTGCCGCTGCTCTGCTGGCCAATCGCGCGACAAAGGCGTGGGTGGTACATTCGAGCGAAGGGCTGGACGAGCTTTCGACCTCGGGGCCGAATTTCGTGGCCCAGATTGCCAATGGTGATCTGCGCAGCTTTGAGCTGCGCCCAGAGGATGTCGGGCTCAAGGTGACCGACCCCAAAGACCTCCTCGGTGGAGAACCGAGCGAGAATGCCGCGGCCATCGTGGCGCTGCTGGACGGGGAGGCTGGGGCCTATCGGGACACGGTGCTGCTCAATGCCGGCGCGGCCTTGCTGGTCGCCGACAAGGTAGACACCATCGAAGACGGTATTGCGCTTGCCCGTGACACCATCGATAGCGGCAGGGCCAAACAAACTCTCGCGCGCCTGGTGGCGGTATCGAACGGACGAGACTGATGAGCGATATTCTCAAGCAGATCGAAGCTTACAAGCGTGAAGAAATCGCGGCAGCGAAAAGCTCGCGCCCATGGGCAGAAGTCGTCGCCGAGGCGCATGACCAACCGGCGCCGCGCGGCTTTCTCAAGGCAATCAAGGCAAAGCGCGCCAAAGGCGACTACGCCCTGATTGCGGAAGTGAAGAAGGCCAGCCCTTCCAAGGGGCTGATCCGCGCCGACTTCAATCCGGCCGAGATCGCCCGGTCCTACGAGATTGCCGGCGCCGCCTGCCTCTCAGTACTCACTGACCGGCCGAGCTTCCAGGGTTCGCCGAGCTATCTGATCGAGGCGCGGGCGGCGACCAAATTGCCGGTTTTGCGCAAGGATTTCCTGTTCGAAACCTATCAGGTGGCCGAGGCACGCTCCTGGGGGGCCGACTGCATTCTGATCATTCTTGCAGCGGTGGGCGACGATATCGCCCGCTATCTGCTCGACGCTGCTGAGGAATGGGGCATGGATGCGCTGGTGGAAGTGCATGACCAGCTCGAGTTGGACCGGGCGCTGGCGCTTGACGCCCAGTTCATCGGTGTCAATAACCGCAATCTGCGTACCTTCGAGACCACGCTGGAGACCACGGTCAATCTTGCCGCCGGCGTGCCAGACGATGTTCTGCTGGTAAGCGAAAGTGGCATTGTCACCCACGAGCATGTCAGGATGCTCGACGAGCGCTGCAATGTCGGCACGTTTCTGGTGGGCGAGAGCCTGATGCGGCAGGATGACGTGGTCGCAGCCACGCGCGCCTTGCTGATGGGTGCCGCGGAGACGGTGCGCTGATGACCGGCGGCCTCACCCATCTCAATGAAAAGGGCGAGGCCCATATCGTTGACATTGGTGACAAGGCGGTTACGCGACGTCGCGCGGTCGCACAGGCGGTGTTAAGCGGCCAGGCAGAAACGATTGCGACCATAATGGGTGGTGGGCTCAAAAAGGGCGACGCTCTTGCCGTGGCCCGGATTGCCGGAATCATGGCCGCCAAGAAGACGGCGGAACTCATCCCGCTTTGCCACCCAATCCCTCTGACCAAGGTCAGTGTTGATATCGCCGAGGCGAGCGATACCAGCATTCGCATTTCGGCGACCGCTGAAACAACCGGACAGACCGGCGTCGAAATGGAAGCGCTGATTGCGGCCTCGACAGCGGCCCTGACGCTTTACGACATGGCCAAGGCGATCGACCGGGCCATGGTGGTGTCCGAGATGTGCCTGGTGGAAAAATCCGGCGGCAAGTCCGGCGACTTTGCGCGGACGCCATGAGCCTGCTTCCGGTCGACGATGCTCTGAAGGCCATTCTGGGTCGGGTGCCTGCCGTCACGCCCGAACAAGTGTCGCTTGGCGAGGCCAATGGCCGTGTCCTGGCCGCCCCGGTCATTGCGGGGCACAACCAGCCGCCTTTCGATGCCAGCGCCATGGATGGTTATGCCGTTCGGGCGGAAGACGCCGTCGAAGGGGCGCGGCTGCGTATGATCGGCACTTCGCAGGCTGGCGCGGGCTATGGTGGCCGCGTGCATCGCGGGGAGGTCGTGCGTATCTTCACCGGGGCGCCGGTACCGCCGGGTGCTGACACGGTCATCATGCAGGAAGAGGCCGTTCGAGACGGCGATTTCGTCCATTTCACGGCCCCTGCCCGGCTCGGCCACAGCGTACGCCCCAAGGGCAATGATTTTTCGACCGGTCAGAACCTGATTGCAGCGGGAACCCGCTTGACGCCGATGCAGATCGCAGTGGCGGCAGCGGCAAACCAGGCCCGCCTCACCGTTGCGCAGCGTCCCAGCATTACGCTTCTGGCCACTGGTGACGAGTTGGTGCCGCCCGGCACGCCACTCGGGCCGGATCAGATTGTCGCTTCAAACAGCTTCGGACTCTGCGCCATGCTGACGCCCTATGCCCGGCAGGTCGACGACCACGGTATCGTCAGCGACGACGCTGGCCGGTTGCGGGAGCGGCTGCAGGCCATTCTCATGGCGGAGCCGGATGTCCTGATTACAACGGGCGGCGCTTCGGTGGGCGAGCATGACCTGGTGCAGGACATTCTCAAAGGGCTCGGCGTGTCGCTCGATTTCTGGCGCATCAATATGCGTCCAGGAAAACCGCTGATGTTCGGCAGCCATGGGCGGACGCTGGTGTTTGGCCTGCCGGGAAACCCAGTTTCGGCGATGGTGACGGCGATGGTCTTCATCAAGCCGGCATTACGAGCTTGGGTTGGTCACGGCGAGCCAGCACCTTGGCGCTTGCCGCTCGCCGGCCCCACCCCATCTAACAGCGCGCGCCGGCATTTCATGCGAGCGCGACTTGTCCCGGGGGCCGACGGCATGCAGGCGCTGCCGATATCCCAGACGGACAGCGGCCATACCTCTTCCCTGGCGGCGGCGGACCTGCTTGTCGTGCAGCCGGAGAACGATCCCGGCCAACCCATCGGGACCGTGGTCGAAGCCTTGCCGATCGACGCCTTCTAGCTTGTGCCGGGTCGCGGGAGGCTTCGGCGATGTCGCGCACTCAAGGCCGTTGCAGAACATAACTGGAACATGTATGGTCGTTCCGTCTATGTTCCGATTCTGGGGTAGTGGGGCCGATGCTGACACGCAAACAACACGAACTGCTGATGTTCATCCATGAACGGATGAAGGAGAGCGGTATTCCCCCGAGTTTCGATGAAATGAAGGATGCGCTGGATCTGGCGTCCAAATCCGGCATTCATCGGCTGATCACAGCCCTGGAGGAGCGCGGCTTCATTCGACGCTTGCCCAATCGGGCCAGGGCGCTGGAAGTGGTGAAGCTGCCCGACTCGATGAACCCGTCGCTGGGCGGCCGCAAGGCGCGGTTCGAGCCCTCGGTGATCGAGGGGAATCTGGGCAAGGTGGCCAGTCCGCCCGCTCGCGGCAATGCCAGCGGCGGAGACGACTATGCCCGTCCGGTTTCGATTCCGGTCATGGGGCGCATTGCGGCCGGCACCCCTATCGAGGCCATCCAGTCCCATTCCCACACCATAGCCGTGCCGCCTGAGATGCTCGGCGCGGGCGAGCATTACGCACTCGAGGTGCGGGGGGACTCGATGATCGAGGCCGGCATTCTCGATGGCGACACCGTTCTGATCCGCCGCTGTGAGTCCGCCAATACCGGCGATATCGTCGTCGCGCTGGTCGATGACGAAGAAGCCACGCTGAAGCGCCTGCGCAAGAAGGGCGGCTCCATCGCCCTGGAAGCGGCCAATCCGGAATACGAAACCCGCATCTTCGGCCCCGACCGGGTCAAGGTTCAGGGCCTCCTGGTCGGCCTGATCCGCCGCTACGACTGATCCGCAACCATTGGACACGGCTTCCATGGCCGCGCCTTGCAGGGCGTGGCCCTTTGCGTTTGGGCCCCGTTTGTGTCGATGGTCGCGCCGCCCTGCCGGGATATGTCCGACCAGACCAGAGCGGGCCCGCACGCCTCCCTTGGCGGCGCCATGACCAGATCCAGCGTTACCTCGCCTGACGGGTCACAAGTCTGCTGACCTGCAGGCGCTCCTTCATCGCCCTCCGGCGCGTGGAGGCGGATCGGCCCGATCAAGCAATTCGGCTCGGTTCAACAAGAATTCTGAGGCGAGAGGGGCGCATCCGGAAATCGCCGTGTGTGCGCGGCCACCTTCGCGCTCACCAACGCGTTCGTCGCACCGCAGATATCGCGTTTCATCGACCGGTTCGGGCAGACGGCCGTTGCCATGCCGGCCACGATCGTC
>JBGTUK010000106.1:0-8500 GCA_041939225.1 Devosia sp.
ATTATGTGATGAGCAGGAAGAGCTGAATTATGGATTGCCTTCCACACCGGCCTTAGGTCAAGACCGTGTGCTGCCGCCCACACCGGCCTTAAGGGTGGCTTATCGCCACCACCCTTAAGAATCCCAGGCTCTTTTACTGCGCGCTTCGCTCGCTGGCTATGTTTCATCAGCCGCAGCGACAGGCTGGAAATCTTGCCGCATTGCGGTGCCTTCACTCGGTCCTGAAGCCTCTGGTCTTCAGGCCGCTTCGTTCAGCAAGATTTCTGAATCGCCCGCAGCATTTTAAAAAGATAAAAAAAGTGAGGTTGTGAAGTATAAACCTGAGGCCGGTTCCAAAATACCGCCGGAGGAGAGGCGCAAAACCGTGCGTCTTTTTGCGCGGGTTGTAGCCCGAACGGAGGGCACCGCGCAGCGGCGGAATTTTGCGGCTATCGCATCGCTACCTGAAACATAGCCAGCGAGCGGTAGCGGGGAGTAAAAAGCGGGGAGAGATCCAAGAGAGGGAAAGCACTTCCCTCTCTTGGGCGGTTTCGGCGCAGCGCGTTGAGTGATCACCGCACTTGAGAAACCGAAATTTACTCAATCCAACTTTCACGGTGAGTGAAAAAACCGAAATATTCTCGATCAAGCCTTCACGGTGAGTGAGAAAGCGACCGGTTAGCCGCCTCGTTGCAGCGCCCACCTGCCACTAATGCCTCGTCTGCCCCTGATCCCCGGTGATAACGGAAAACTCCGCCATCATCCGCACCAGATCCTGCATCCCCAGGTTCACCTGATTGATCACATCACCCGCATTGCGGCTCAGCGCCACGCCACCACCGGCGCGCCGATTGCCATCGGTTCGGTCGAGAAGATGAGTAAGTCCAAGAAGAACGTCGTGGACCCCGATGAGATCGTGCGCAGCTACGGCGCCGATACGGCCCGCTGGTTCATGCTCTCCGATTCCCCGCCGGAGCGCGACGTGCAATGGACCGAGTCGGGCGTCGAAGGGGCCAGCCGCTTCCAGCAACGCATATGGCGGCTGGTCAACGAAACGGTCGAACTTTTCGAACAGTCTTCAGGAACTGTTTCGCAAGACGGGCCTGATGCGGTTGCGCTGCGCAAGATCATCCATCGCACCGTCGCCGGTGTCGCCCAAGATATCGAAGGGCTCGGTTTCAACCGCGCGGTCGCTCGTATCTATGAGCTGACCAATTCCCTGGTAAAGGCAAAGGAGAGTAAAGCGGCTACCGATCTCGCGCCGACCTTGCGCGACGGCGTCGAAAAGCTGGTCCAACTCGTCAATCTGATGATGCCGCATTTGGCCGAGAGCTGTTGGGAAGTTCTTGGAAAACAAGGACTTGCCGCCGACGCACTGTGGCCCGAGGTGGATCCGGCCATGCTGGTCGACGATGAGGTGACTTTGCCGATCCAGCTCAATGGCAAGCGTCGCGGCGAGATCAAAATCGCCAAGGACATGCCGCCCGCTGAAGTGGAAGCCCTGGTGCTCGCCCTGGAGATCGTCCAGAAGGCGCTGGACGGCAAGGCTCCGAAAAAGGTGGTGGTGGTGCCCAACCGCATCGTCAACATCGTCGTCTAGATGACGGCCCTCAAGGCCCATGAAGTGGCGCGCTACCTGGCGCGTCCTGACCTCAACGAGGGGATCTTTCTCGCCTATGGGCCGGATGGCGGCCTGGTGCGCGAAACCGCGCAACGCCTGATCCGCCATTTGAGCGGCGAGGATTCAGCGTCGGCCAATGTCACTATATTTGACGGGCCGGAGCTGGCTTCCGATCCCGCCCAACTGGTGCTCGAGGCCCGTTCGGTCTCGCTATTCGGGGGCAAGCGCATCATCCGGGTGCGCAATGCCACCAAGGCGCTGGTCATGCCGCTAACCGAATTGAAGGACGATCCTGGCGACACAGCGATCGTCCTCGAGGCCGACAATCTCACGCCCCGCGACGCTTTGCGAGCCCTGGTGGAAGCGGCAAAATTCGGCCGTGCCCTGCCCTGCTACCCGGATTCCGATGAAACCCTGATGGCACTGATGCGCGAGACCTTCAACCAGGCCGGTATCCGCGCCGATAGCGACGTTGTGCCGACCTTGCGTGAAATACTCGGAAATGACCGGGAGGTGACCCGGCGCGAGCTGGAGAAGCTGACCCTCTACGCTGCTTCAAGCAAGGCGTTGACGCGCGAGGATGTGCTGCTGCTCTGCGCCGACAACGGCGCGCTGGCCATCGACGCCATTCTCGATGCCACTGGCGGTGGCCATGCGGAAAAGCTTGAATTAGCCCTGAACCGGGCCCTTGCCGCCAATGTCAACCCGCAGCAATTGCTGGCCATGCTGACCAATCACTTCGCCAATCTTCGCCGCTGGCGGACCCAGGTCGATACCGGCAAGACGGCCCGAGCGGTCCTCGACGGCCAGCGCCCCAAGCCGCATTTCTCTCGCATCGGAGCTCTGGAGCAACAATTGCGTCTCTGGACCGACCCTGCCCTCGCCCAGGCTATAGAACGTTTGCTGCAAGGGGTTTCAGATTCGCGCCGCAAGCCGGCGCTAGCCGACGCTATCCTGCGTCGCACCACGCTCGCCCTCTGCATGATGGCCGCCACGCACTAATTGGCGATGACCTGCAATGTGCACGAAAAAACCGCCCCAAAAGCGGCGGTTTCACGTGGAACAGCTTTGATATCAGGCTGTTAGTTGGTGCGACCAATCAGGCGGAGGCAGATATCATCAAGCTGCTCCAGTGTCTTGTAGCGAATTTCTACCTTACCGCCGCGCTCGGAATGGTTGAGTGCGACGCTCAAGCCGAGTGCATCGGCCAATCGCCTTTCCAGCGCCAGCGTATCCGCATCGCGCTGCGCGGGCTCCGCAACGGGCTTGCGCTTGGGCAGATCGCGCTGTTGGCTGAGCGCCTCCGCCTCACGCACCGACAGCCCCTTGTCAACGATTTGGCGGGCAAGGGCAGCAGGATCTTCGGCGGTGATCAACGTTCTGGCGTGTCCGGCGGTCAAGGTGCCACCTGAAACCATGCCGCGCACATCTTCGGGCAGTTTGAGCAGGCGGAGCGTGTTGGCGACATGCGAACGCGACTTACCGATGACCTGCGCCAGGTCCTGCTGGGTATATTCAAACTGCTCGATCAACTGTCCATATCCCAGGGCCTCTTCAAGCGGGTTCAGGTCAGCACGCTGCACATTCTCAATAATGGCCAGCTCAAGCGCTTCCTTGTCATCGACCTCTCGGACGATGACCGGTACATCGTGCAGGCCGGCCTTCTGCGCCGCACGCCAACGCCGCTCACCGGCGATCAGCTCGAAAATATTCGGGTCATCAGTGGGCCGCACCAGCAAGGGCGACATGACGCCTTTTTCCCGAATTGAGTTGGTCAGTTCCTCAAGCTGTTCGGCGTCAAAGCTGCGCCGTGGATTAGCCCGATTGGCAATGATGAAATCGACCGGCAGGCGCTTGCTGCCACCAGACGACTCGGTCACCCGCGCACCTTCAACCACCGCCATATCACCAATCAGGGCGGCAAGGCCTCGGCCCAGTCGGGTTGGTTTGTCGGTCATATTGAGCTCCTAGGCAGCATTCAACCGCCGCTCGCGACGGATTACTTCGGTGGCAAGGCGAAGATAGGCCTGGCTTCCCGCACATTTCAGATCATAAAGCAAAGCCGGCTTGCCGTATGACGGCGCCTCACTCAGCCGCACATTGCGCGGTATCACCGTCTCATACACCAGTTCGCCCATTTCGCTACGCACATCGTTCAGCACCTGCTCGGACAGATTGTTGCGCTTGTCGAACATGGTCATCACAACGCCCTGTATAGACAGGCGCGGATTAAGCGTTGAGCGAATTTGCTCGATGGTCTGCAACAACTGGCTCAGTCCTTCAAGCGCAAAGAACTCGCATTGCAGCGGCACCAGCACCGCGTCGGCCGCTACCAGGGAGTTGACCGTCAGCAGATTCAGCGAGGGCGGGCAGTCGATCAGAATATAGCTTATAGATTGATCGTTCAGCCGCAACTCATCCAGATTTTTGAACGCGTTCCGTAGCTTGAAGGCGCGATCGGCCTGATCGGCAATCGTCAGCTCCACGCCGAGCAGGTCCATGGTGGAAGGCACAATCGCCACATTGGGCACGCTAGTCATCACCGCAGCCTGCGGCACGCTGGCCTCACCCACCAGCACATCATAGGCTGACAGGGCGCGATCCGTCCGCGAAATGCCCAAACCGGTGGACGCATTTCCCTGCGGATCGAGATCAACAATCAGGACGCGTTCACCGATGGCCGCCAGGGCGGTTGCCAGATTGATGGCAGTCGTCGTCTTGCCGACGCCGCCTTTCTGATTGGCCAAAGTCAATATCCGGGGTGCCAAATTGGCCTCCGTGTGCCGCTAACGCATTGTTTTCCGGCGCAGATTCGTAACCGTGAGGATCACGCCGCCGGGATCTGTGTCACTCACCCTTACTAGCACGTCATGATGCCACTGCGCACCCGATTCCACGAGCTCTTCAACATGTTCCCGTCCTTTATGCAGCAAGGCTCTGCTTTTTGGACCGAAAAATGGCGCCATCCAGCTGCACAATTGGGGCATGGCGGCCAAGGCGCGGGAGGTGATGACGTCCGGTACGCCTGTTTCACGTGAATCAACCTGGTCGCTGCGCCGCCCGATTACCGTCACGTTGAGCCCTAGTTCCCGCGCTACAGTACGAAGAAAGCTGACCTTGCGGGACGTCGGCTCGATCAGGACGAATTGCCGATCCGTGCCTTTGCTGGCAATGGCCATAGGGAGCGCGGGAAACCCGCCGCCGCTGCCGATATCGAGACACAGCCGGTCTTCCTCGGTCATTAAGCCGAGGACCTGCAGGCTGTCAGCAAAGTGCCGGGTCCAGACGTGCGTCAATGTTTCACGTGAAACCAGATTCTGCACGGACTGCCATTTCGCCAGGAGTTTGGCATAGGATTCCAGATCGCGCACCACTTCATCAACCGGTCGTGAAAAAACCGGCCCATAGGGTAGTATGGCCTCAATGTCTGCCATTCAGCTTGCCTTGGAGAGGGCGCCACGGCGAATAACCGCCAAAAGCAATGTGATGGCCGCTGGTGTCATTCCGTCCATTGCTTGCGCTTGCGCAATAGTTTGCGGCCGGGCATTCGCCAGTTTGTGACGCAGTTCCATCGACAGGCCCGGGATCGCCATATAATCCAGCGCCTCGGGGATCGTCCGCTGCTCGTCGCGCCGAACGGCCTCGATGTCGGATTTTTGTCGCTCTAGATAGACCGCATACTGAGCATCGATCGACACTTGTTCAGCAATAGCCGCATCGATAGACATCAATTCAGGCCAGAGCCTGGTCAGATCGGCTAGCTCCAAATCAGGATAGGACAGCAAATCAAACGCTGATCTTCGCTTGCCATCTTCATTCACGGCCAGGCCACCCTTACGCGCCTCGCTAGGTGACACGGACAGGCTGCGCATCAAGCTACGAGCGCTGCTCAGGTTTTCCGTGCGCTTGGAGAAAACCTCGCCGCGTTCCGCACCAACCAGCCCGCGCTCCAGCCCCAAGGCGGTCAGGCGTTGATCGGCATTGTCGGCCCGCAAATGCAGCCGGAACTCGGCACGCGACGTGAACATCCGATAGGGTTCGCTCACCCCGCGCGTTACCAGATCATCAACCATGACGCCGAGATAACTTTCCGTCCGCGACAGCACCAAGGTACCTTCGCCCTTGGCAGCCAATGCGGCGTTAGCGCCGGCCAACAGGCCCTGAGCGCCAGCTTCTTCATAGCCGGTGGTGCCATTGATCTGGCCCGCCAGAAAGAGGCCTGGCTGCTTCCTAACCTCCAGCGTCGGCTTCAACTCTCGCGGATCGACATAGTCATACTCAATCGCATAGCCCGGGCGAATAATTCGTACAGATTCTAGGCCCGGCATCGACTGGAGGAAAGCCTCCTGCACCTCTGCGGGCAACGAGGTCGAAAGTCCGTTCGGGTAGACGGTTTGATCGTCTAGCCCTTCGGGCTCGAGAAAGATCTGGTGGCTGTCCCGATCGGCAAAGCGCACCACCTTGTCTTCGATCGACGGGCAATAGCGCGGGCCGCGCGACTGAATGCGGCCTGAATACATCGCCGAGCGATGCAAATTGTCCTGGATGAGCCGGTGGGTATCAGCCGTCGTACGCGTGATATGGCAAGAAATCTGCGGCGTTGTGATGGCAGTGGTTAGTTTTGAGAAAGCTTCGGGCGGATTGTCACCGGGCTGCGCTTCGAGCACACTGTAATTGATACTCGTGGCATCCAGCCGGGCCGGCGTGCCGGTTTTCAACCGACCCAATTGCAGACCCAATCCTTCCAGTCGGGTCGAAAGGCCCAGCACCGGCTTTTCGCCAATCCTGCCGGCCGGCACGGTTTCTTCGCCGCGATGGATCAGTCCCCGCAGAAACGTTCCGGTGGTCAAAACCACCGCCTTGGTGCTGATCCGACGACCGTCGAGGAGTATGACGCCGCTTATCCGACCGTCGGTGAAGTGGAGGTCGTCAACTTCCCCTTCGATGACTTCTAGATTGGGTTGCGCCGAGATCGCCGCCTGCATTGCCTGCCGATAGAGTTTCCGATCGGCCTGGGCGCGCGGACCGCGGACAGCGGGTCCCTTGCGCCGGTTGAGCACACGAAACTGTATGCCTGCTGCATCGGCCACGCGGCCCATCAGTCCGTCCAAGGCGTCGATCTCGCGCACGAGATGGCCCTTGCCCAATCCGCCGATGGCCGGATTGCAGCTCATTTCACCGATAGTATCGAAGCGATGGGTGATCAGCGCGGTGGGCACACCGAGGCGCGCCGAGGCGGCTGCCGCTTCCGTGCCCGCGTGGCCCCCGCCGACAATGATGACGGCATAGTCAGTCATGGCAATTTCTCCAAGGCGCCAGACATAGGCCAATGTTTCACGTGAATCAATCGCCAGCTCGCCGGATGACTTCGCGAGCGTGTTTCACGTGAATCACTTCCCGATGCAGAAACTAGAGAACAACCGGTCCAAGACCCGTTCGGAGTCGATCCGCCCTATTAGCCGCTCTAGCGCAGCAGAGGCTCTGCGTAAGGACTCAGCGGCTAGCTCCCAGTCGCCAAGATTGTGCCGTGTCTCCTCTAAGGCTGTTAACGCCCCGCTGAGTGCCAGACGATCTCTTTCGTGGCTGACAAGGCTGGGTTCTGCCCCTGTGGCGTTTGCCGCTAACGCGTCAAGGCGCTGCCGTAGCGCTGTTAGGCCGTCTAGTGATTTGGTTGAGATGCTAATATCGACGCCGTTTTGCTGCCCCAGGTCCGACTTTGTCCCGATGCGAACAAGCTGACCTGTGACACCGGACGGTGCGACATCTTCAACATCCGGCGCCGAAAGCCATAGTACGACATCGGCTGTCTCTATGGCCCGTTGCGCCCGCCGAACACCCTCGGCTTCTGCCTTGCTATCGCTCTCACGCAGGCCGGCGAGATCGAGCAGAATGAAAAGTTGACCATTGATGTCCAATGGCACTTCCCTCACATCACGGGTCGTGCCCGCTTCGTCCGATACGATAGCCAGGTCTGACTTAGCCAGGGCGTTTATCAGGCTGGATTTGCCGGCATTGGGCGCGCCCGCCAGCGCCACCCTGATCCCTTCGCGAACGATGCGGCCACTTTCCAAGGAGGCAAGTGAAGTCCGGATAGCCGCTTCAAGCGAGCCCAGTTGGTGCTGCCAGTGGTCCGGCAGATCCTCTGACACATCCCCTTCATCGGAGAAGTCGAGCCGTGCCTCGATCTCAGCGCGCAGATCCAGCAGGCTTTCGCGCCATTGGGTGATCTTCTCCGTAAGGCGGCCATCAAAACGCGACAGGGCCTGCCGGCGCTGCTTTTCAGTTTCGGCACTGAGCAGATCGCCCAAACCCTCAATTTCGACCAGATCGAGCTTACCGTTTTCAAATGCGCGGCGAGTGAATTCGCCGGCTTCCGCCAGGCGCAGGCCAAGGGTTGCTAGCTGAGCCAGTATTGCCTTCACCCCGGCTGGCGAGCCATGCACTTGCAGTTCGGCGCAATCTTCACCGGTGAAGCTATGCGGTGCCGGAAAGAATGCCACCAGGCCCTGATCGAGCATTTGCTCTGCACCGATCCTGCGCAGAACCAGTTGCCGTGGACTGGGAATGCCCCCGGCAATTTGCTTAAGGATTTCCTGCACGCGCGGGCGGAGATCCTGCTGCTGTCGCCGTCGATCCTGGTGCCGTGCCTGCGCCATGAGGGCGTGACCGTCTGGGACACGATGGCGATTGCGGAGTACCTCAACGAGATCCGGCCCAAGGCGAAGCTGTTGCCGGACGATCTGGTCGCGCGCCTGTCCGACGATCAGGTCCGCGCCCTGCTGCTGGAACGGTTGGATGCCGTAGCGCAGGCCAGTCAGGAACAGCCCGAACCGCGCAAGGGGCCCATCGCCCAGGTCGGAGATGCGGCCAAGGCGCTGGTCGCCTCGTGGCTGGATGCCC
>JBGTUK010000107.1:0-8424 GCA_041939225.1 Devosia sp.
CTTCTCGAAAGGCACAAAGCCTTCCAGCACCAAAGGATGTGGCTTGAGTTCACCAAAGGCGGCCTCGGCATCCTCGGGGGCGCCCAAAACGCGCTGGCCCTTGCCGTCATAGCCCAGCCGCGTGGTCTTGAGCACGGCCGGCAGGCCCAACTCGTCAATGGCGGATTGTAGGTCCTCAGGACTGTGCACGGCCCGATACGGCGCAACCGGAATATTCTTGGACGAAAGAAAGCTCTTTTCGGCCAGCCGGTCCTGGGAAATGGCCAGCGCATTGGCGCCGGGCCGCAGCGGCTTCAGCCCTGCCAGCACTTCGGCTGTGGCTGCCGGCACATTCTCGAATTCGTAGGTCACGACGTCGACCTGGGCCGCGAAGGCCTTGAGCGCTTCGACATCGTCATAACCGGCCACGGTCTTAAACGGTGTCACGTCAAAGGCCGGGCTCTGCGTATCGGGGCAGTAGATATGGCTCTTGAGTCCGAGCCGGGCTGCGGCCAGAGCCAGCATGCGCCCGAGTTGTCCTCCGCCCAGAATACCAATGGTGGAGCCAGGGGCCAGGATGGTCGAATTGTCAGTCAAGGTACTACTCGAGATCGGACGGAAACTGCGGCACGGCCTGAGTCTGGCGGGCCCGATGGGCATCGAGCCGGTCAGCCAGGTCCTCATCGCTGAGGGCCAGAACGGCTGCCGCCAATAACGCCGCATTGATGGCACCCGGCTCACCGATGGCCAACGTGCCCACCGGCACCCCGCCAGGCATCTGCACGATGGAATAGAGACTATCCATGCCCGACAGGGCCTTGGACCGAACCGGGACGCCGAACACCGGCAAACTGGTCATCGCCGCAATCATGCCCGGCAGATGGGCTGCGCCCCCGGCGCCTGCGATGATGACCTTGACCCCCTCATCCCGAGCATTGGTGGCAAAATCCACCATGCGTTCGGGCGTGCGATGCGCCGAGACGATCCGCGCCTCATATTCCACTTCGAGATTTTCGAGGGTTTCGGCGGCCAACCGCATGGTGGGCCAGTCCGATTGGCTGCCCATGACAATGGCAACCGGTGGCTTGAGCATGGCGATTCCCCCGTGCCGCTCCGCAAAGCGCGCAATTAGCCCAATTTCTGCCACAACTCAAGGCGTCCGGCTATTCAGGCGATGATATCGGGCAACAGAATATTTTCGAGTTGAACGATCCGATCCTTGAGCGAAAGCTTACGCTTCTTAAGCCGCTGCAACAGCATCCGATCCGCCATTTTCGACTGTACCAAAGTGTGGATCGCCGCATCGAGATCGGCGTGTTCCTGGCGTTTTGTGGCCAGTTCGATCCCCAATTCGGTTTCCTGTTCCTGGGTCAGCGACAGCATGGTGTACCAAACATTTCAGACGCTTTTCTCAGCCTTGGTTAACCGATCACGACAAGTTTTGCATCCCAATTTCGAGACCGGCCCGAACGGCGTCGACAAAGCATGAATTATTTGTGACGATGCCCCTGTCCAACACGCTGAAAGGAGTTGTTTATGACGACTGAAGGCCACATCGCAGCGCTTGAACGCCGCCATCGGGAATTGGATCGCAAGATCCAGACCGAAACCCAGAACCGGCTTGCCGACGACCTCGCGGTCGCAACACTCAAGCGCAAAAAACTCGAAGTGAAGGACGAACTCCACAAGCTCCAGGGCGCCACGCGGCAATAGGGACAGCACGAAAATTAATCATGAGCTCTGGAGGGTCACGGCTTTACGCCGCGGCCCTTTTTCATTGCCCGTAGCTCAGGCACAAATCGTTAGGATTAACATCCTCTTAAGAAGCAGCGGGCATGGTCATTCCCAAAACGGCACAACTCGATTCGTGCCGTCAGGACTTCTGATCTGGGGTAAATATGACGCGTGTTCTGGTGGTGGACGATGATCCGGTGCAATTGCGATTGACCTCGGAAGTTGCCAACCGCGCCGGCTTCAAGCCGATCACCGCAACCGGCGGCGAACAGGCGCTCTCCATTCTGCGCGAGGATCCCCAACTCGGAGCCATGATCCTTGATCTCGTCATGCCCGATCTCGATGGCATGGGCGTGATGGAGGCCATGCGCAAGGAGGGGCTCACGACGCCGGTCATCATCCAGACCGCCAATGCTTCCCTTGAAACCGTAATTTCGGCCATGCGTCAGGGGGCTGCCGACTACTTTGTCAAACCAGTGGCACCCGAGCGGCTTGTCATCTCGCTGCGCAACGCAATGAAGCTCGATGCGCTTGAAGCCGCCATTCGCGCCGAGCACGCGCGAAAGACCGGTACGTTCAGCCAGAAGGACATGATTGCCGCTGCGCCCGCCATGGCCCGCGTTATCACGCTGTGCGCCAAGGCCGCCAAGAGCAATATTCCCGTGCTGATCGAAGGCGAGAGCGGGGTCGGCAAGGAGTTGGTGGCCCGCATCATCCAGGGCACCGGCGACCGAGCCGGAAAGCCTTTTGTCACTGTCAATTGCGGGGCCATTCCCCCCAATCTGGTTGAATCGACCCTGTTCGGCCACAAGAAGGGAGCCTTCACCGGCGCCCATGCTGACCAGCCCGGCAAATTCACCGAGGCCCATGGCGGTACGCTGTTCCTTGATGAGGTAGGTGAGCTGCCGCTCGATACCCAGGTCAAACTGCTACGGGCACTGCAGGAAGGTGAAATCGAACCGGTCGGCGCCAGCAAGCCCGAAAAAGTCAATGTTAGGCTGATTTCGGCCACCAACAGACGCCTACTCAACCTGGCCAAATCCGGCGAATTCCGCGAGGATCTCTACTACCGGCTCAATGTCTTCCCCATCTATGTGCCGCCCCTGCGCGAGCGGCTTGAAGACATGCCGGCGCTGATCAATCACTTTATCGCCCGCTTCTCGGCCGAGGCTGGCAAACGTGTGCTCGGCGTCTCCCCTGCAGTCACCGAATTACTGAGCAAATATGACTGGCCGGGCAATGTGCGCCAGCTCGAGAACGCCATCTATCGCGCCATTGTGCTAAGCGACAGCGCCTTTCTCGAAACCCAGGACTTTCCTCAGGTGCTGGCCCAGGCGGCGGGGCGCGAGGAAGCCATGCGCGCCGTGGAGAAAGTTGTCGAGCTCACCGAACCGGTTCATATCGACGCCGCGATTGCCCGTCCGCCCATGGAACATGTTTCCCCGGCCGTACGTGATCGGTTTCTCGCGGACAGCGGTGACCTGCAACCGCTCTCGGATATCGAGCGCGAGGCCATCGCTTTTGCCGTGCAGCATCACGGTGGGCGGATGTCGCGTGTGGCCCGGGCGCTCGGTATCGGACGCTCGACCCTCTATCGCAAGCTGCACGAATACGGCATGGCCGAAGGGCTGATCAACGACGCGGCCTGACATCCTACGCAAATTGGTGGGAAAGCCGCCGCATTAACCCTATCGCTTACCGGGCCGTTAAGAAATTGGCGCGAAATGTCGCCAATCTCTTAACCAGCGAGGCCCCCATGCGACATTCTGCCATTGCCCTTCTTTCTCTCATGGTGGCCTCGACTGCGGTGCAAGCTGCCGACCTCAACTGGAACAGCAATGCCACCTCGCCCATCTACGGATCAGCCAGCGCCACCCAATGGACTGGCTTTTATGCTGGCGTAAGCGGTGGCCACGCATGGGGCACGACCACCAACAGCCCGGCGTTGGCTGGTGGCCAGGCCAACAACAATAGCGCCGGCTGGAGCCTGGGTGGCCAGGCCGGCTACAATATGGACATGGGCGGCTTCGTGCTTGGTGGCGAAGCCGACCTGCAATGGGCCAGCATCGGCTACAATGAACCCATCGCCGGTGGCTCCTTCGAGGCCAAGACCGATTTCTTCGGCACCGTGCGCGGCCGAGCAGGCGTGCCCGTCGGCCAGGTCATGCCCTATGCCACCGGTGGTCTTGCTTTCGGACGCGGCGTCGCCCAGGAAAGCACTGGCGTCGTGACCTCGCAAACAGCCAACCATTTCGGCTGGACCGCAGGCCTTGGTCTTGAAGCCCAAGCCACCGCCAATATTTCGCTTAAGGCGGAATATCTTTACGTCGACCTTGGTGAGCAGTCCTATGCAGGCCTCCCCACCGGCAATCGCGACATCGCCCAGCGCTTTTCGCTGGTGCGCGCCGGCGTCAACTACAAGTTCTAGTTCAAAGGCCGACCAGACCACCGTTGCAGTCCGGCCACAGCACTGTTTCACGAATCTGCGAGCGATTGCCCCTGTTAAGAATTGCGGGCTAAAGATTTTCCTTGGCGGGCCCGGGTGCATTGAGATTCGCGCCTGTCCTGGGTGAATGTTGTCGGGAGCAAGCATGAACAAGGTGCTGGTCAGTCTGGTCGCTTTGGTTGCCGCCATAACCGTGGTTCCGTCGGTCTCGGCCCAACAGGTCGCCAGTCTTGATACCAGCCGCATTGTCATTGCCCCGCCGCAAAGTGACCTGGCGCGCACGATCAAGACCGGACTTTCCGCCGCCTATTACGGGGCCCGGTCAGACACGCGCGCCCATGAAGAGGCCCAAAGGCTCTATTTTCTGTATGGCGAACGCCATTTCGAGCCGATCTGGCTGACGGAACAGGCAAATGGTGCGGTCGGCTTTTCGCCCGCTGCCGCTAAGATCATCGCCCTGTTCGAGAACGCTGCCAGCGAGGGGTTGGACCCAGCCGACTACTTGACCCCGGAAATCGACGCAGCGCGCCTATCGGGTGACGGCATCGAACTGGCAACCCTGGAAACCGCCTTTTCGGCGGCCACCATGCGCTATGCCGATCACCTGCATAATGGCCGCATCGATCCCCAGTCGATCAGCACCCTGCTCGATCTCAAGCGCAAGCCGATCAACGAGGCCGCGCTGCTCGAAAAACTGGCCCAGAGCAAGGATCCGGCCAGGATCCTGATGCAGCTTGAACCCCAGCATCGCGAGTTCCAGGCGCTCAAGGCGGCTCTTGCCGATTTTGAACAGTCCAACGCCGCCCGCCCCACCCCGATCGGCGATGGCCCGGTCCTCCGCCCCGGCAATTCCGATGCCCGCCTGCCGGCCATTCGCGCCCGGCTCAAATTAGATGCGTCAACCTCCCAGCTCTATGACGAGCTGACTGTGGATGCCATCAGGTCCTTTCAGGAGGGTCAGGGGCTCGAAGTCGACGGCATTATCGGCCCGGCCACGGTCGCCGCTCTCAATGGGGGCGTGGCCACACGGCGCGAAGACATCATTGCCAATATGGAGCGCTGGCGCTGGATGCCGGCGGATTTGGGCGACTTCACTGTCTTTGTGAACATCCCCGAATTTCGTCTCTCAATCCTGCGTCATGGCCAGGAAGAATATACCACGCGCGTGGTGGTCGGCACGACGAAGAACCAGACGCCGGTGTTTTCGGACAGTATCCGGCATCTGGTGGTGAACCCATACTGGAACGTGCCCTCGTCCATTATTCGGGGCGAAATTGCCCCGGCAGTGCTGCGTAATCCAGGCTATACCGACAGCCACAATATGGATCTGCTGTACAATGGCACCCCGGTCAGCCCCTGGCAGGTCGACTGGACGCAGGTGTCCGCCTCCAATTTCCCCTTCCGCGTGCGTCAGCGCCCTGGTGCTGGCAATGCCCTGGGGCAGATCAAATTCCTCTTCCCGAACAAGCATGATGTCTATCTGCACGACACCCCGTCCAAATCGCTGTTTTCGCGTTCCTATCGCGCCTTCAGCCATGGCTGCGTGCGGGTACAGAATCCGCTCGAATTTGCTGATGCGCTGATGGCCAATGAGCCAAATATTTCGCGCGCCTCGCTCGAATCCATGTTCGGGCCCTCCGAGCGCTGGGTGAACCCGCAAAAGCAGATCCCGGTGCACATAGCCTACTTCACCTTGCGCGTGGACGAAGAGGGTTCCATCCGTTCGTATGGCGATCTTTACGGCCACAACGAAAAGCTGATCGCCGCCATGGGGCTCGATGCGGTTGATCCGCCAGCCATTATCGCCGAGGCGGAAACGGTGCCCCAGGAACTCTCCCCCTGAGGGCAAATGCCCAAGTCGCACCGGAATCGGTTAACGCCTCGGTAACAATTTCGCCTTGGTTGTGCCCGTTTTTGCCCGTAATAACGAAAGCGTGAGGGGATCTAGGTCAGTTCACAACTGGTTAGCGTTAATCAATTCGAGCGAATTGAGCGCTAACGTCTCACCATTATCTGACGAGAGAGCCGGGCAGAGTTTGGCGTGACGGTCTTGGGGTTGATCAATTGGCGAGGTGCTGCACGGCTTGTGGCCGCTGCAGCGTTATGCGTGTCCACTTTACTGCTGGTTGCGCCGGTACAGGCAGCTTCCGAGCGCGCCCTTTACCTCCATTATACCCACACCAAGGAAACCGCCCGCATCGTCTTCAAGCGCAATGGGCAATATGTTCAATCTGGCCTGAACGAGCTCAACCAGTTCCTGCGGGACTGGCGGCGCGATGAGCCCACCAAGATGGACCCGCGCCTGTTCGACCTGATCTGGGAGGTTTACCAGGACGTGGGCGGCACGCAGCCAATCAACGTCGTCTCGGCCTATCGCTCTCCGGCCACAAACGCGATGCTGGCGTCCAAATCCTCCGGTGTGGCCGACAATTCGCAGCATATGCGCGGCACCGCGATGGATTTCTTCATTCCCGGCGTGCCGCTGGCCAAGCTGCGCGCCGCCGCCATGAAGAAACAAGTCGGTGGCGTAGGCTATTATCCCACCTCGGGCAGCCCTTTTGTCCATCTGGACACCGGCTCTGTGCGCGCCTGGCCCCGCATGACCCGTGCCCAGCTCAAAGAACTGTTTCCGGACGGCAAGACCATGCACTTGCCCACCGATGGCAAGGTGCTGTCCCAACAGGGCTACAATGTTGCCCTGGCCGAATGGAAACGCTGCCACGCCTTCCCCTGCAACGGCTCCAGTTCGGGCACGCGGGTAGCCAGCGCCTCGGGGGGCAGCGGCCGCACCCTGGTGGACCTGCTCTTTGGCGGAAACGAACAGACGTCCGCCAGCGCACCGCAGGTGCAGACAGCCTCTCTGGCTCCGCAGCGCTCGACCCCGGTAGCCCCGGTGATGCCCGAACGTCGTCCCGCCGACCTGGGCGGAGAAGACCTCGCGGTCGCCTCGGTGTCCGACACCAATTTGCCCTTTGCGACCAGCGGCAGTGCGCCACTGACCGACGACGAGAAGACACTGGCGTCTCAGGTCGCCGTGGCCATGCCCGTGACCATGCCCAGTGATTTGCGGAACAACGACGCTGTCAGCGCCCTCGCCGCTCTGACCGAGCCCACCATGCCGACGCCGCGGGTCATCATGTCCGATCCGCCTCCTGATATTCTGACGGCTTATGCTTCCGCAGGCCCGGTGGCCGACCCTGGCGCCCAGCGCGCGCTGGAAATGATCATCGAAGGCACTACCACTGCCGCAGCCGTGGCGACGCCTCCAGCACCAACCGAGCTGCCCACGCTGCCGTCCTTGCGCCCAGCGACAAACATCCAGACCGCCTCACTCGGCGGCAATCTGTCCGACCTGTTCGGCGACACGTTCAGCGCAACCGATGCCGAAGCGCCCACGCCGCTGGCCGAGGCGCTGGTGAAGCATGTCGCCGCCCGGCCCGATCCGAATGCCATGCGCCGCCCCGCTCTTGTAGCCCCCGACCTTGAACACGTCGCGGACATCTTCACCGACCCGGCGGCGATGTCCTCGGGTCGCTATGCCGTAATTTTCAATCACGATGAGGCTGATTTCGACCCGACCCCGGAAATGGGCCGCCACGTGCTGATCAAGGGCATCGGTGATAGTGCGCCAGCGCCGGTCCATAACCGCTTCACGCGCACCGCGCCTCTGGCGCTGGCCAGCAACTGACCGCACCGCCCCGCGCCTTCTGCCCCGCAATTGCCTGAATGCTCTCCCACTAGTGGGAGCCATCGACGCATTGCCCTTTGGCTGGCATTGCAAAGGCATCACCCTGCGCCTAAACAGGGACAAACCAGATATTTTACGGGGATACGCTTGGCCAACAAGCCCGACACGCCGCTGCTCGACACCGTTCAGACCCCAGCCGATCTGCGTGACATGCCGCGTGAAGATCTGCGTCAGCTGGCTAATGAATTGCGGGCCGAAATGATCGATGCTGTTTCGGTCACCGGCGGCCATCTCGGGGCGGGCCTTGGTGTGGTCGAGCTAACCGTTGCGCTGCACGCCGTATTCGACACCCCGCACGACCGCATTATCTGGGATGTTGGCCATCAAGCCTATCCGCACAAGATCCTGACCGGCCGCCGCGACCGCATGCGCACCCTTCGGCAGAAGGGCGGGCTCTCCGGATTCACCCGCCGCGCCGAAAGCGAATATGATCCCTTCGGCGCCGGGCATTCATCGACGTCGATCTCGGCTGGCCTGGGCATGGCTGAGGCCAGCAGGCACATGGAAACGCCGCGCA
>JBGTUK010000108.1:0-8417 GCA_041939225.1 Devosia sp.
GACGGTCATGGAGCGGCTGGTGGAAGAGATTTCCTTTGACGCGCCGGACAAGTCCGGGGAGACCGTCACCATCGATGCCGCCTTTGTCCGAGACAAGGTCGGTGCCCTCGCCGGCGATACGGATCTGAGCAAGTTCGTGCTCTAGCGACCACCTACTCGATATCCCTTCTCCCACCAGAGGAGAAGGGAAGAGGTCGGCCTACCGCTTTCTGCCGGCCCGCTTGACCACTTCATCGCGCAGGAACTTTAAATCCTCGGCGTCCAGCCGGTTGATATCATCGCGCAGACGATTGGTCAGTTCGGTCGCCTCGGGCACCAGACCCCCGGTATTGATCGTCACCTTGGGGTCGGAGATTTCGGCCAGGCGCTGAAGTTCTTCAGCCTCGTCCCAGATGACGTTGAAGAAGGCGATGATGCGATGGAGCAAAAAGGAGGTGGGCTGGCCACGCTTGCCGTGTTCCAGCGCCGAGAGATAGGCGCTCGAGACGCTGAGCGCCGCTGCCATTTCCTTGAGCGAAATGCCGCGAGCTTCGCGCATAGAGCGAAGTTTTGCGCCAAGCGGGGTCATTGGCGCCGCAGGCGCACATACCACGCCCCCTCTCCGCCATGACCGCGCGCCGCAACGCTCCAGCCGGACACCAGATGGGACAGGCCCGGTTCGCTCAGCCAGATGGGCAGCATGGTGCGCAGGATGCCGCGCTCGGTCATGGCCGCAATATAATCATTGTCGGTCTTGGCGCCCTTGCCGGTGATGACCAAAATGGTCCGGTCTCCCCGTGCCGCCCGCGCCCCGATATAGCGTCGTAGCGTGTCGCGGGCTTCGTTCTGGGTCATGCCATGCAGGTCGATCTTGCCATCGATCTCGATGCGGCCGCGCCGCACCTTTTTATGGATGGCCGGATCGACCGCGCGCTCCGCGGCCGGCGCACTGGAGGAAGGCGCCTGATAGGGCGGCAGAAAGGGTTTCGTGGATTTGAGCGGTCGGGGTGCCGGCTTGACCACCGGCTCGGGATCGGCTTCGGGCACCGGCAGGGTGCCGGCCCCCATTTTCAGCAAGCCCTTGCGGCGCAGCGGCTCGACCGTAGCGGCCACGCTGGTCCAGAGGTGGAAGTCATGCGGCAGGCGCTTCGAGCCGCGTTTAGACATGATTCGGCCTGCGCGACGCGATTAATCGAGCTGGCTGGTGGAGATCACCTTCCAGTTCGGGTCGCGCGATTTGGGATTGCGCGAGAAAGTCCATTCATCGGCGATGGTCTGGACCTGATCGGCATTGCCCTCGACCAGATTGCCGTCCTTGTCGCGGGTGGCCGAGACAACCTCTGCGTGGAAATCGACCGTGACATTGACGTCCTTCTTGTCGAATTCTGCATCGACAATCGAGACCTTGGGCAAGCCGACAAAGGTGAAGTCCACCGTTTTGCCCTCGGCCTCGCGTTCAGCAATGGCGCGCTGGAAGCTCTCGAAAATGGGCTTGTCGAGCAGGTTCTTCAGCGTCTGGCGATCCCCCTCGGCATAGCTGGTGACGATCATCTCATAGGCCTGCTTCGCACCCTCGAGGAAACTCTTGGGCGAGAAGCTCGGATCAACCTCGGCCACTGCCTTGAGGCCGGCCGCAAGGGTTTCATTGCCCGATGCAGCCTGTTCGATCTCGGCTTCGAGCTTGCGGGCGCGGCGCTCATCATCGAGATCCGGCTGGGCCGCGCGGGGCCGCAGCGGCACTACCGTGTCCTCATGGGCCGCAGCCTGCTTTTCGGTGGGTGTCGAGCGGCTCCGGTCGATGGGCGGGCGCTCATTGCCGGTGCGCGTGCCCAGTACTGAGCGCAGCCGGAACAGCACGAAGACAGCAACGGCGATGGCAATCAGGGTCGGCAGATCGAGGAATTCGGCCATGTAGAGGGCACCTTGAATATGAGGCGTCGACAAAAAACTGTTCGCTGGCGCTCGTTCTGCGCCGTATCTGGCCTATATATAGGCAAAGCTTTAGCCCGAAACCAGTTCACGATGGGGCGAGTTGCGTATTTGCCGCGCCCGAGGTGAACAAAATTCCTGCAAGGAGCCGAATTTGGCCCGCCTGATTGCCCTTTCCTTCTTGGCCCTGCCGCTTCTGGAAATCGCCGTCTTCATTCTGGTCGGGCGCGCCATCGGGCTGTTTCCGACGCTTGCACTGGTGATCCTGGCCGCGCTGGGCGGCGGACTGCTGCTGCGCCAACAGGGCCTGAGCACGCTGTCCCGGCTGCGCAACAATGTCAGCGCCGGCACCATTCCCGGGCGCGCCATGTTCGACGCCATGCTGATCGGCGGGGCCGCAATCCTGTTGGTGCTGCCCGGCTTTCTCAGCGACGTGCTGGCGCTGACCCTTTTGGTGCCCCCGGTGCGGAACTGGCTGTTTTCGGCCCTTGCAAGTCGGGTCCGGGTGGTCGAGACCAGCACCAGCTATCGTCGCTATGATGAACCCGAGACCCCTCATGACGGCGAAGCCAAGGTCATCGAGCACAGGGACGAGGACGATCCCAAGCCTCGCCAATAGGTCTGCTTGGCTTGTTCCAGTGGGCCAAAAGTGGTAGCCACACGGCCACAATTGCTTTGAATTCAACCTTCAAGAAGGACCAGACAATGGCCGATGATACCCAGGGCGCGGCCGCGCCGCAGCCCGGCACTGCCCCCAGCATGAACCTCGTGGGTCAGTACATCCGCGACCTCTCCTTCGAAAACCCCGGCGCGCCCGGCACGCTGCTAGGCGGTGGCGCCAATCCGGCGTTCAATGTGTCGATCTCGGTCGGCGTCAAGAAGCAGAGCGATGAGATCTACGCCATTGAGCTGACGCTCAATGCGAAGGCCAATCGCGAAGAAACCGTGCTGTTCAATGTCGAACTGGTCTATGGCGGCATTTTCCGCATCAAGAACGTGCCGGAAAATCAGCTCTCCCCGCTGCTGATGATCGAATGCCCGCGGCTGATCTTCCCGTTTGCGCGCCAAGTGCTGGCCAGCGTGACCCAGCAGGGCGGTTTCCCGCCGCTGATGATGGAGCCCGTGGATTTCTCGGCCATCTATCGCCAGAACCTGGCCAAACTGGCCCAGCAGCAGGGTGGCGCACCGGCCGCAGATGCAGCCGCCGAGGCACCCAAGCCGAACTGATTGCGCAAATCGTGTTAAATTAGATGGGCCCCGGTTTGCGCCGGGGCTCTAATTTTTTGCCCGTTGATCCTATTCGGCGGCTACGCGTTGCTCATACTTGGTCCAGATAGCGTTCTCACCCATCTTCTCGATGAAAGCCTCATGGGCTTCCGCTTCAGCGGCGCTGAGCCGGCCGGGCAGGGGAACAGGGCGCTGAGCCACAGCGATGCGGGTCTGGCTAATGCCGCTGGACGCCGTTTCCACCTCAGCCACCAAGGCCAGGCTCACCTGTTTACCGCCAATCAACTCGAGATAGACTTCGGCCAGGATTTCGCTGTCGAGCAATGCGCCATGCAGGGTGCGGCGGGAATTGTCGATGTCGTAGTGCTTGCACAGCGCATCCAGGCTGACGCGGGCGCCGGGGTGCTTTTGCCGGGCGACCATCACGGTGTCGATCACATCATTGGCGAGGCGGGGCAGGCCGGCCCATTCCATCTCGGCGTTGAGAAAGCCCATGTCGAACGGCGCGTTGTGGATGACCAGCGTGGCATCACCGATAAAAGCGCGGAAATCTTCGGCCACTGCCTTGAAGAGCGGCTTGTCGGAGAGAAAGTCCTCGCTCAGCCCGTGCACGCGAAATGCCTCCTCGGGCATTGAACGCTCGGGGTTGATATAGACGTGATAATTCTTGCCGGTGGGAATGTGATTGATCAGTTCGACGCAGCCGATTTCCACCAGCCGGTCTCCGCCCTGCGGCGAGAGGCCCGTGGTTTCGGTATCGAGCACGATTTCCCTGATCATTCGTCCTGCCATTCTGCTCGCAATTTGCGCACCAGCTCTGCCACTTCCGCCTCGATCACCGAGACCGGCGCGCTGGTATCGAAGAGCCAGTCGGCGCGTTCCTTCTTTTCGGCCTGTGGCAGCTGGCGGGCAAGCAGGGTCTCCATCTTTTCCACGGTCATGCCGGGTCGGGCCAGAATGCGCGCGCGTTGCACCGCTTCGTCGACATGGGTCACCGCGATGGTATCAAAGCCATAATCATGACCGCTTTCGAACAACAACGGCACTTCGACAGCCGCCAGAGCATTGCCCTCGGCCTCAGCTGCATCGAGAAAGTCGGCGATTGCGGTGCGCACCAGCGGATGAACAATGGCTTCAAGGCGCTGGAACCCGGCGGGGTCGGCAGACAGGCGCCGGGCCAGTGCGGCACGGTCGATGACGCCGTTGACCGCAACGCCAGGAAACAGGGCTTCGACATGCGGGACAGCCGCCCCCGAATAGAGGCTCGCAACCGCCTCATCCGCAGAAAAGACCGGCACGCCGCATTTGGCAAAAGCATTGAGCAAGGTGGATTTGCCGGTGGCAATCGATCCAGTGATGCCGATCCGGCGCATGGTTCAATGATCCAGTGTTGCCTGAACGCGGGCGCGCAAGCCTGGCGTCACCTCGGGCTCGACACCAAACCAGGCGGCAAAGCCAGGCACCGCCTGGTGCAGCAGCATGCCCAGTCCGTCCACCGTGCGCAATCCTTCAGCCCTGGCGGCGGCAAGCAGTGGGGTTTCGAGTGGGGTGTAGACAATGTCGGTCACCAGTGCCGATTTGGGCAGAAGTCGCATATCGAGCCAATCGAAGCGCGTGCCATGCATGCCGATGGAACTGGTATTAACCACAAGGCCGGTGGTCGGCGCCAAATCGGCGAAGGCATCAAAGCCGTGCGCTTCGAATGGTCCGTCGATCTCCGCAACCAGCGCCTGAGCATTGGCTAGCGTGCGGTTCAGCACATGCACCTTGCCATGCATACGTTCCCGCAATGCGACCAACACGGCCCGCGCCGCTCCGCCTGCACCGATAACGATGGTATCGTTTGATCCGTCCGACCAGCCCGGCGCATTGGCATCGAGATTGCCCAGAAAGCCGAGATAATCGGTATTGGTGCCGTGTACCTTGCCGTCCTGCACCACCAGCGTGTTGACCGCCCCAATGACCCGGGCCAGCGCATCGACACTGTCGCAAAGCGCAAATACTGCTTCCTTATGGGGAATGGTTACATTGCCGCCAGCAAATTCCCCGGCTCGCAGGCGCGTGAAGAAGTTAGGCAGTGCCTCAGGCGCCACATCGATGGCCTCGTAAGTGCCTTCGATATGGTGTTCGGCCAGCCAGGTTCCGTGGATCAGGGGCGAACGCGAATGGGCAATGGGATGCCCGATGACAAATGCCTTGGTGGTCAATACTGGATCCTTGGCTCAATCCCGAGAATTCAAAAGTTCGGGCGCGATATCGCGCAATGCGGCCAGCAGGGGAAGCAGCGGCAGGCCCAGAATGGTGAAGTAATCGCCGGCCACGGTCTCGAACAGGCGAATGGATGGCCCTTCAAGCCGGTAACTCCCCACAGAGGCAAGACTCGCCGGCCCCTCCAGATCAAGCACGTGATCTCGCTCCTGGTCCGAAAAATTCCGCATGGTCAGTTCGGCCGTCTGGAGATCAGACCACAGCAGATGCCCGTCCCGCACCAAGGTCACCGCGGCATGCAGTCGGTGAGTCTTGCCCCTCAGGTGCTCGAGCTGAGTGATGGCCTCGGCACGCGAGGCCGGCTTGTGCAAAAGTTCCAGGCCCAATGCCAGCGTCTGGTCAGCGCCGATGACCAGATCGCCTGGCCGGTCGTGGGAAACCGCTTCGGCCTTGCGCCGAGCCAGCAGCAAGGCAACATCACGAGCGTCACCACCGGCCCCAAGCGCTTGGGTTTCGACCTGACGTTCATCGAGGTCCGCCGCAATGGCATCAAAACGCAGTCCGGCGTTATCCAGCAAGGCTTTGCGGGTGGAACTGGCGGAAGCAAGGATCAGCATGGCAAGCAGTTTTTCCACACTGTCATCCCCAGCTCAAGGCCGATCTGTGGTCTGGTCGGGTAAGTCTGGCTCGGGGTCGAACTTGTTCCCCCTGGCTAAGAATTTGTTAACAGTTGGATTCGGGACCCGGTGAAATCGTGGCGTGGAAAGGTCTGGGGAAAGTGTCCCCGGGCGGCAAAAAGATATGCGCAGGCTCATCCACACCCGGAATCGAATCATTGACTCGGCAAAGGCCGGATTAACCTCTCGTTAATGAATTGGGCGCGTTAAGACTTCAGTAAGGGTTTGGGCATGATTCACATCCCGTTAACCATCGCCTGCGCGCAAGTGTCACTTCACCGCTCGATTGTGGGTGACGAGGAATTACAGCTAAACACCGCCATAAAGATAAAGAAGCGAAGCAAGAAAGACTCTTTATAGGGTTTTGGAAGGGATGAACCCATGGCTCCGATGACGCACAAACCATTGCTTGCCACGGTATTGGGAGAGCGTCAGGAACGCCCCCCGATCTGGATCATGCGCCAGGCAGGACGTTATCTGCCTGAGTATCGACAGACCCGGGCGCAGACTGGCGGCTTCCTCGAATTATGCTACACACCAGAACTGGCTGTGGAAGTCACGCTGCAGCCCCTCCGGCGCTTCGATCTGGACGCCGCGATCCTGTTTTCCGACATTCTGGTGATCCCGGACGCGTTGGGGCAGAGCGTGCGCTTTGCGACAGGCGAGGGCCCTTTGCTCGAACCGCTCGACGAGAAGGGTGTTGACGCTCTGGACCGGGATCGGGCGATGACCCACCTGGCACCGGTATTCGAAACGCTGCGCCGTCTGCGAGCTAGCTTGTCGCCCGACAAGACCCTGATCGGCTTCTGCGGTGCCCCCTGGACCGTGGCGACCTATATGCTGGGTGGGCGAGGCTCGCCGGATCAATGGGTCGCGCGCCGGTTTGCGCTGGAGCACCCTGAGGCTTTCGAGAAGCTGATCGATATTCTGGTGGACACCTCGATCGACTATCTTGCGGCGCAATTCGCGGCGGGCGCCGATGTGGTGCAGCTTTTCGAGAGCTGGGCGCTCAATCTGGACGATGCCAGTTTTGCCCGTCAGGTCATGGAGCCAAATCGACGCATTGTGGAAGGGCTGCGCCAGCGCGTGCCCAACGCCCCGGTGATCGGGTTTCCACGGGGGGCAGCCGGCAACCTCCGGCGCTATGCAGAAACCTCCGGGGTCAGCGCGCTGGGGATCGACTTCGCCACGCCGATCGATTTCGTGAATGCACATCTTCCGACTGCGCTGCCGGTGCAGGGCAATCTTGATCCGCTGCGGTTGGTGGTGGGAGGGCAGGCTATGGAAAGCCAAGCCCGTGCCATTATCGAGGGCTTCAGTGGCCGGCCGCACATTTTCAATCTGGGACACGGGATCGTGCCGGAAACCCCGATCGGGCATGTTGAACGGCTGGTCGAACTGGTCAAGCGCGGCTGAAAGACGCCGTTGAACTGCTGAGGAATTTGCCATGTATGAATGGGTCAAGGCGCTACACGTCCTCTCCGTGATCGCCTGGATGGCAGGGTTGATGTATCTGCCACGGCTCTTCGTCTATCACGCTGAATCGGGGGTGGGTTCGGACAAGGCCAACACCTTCAAAATCATGGAACGCCGGCTGTATCGCGGCATCATCACCCCGGCGATGATCGCCACCTGGTTGTTCGGGCTGTGGCTGGCCTTTGGCTTTGGCATTGTCGATTTTTCGCAAGGCTGGATGTGGCTCAAGGCAGTGATGGTGATTGCGCTGAGCGGCGTGCATGGCTGGTATGGCTCCATGCTGCGCGCCTTCAAAGAGGATCGAAACATGCGCTCGCACAGGTTCTACCGCGCAATCAACGAGATCCCCTTCGTCATGGCGATCGTCATCGTGATCGCGGTGATCGTGAAGCCATTTTGAGATCGGCTAATCCTGATGTCTTGCCGTTGGAGCACAGCTCTTATGGCTTTCGGCTCTAAAATCGGGCCTCAGGACCGATCTTGCTGTGCAGCAGCCGAGCCGAAGTTTCACGTGAATCGATTTTCACAATTGGCTTTGAACTTGAAACGGACGACGGATCACGTTACATGGAGACAAGGCATCCCCTGATTGCGCGACCACCCCGGTTGCTGCGCGGTGCCGAATATTCCCCTCATTCGACTGACCAGTCTTATCGATATCCCTTCAGGGTCATTTCGCTACATGCAGAATATCAAGCTCAGTGAGCTCAAGGCCAAGTCCCCGGCTGAACTCTTGGCATTTGCCGAGGAACTTGAGGTCGAAAACGCATCGACCATGCGCAAGCAGGAGTTGATGTTCGCCATTCTCAAGGAACTGGCTGCCCAGGACATCAATATCGTCGGCGAAGGCGTGGTCGAAGTGCTCCCCGATGGGTTCGGCTTCCTGCGCTCGCCCGATGCAAACTATCTTCCCGGGCCCGA
>JBGTUK010000109.1:0-8344 GCA_041939225.1 Devosia sp.
CTTTTTGTTGCGCCGTTAATGGCGGCGTATCCGTGCCGATCCTCACCCATTGCGCAGCCCTGCTCGAAACGCTTGATGTCGATGCAACCGAGGCAATGCCGCAAGGGCTGTTGTCCTCTATCGACAGTGCCGTGCATAGCGCCGGGCAAATTCGCGACCGTTTTTCGCCCGATGGCTGGCTGGCGCTGACCGATCTGCAAAAGACCGCGCAGCGCTTCGCCGCACGCATCGACACGGGCGACGATGCCACCCGCGCCATGACGGTGCTGCTGCGCAAATTGGCTGGTTTCTCAGGTCTGGTACACGAGAACATGTACCGCTTTGCCGGCTGGCGTTTTCTTGAGCTGGGCCGGCGCCTGGAGCGCGCAATGCAGCTGGCGCGCATCACGGGCTGGCTGACAGCCCCCGAAGCCCCCGATGGATCAGTCGAAATGCTGCTCGAAATCGGCGACAGTGTAATGTCGCACCGGCGCCGCTATTCGGTAACGGCCGGAGCGCTGAGCGCTGTCGACCTGTTGGTGCTCGATCCGCTCAATCCACGCTCGGTGCTGTTCCAGCTCGCCGACTTGAGAGAACAGATCGAGGCCTTGCCTGGCGGCATCGACGATGAGCAGCTTTCACCTGCCGCCAAGCTGGCGCTGGAGATCCACACCGATCTGGTCATTGCCGAGGCCAGCAATCTAACGCCCGAGCGGCTCGACCGGCTTGCTGACGATCTCGGCATGTTGTCCAGCCTGATCGCCGCAGCCTATTTCACCTAGAGGCAGGGAAGATGCTCTACGATATCCGCCTGGCCCTGGAATATGACTATGACGCCCCGGTGCATGGCGGCCGCCACCACATTCGCGTGACGCCAGCCAATCTGCCCGGCCTGCAGCGTGTCATCGCCTCGTCACTGGCAATCGAACCGGCACCGGCGCGCCAGAACGGCTTTCTCGACTTCTTCGGCAATTCGGTGACCGCCATCACCATGACCGAGCCGCATGACAAACTCACCATCCGCCTGACGGCGCGGGTTCAGATCGAGGATTTCTCCCCGCCGGCCGATTTCTCGCCGCCACTGGCGCAATTGTCTCGCGAGATCGGGCAATATTGGTCGGTGGCGTCCACCAGCCCGCAGCACTTCCTGGCTGCCTCGTCCCGCGTGCAGATAGATTCCGCGATCACGAGTTATGCGCGCGCGGTGACAGCGAACGCACCCACCACCCTGGCCGTTGCAACAGCGCTTTGCATGGCGATCCACAAGGATTTCGAATACGACCCCAAGGCGACTGATGTCGAAACCCGGCCGGCCGAGGCGTTCGATTTGCGCAGGGGCGTGTGCCAGGATTTCGCCCATGTGATGATCGCAGGCCTGCGCGGTCTCGGCATTCCAGCAGGCTATGTCTCGGGGTTCCTGCGCACCAATCCACCGGAGGGACAGGCACGCCTGGAAGGCGCTGACGCCATGCACGCCTGGGTACGCGCCTGGTGCGGCCAGCATCTGGGCTGGGTCGAATTCGACCCCACAAACGCCATGATAGCCGGGCCCGATCATATCTCGATCGGCCATGGGCGCGACTATTCCGACATCTCCCCCATCGTCGGCGTGCTGCGCACCCACGGCTCGCACGAGACCAAGCAGTCAGTGGACGTGCTGCGCGTGGAATAAGCCGGAAAAGGAACCAATATCGTCATCCCATCGTTCTTTCGACACGCGGGCCGAGCGGCCCCGTCAGGAAGGCCCGGCAAACCGGACCGCAGGAGATGACGACGATGAACCAGTCCCAGTACCGAACCCAAAATGGCCGCAGCCGGGTTATCGCAGCCACCTGGAGCGACGATCTTTATGATCACCAGTCGCGCTTTGCCAACGTGGCTCTGGCTCTTCTTCCGGCGTCGCTCATTCTGGCAACCGCCACCGCGCTGCTGGTCGCACTTCTCTAGGGTCGAGACAGGCGAGCCAGCCAACAATAGATCCCGGAGGGTTAAATGGGTACGATACTTCTAATCATTCTTGTTCTTCTGCTGATCGGCGCACTGCCGACCTGGGGATATTCGCGTGGCTTCGGCTACTTTCCCTCGGGCATCCTGGGCATCATTTTAGTCGTAGTGCTGATCCTGGTTTTGATGGGTCGCATCTAGCCACCGCACAATCGAAACTACCGCAAAATACCCAAATGGGCACGCCAGGTCCCTCTGGTTTTCCTTCAAATGGAATGTGCCCGTCGCGGGTCGATGGTCGCCCCCCTTTCGATCCGCACCTTTTGTCCCGACAGCCCATTGGCTCGTCGGGACTTCTTTTTGTTCGCTCACACGTTGGCCGGAACTCCCGCTCCTCATCGGCGTTGTTCAGACTTCACGATAGGAGCGTCAAATGGCAACTACTTCTGATATGGCCCCCTCAGGTCGCAAGGCCGGCAACAGCGGCGCGGCCGCCAAGGCCAAGACCGAGATCCGCGAGCAGGAACTTGAGGCGCAGGTCGCCCAGCTTCAGGCCGATATCCGGGCGATTTCCGACACGCTGGCAAAGCTCACTGGCGAAAAGGTCGAGGGTGCGCGCGCACTGGCCACCAATGAGGTGAAGCAACTGCAGGCCCGCGGCCAGCACATGCTGGACGATGCACAGGAGCAGGTAAGCCAGGCTGAAAAACAACTCAAGGATAGCATCCGCGAAAAGCCGCTGACGGCCGTGGCCGCGGCCGCCGGGCTCGGCTTCGTCTTCGCCCTGCTCACCCGGCACTGATCATGGGTCTGATTTCGCCACTCGCTTCCCTGCTGGGGCTCGAGGTCGAAGGTCTGGCGGCCAAAGCAAAGTCAGCCATTCTGGTTTGGGGGCTGATCGGCGTTTTCTGCACTATCGCGATTGGCTTTTTGATCGCTGCAGGATTCATGGTTCTTGCTGACCTGCTCGGACCGGTAATTGCTGCCCTTGCGCTGGCCGGCATCTTTCTGGTTCTGGCACTGGCGGTCTATGTCGGTTCGCTGATTGGGCGCAGTCATCGCCAGCGCGAACTCTCCGAACGCCGCCGCGCCAAGGAAACGAGTGCGTTTCTCACCACGGCCGCGCTCACCGCCCTGCCTTTGCTGACCAAATCCCCCATGCTGTTGAGGCTTGGATTACCCGCAGCCGCCATCGCGGCCATGGCGCTGCTTCACAACGAGGGTAACAAGGACGAGAACTGACGCGCAGCGTCAGATCTCGTTCGAGCGCTCCACGTGGCCTGGACGGATCACCGGCAGCGCCTGAGCATGCAGTTTCAGAACCACCTCGGTTTCCAGATCGATCAGTTCCCCATCGACCACCGCATGCGTGCCCCGCTTGCGATTGGGAAAATGCAGGACAATGCCGGTCACTTCGGTCTCGCTGACCGCAGGATTGGCCCGCCAGCGACCGGTCATCACGTCCAACGCCAGGTTGAGCAGTTCGCCGGTAGAGACGCTATGGGCGACATATATGCCCAAACGACCGGAATTGAGCGTTTCAGCGACCGGCACAGGACTGTCATCCAGCGGGTTGTTGGATATGGCCACTCCGGTGGCCGTCACCGTTCTGTCGCCCTTTTCGGTGTGCAGTTCCACGTCGAAGCGTGGGGGATTGACTGCCGAGGACAGAATTGCGCGCATGCTGGCCAGCATCTTGCCGACACGGCTGCGGTAGACCATGCCATTGCGGATGCGCACCAGGCGCGCATGAATGCCAACTCCGAATTGATGCACGAACGGCCGGCCATTGGCGGTGGCGATGTCGATGCGGTCGACCTCTCCGCGCGCGATGGCAGCCAAAGCGCGGTCCAACTCGAGCGGCATGCCCAGGGCACGCGCGAAGAGGTTCATCGTGCCGGCCGGCAAAACGCCCAGAGGCTTGTTGCTCTTGAAGGCAACGCCTGCTGCAGCAGAAATCGTGCCATCGCCACCGCCCGCAACTACCGCCTCGACAGAGGGATCACTCGCAGCGGCCTTGAGGGCCTTCTCAACATCCTCGCCCGCCACCATCTTGCACTCGAGCTCATGCCCCTCGCGCGCGAACAGATCCTTCGCCAGAGCACATAGCTCGTCGAGATCCATAGTGCGCAGGGTGCCGCCGTCCTTGTTCAAAATGGCCCGGATTTTCAAAGAGCGTCACCCTTTTTTGTCGTGCTGGTGCTGCCCAGTTCGGGAAGCCGGATTGTCACTTCGAGCCCGCCCCCCTCCACCGTCGCATAATGTGGCTCCCCGCCAAACTGCCCCGAGAGCTGTTTGACGATAACCGAACCGAGCCCGGATTCTGCTGCATTCTCGCCCTCCGACATGCCCACACCGTCATCCTTGACGCAAAGGGCGGCACGTCTTCTTCATCACGCGCCATCGTGACGGTTATGGTGCCGCTGCGCGCGACCGGAAAGGCATATTTGAGCGCGTTGGTCACCAGTTCGCCGACCAGAATGCCCAGCGTGGTGGCATCGCGGGCACTCACTTCAATGGGCGACAGCACGCCGCGCACTGCAATCCGACCGCTATCGGCCTGGGTTTCGGCGAGGTCTTCAAGCACGGCAGAGAGGAATTCATCGGCACGCGCGGTTTCAAGGTCATCGCCCAACCGCAGGCGGCGATGGGCCGAGGCCACCGCATGGACCCGCAGCCGCGCCGCTTCGAGCGCTGTGCGGACGTCGTCCGACTGCGCGCGCATCACTTGCAGGGCCAAAAGCGAAGAGACCGTGGCCAGCGAATTGCCGATGCGATGATTGGTGTCCTGCAACAGCGCTTCCACCCGCCGGCGTTCGCGCTCGGCATGAGCCCGCGCTTCCTCGATATCCCGCGTGCGCTCGGCCACTTCTGCTTCCAATGCCTCGTTCTGGTTCAACAGCCCGCGATGGCGCTGGGCCAAGGCGCTGACCTGCTTCTGGGTGCGCATCAACAAGGCGTAGGCCAGGATCGCCGCCGCCGCGAGCGCGGCAATCAATGCCGCGACCAGGCCCGCTCGAGTCTGGTCGATCTGCCGGTTGCGATCAGCCAGCTTGGCATCTTCCTCGGCGATGAACTCTTCCAAGGTCGCGCTGACCCCGGCCATCAATCGCGCGCCCATACCGGTCTCGGTCAGGGTCTGAGCCTCTTCGCTACGCCGTGTCGCAACCAGTTCCACGGTGCGATCCATTTCCGCCATCTTGTTTGAAATGTCGCCGGTAATGCTCGCTACGCGGTCGCTTTGTCCGCGATCGTCCGTCGTCATTTCCATCAGGGCGGCGACGCGACGATCCAGGCTAGAGACCGCCTCCCGATAGGGCTGGAGAAACTGCGGATCGGCCGTCAGCAGAAAACCGCGCTGGCTTGCCTCGGCCTGGCTCAAGGCATGGGTCAACTCGCGCGCAGCAATGCGCACGGCATAGGTCTTGTTGATGTCGTTGAGCTGCCGGTCGAAACCCTGCATGAGCATCAGCGCCGCAACCGCAGCCAGACAGACCAAGCCGAGCGAAACCCACACCGCCAGGCGCCGTGTGCCGCGCCGAACAAGATGCGGTTCCTCCACGCTTTTGAGGCGGTCAACCAAGACGCTCATCTCCTGCTCCTGCGCCGGGTGCGGCCGTATGCCGAGCAATGCTTTCCAGCGATGGCGGTAATGAGGCCGACATGGCTAAATCAGAGGGCGGATTGGCTCTCCCAGACCTTCCCACCCCGCCAGTTGCGCCAATTCGGTCGCATCAAGCACTTCGCAACTCCGCCCAAGCCAGCGGATCAGACCCCTGTTTGTCAGCTTGCGCAATGTTTTATTGGTGTGAACGATGGATAAGCCCAACGTATCGGCAACATGCTGCTGGGTCAGTGGGATGGACAGCGGCCCCTGCCCTTTGCCCAGTCCGACCGCCTTTGCCCGTTCATGCAGGAACGCTAGTAGGTAGGCTGCACGCTCCAGCGCTGAGCGGCGACCCAGGCTGAGCAGAAGGTCGTCCAGCATCCGCTCCTCGCGCGCCGCCAGCCAGGTGACATCGAAGGCAAGACCTGGATGATTGGCGAACAATTCATCGAGCCGGTCACGTTGAAACACGCACAAGACCAAGGGCGAGAGCGCCTCAACAGAGTGCTCCATCTCCCCGATCACCGACCCCTGGAGCCCGACCAGATCGCCCGGGAGTACATAGTTCAGGATCTGCCGGCGCCCGTCATCGAGCATCTTGAAGCGAAACGCCCAGCCCGAAAGCAAAGTGAACAGATGCGCGCTATGCGTACCTTCCGCCAGAATGACGGTTCCGGATTCCGCAGTCAGCTCACCGGATTTGAACCTGGAAACAAATGCCAGCTCGTCCGCCGAGAAGTCGCGAAACGTCGGCAGTGTGCGTAGCGGACATTGCTCGCAGGGCACGCGCCGCCCCGAAGATGGAAGAACCAGACTCAAACGATTTCCTTGACGCTTAAGAAAGTTCACTACCTAACGCCGCGCCAGTCGGCGCGTTCCCGACATGTCAAAGTTAAATGACAGCCGCCATACACAAGCCGATCAGGGGTCGGGGGGGCATACAAGAAACAGAAAGAACGCCCATGCTGAACGGCCGAACGGTACTCGTCA
Source organism: Devosia sp. (assembly GCA_041939225.1). GTDB lineage: Bacteria > Pseudomonadota > Alphaproteobacteria > Rhizobiales > Devosiaceae > Devosia. The sequence goes on from JBGTUK010000109.1 coordinate 6,521, forward strand.
TCGAGACCGAATTCATTATCGCATTGGGACTACAAGACGCCCTGCAGGCGATGGGCGCGGAACGGGTCGTTGCCGCTAGAAATCCGGATGAGGCCAATCAGCAACTCTCTGACTGGCGAACAGCCACGCTGGCCATTATCGAGATCGAACGAGAAAGGCCCGACCTGATCGAATTTGCCCGACAACTGGCGCAGAGCGGAATACCAGTGATCGGGCTGAGTGCGGACAAGCGTGTTTCCCAGGGTGTGCCGGAACTTCCCGGCACCCCTATTTTGCTCAAGCCATTACCGGATGCGGACCTGGCAGCAGCCGTACGAGACCGTCTCGCTCAGAAGCCGTTACCTGACGTCACCTGTGCAGAAACTGCGTCCGGACCGTAATCGGACTCCCCGCTCACCTTGAGAAGCTCGGTCAGGCGGGTTCTAGCGCGGCTGACGCGGCTCTTCATGGTTCCCACCGCGCATTCGCAAATAGACGCGGCTTCTTCATAGGAAAAACCGGAGGCGCCAATCAGAATAATGGCTTCGCGCTGGTCGTCGGGAAGCTCAGACAGCGCTGCCTTGAAGTCTTCGAGATCCATCAAGCCATATTGTGACGGATGCACCGAAAGACGCTCGGTAAATGCCCCATCGGTATCCTGAACTTCGCGTCCACGCTTGCGCATCTGGCTATAGAATTCGTTGCGCAGGATGGTAAACAGCCACGCCTTGATATTGGTGCCCATTTCAAAGCTGGACTGCTTGGCCCAGGCTTTCATGACCGTGTCCTGCACCAAATCATCGGCTTTGTCGTGCTTACCGGTCAGCGATACCGCAAAGGCACGCAGACTCGGCAAAGTCGCCAGCATTTCCCGTTTGAAGGAAGTTCCTTCGGCACTCATGCCGTTACTCTCCCCCGCGATTGGAAGACTTGCCGCCTTGCGCCTGCTCGGCGCTGTCGAGCTTTTCGAGCAGATCAAGTAGCTGGTCAGGGACACCCTCGTCCTGGACCGCTCCATAAAGAGCGCGCAGACGCGACCCGATGTCCGAAGTCGGACCGAGTCCATCTTCCGCCCGCTCCGCCTGCATGCGCACACGTTGCTGCGTCACCAAATTATCCTTCTTCATTCCCAATATGACCGTTAGGCTTCATCTCTCGCGCGGTATCGATGCCCAAATGCCGTGAGGGCCACAAAAGTTCCGTCTTGCTGGAACTTTTCTCGACAGCACACGTTTTGAGCCATCGTTGAGTGCAATACAACAAGCGTCACCCGGGAGTTTTCGTCTATGTCCTTGTCCACGCGGATCGCACCGCACCTGCCCTACCTGCGGCGCTTTTCTCGCGCCGTTACCGGTTCGCAGACCTCAGGCGACGCCTATGTCGCCGCCACACTTGAAGCACTGATTGCCGATATCTCCCTGTTCCCCGAAGCCAGCACCGATCGCATCGCGCTCTACAAGCTGTTCTCAGCGTTGTTTTCATCCTCTGCGGTCAAAGTGCCCGAGCCAGCCTCAAGCTTTGCTTGGGAACAGCGCGCCGCGGCCAATCTGGCAAATCTGGCGCCTCTGCCCCGCCAGGCCTTCCTGCTGGTAGCCGTCGAAGGCTTCACCCACCCGCAAGCGGCGCTCCTTTTTTGCGTATCCTATTCCGAAAGTATAATCATCCGTAAAATGAAACGCCACGCCCGTCGGCTCCGGATAATCCGTCACGTCGTACGCTAAGAGGTAATCTTCCGCGAAATGTTTCCGGCAGACCAGCCGCAGATCCATTTCGTACGCGTCGAGGAATTCATGACGCAAAGCGCGATTAATTCGCGAGTTGTGTTTTCTTACGTCATCGTATTTT
>JBGTUK010000110.1:0-8280 GCA_041939225.1 Devosia sp.
CCGGCCTGACCTTTGCTACCGATCCGCTAGGCCGGTTGAGCGGCGAACTGACGCCGGGGGAAATGGCCGTGCTCGATGTGCGCCCGCATGAGCGGCTGGTCGGCACCGTGTTCCAGTCGGTGCGGCACTGGCCGGTGCTGATTGCCGTGCTGGCCGGGATATTGGGGGGATTGGTCGCCTCACGGCGGGCTCGCAAGCGGCGGCCCGAATAGCAAAACCCCGACTGCATTGCTGCAATCGGGGTTTTGAGAAATTGGTGCCCAGAAAAGGACTCGAACCTTCACGCCTTGCGGCACACGGACCTGAACCGTGCGCGTCTACCAATTCCGCCATCTGGGCGACGGCGGTGTGTCTATGGCGATGCCGGGGCATTGTCAATGCGCATTCACATAGATTGTCAGAAGTTTGCACCGTCCCAGGATTTCGAGGCGTGGCTACCTCTGCGAATTCCCACCCGAGCGGGCTTGGCAGCGTGCAGCAAGGCTCGACAGGAACGGGCGGGCTGGGCTAGAAGCTGAACCAATATTGTCTCGCCTGATCTCGGAGCCCCACCATGGATCGCAATACCCCCAAACTCGTCACCATTTTCGGCGGGTCGGGATTTGTCGGCAATCATCTGGTGCAATTGCTGGCCCGCCAGGGTTATCGCATTCGCGTCGCGGTGCGCCGCCCCGATCTGGCAGGCGAGGTGCGCATGTTCGGCGGTGTGGGCCAGGTCGTGCCAATTCAGGCCAATCTGCGCAGTGAAGCTTCGGTGCAGCGCGCCACGGCGGGTGCGGACATCGTCATCAACCTGGTCGGGGTTGCTCATCAAGCCGGCAAGCAGACGTTCGAGGCCGTGCATGTGGATGGCGCTGCTGCGGTGGCTCGCGCCGCCAAGGCCGCTGGAGCGAGCGCGCTGGTGCATCTTTCAGCGCTGGGCGTCGACAAGGCAGCCGATGTCAGCGCCTATGCCGCGTCCAAACTCAGGGGCGAAGAGGCCGTGCTCGCAGCCTACCCCAAGGCTGTCATCATCCGTCCCTCGCTGATGTTTGGCCAGGGCGACGGGTTCTTCAACCTGATGGGATCGATGGCGCGCATCCTGCCGGTAATGCCACTGATTTCGGGAAAAACGCTGTTCCAGCCGGTCTTTGTGGGCGACGTTGCCGAGGCCATCGCCAAGGCCGCGCAGGGCGCGGTCAAGCCGGGCCGTGTCTACGAGCTGGGCGGGCCGGATGTGGAAAGCCACCGGGTCCTGATGCAGCGCATTCTGCGTGAGGCGGGCCGTAACCCAATGCTGGTTTCAGTGCCCTCGGGCCTGATGAAGATGATGGCCTCGCTCATCGGCATTCTACCCTTCAAGCCGCTGATCACGTCTGATCAGGTGGAATTGCTGGGCGTCGACAATGTCGTGTCCGATGCCGCTCAAAAGGAAAAGCGCAATCTGGTTGCCTTTGACATCGAGCCCACCAGCATGGACGAGATCCTGCCCACCTATATGTGGCGCTTCCGCCGCCATGGCGAGTTCGACCGCGAAGGCGGCTCGCCGGTGATCCCGACCTGATTACCGGCGATCAGCGCAGCAGCTAATTTTATCACCCCGGGCCATCCGCCCGGGGTTTTTTTGGTTTTTGCCTTTGGCACCAGCAAGTTGCAAAACGGGCCCGCCGCGCTTTAGAAAAACTTCCAAGATATATCTTGAACGCACGCCTACATGCGCCAATCTCTAGTCCGAAGGGCTTTATGATATATCTGGAGATAGGTTATGAGCTACTGGAAGAACGGTGAGCCGAACTGGCGCCATATCGAGCGCATGGCGCGGCGCGGCTGGGGCCGGATGGCCCGCATGGCGGATGAAGAGTTGGGGCAGGTCGGCGGAAATTTCCGCGTTGGTCGTATGCTGGCCTCAGGCGATCTGCGGCTGGTGGCGCTGTATTTCATCGAGCAGCAGCCGCGGCACGGTTATGATCTGATCAAGGCGGTCGAAGAGCGGTCCAATGGCGTTTATTCGCCCAGTCCCGGCATTGTCTATCCAGCGCTGACCTATCTCGAAGAGGCCGGCTTTGTGACCTCGGCTGTCGACGGCAACAAGAAGCTTTTTACGATCACTGAAACGGGAAAGAGCCACCTTGCGGATAATCGCGAGGCGGTTGCCGGCACGCTGGATTTCCTGGCGCGCACGGGCGAACAGATGAGCCGGTTCCGCGAATTCGTGAAGGCGGACTGGCCGTTTGCAGACAATCCGGAAGAAGGCAACGTGCCCCCGCAATGGGCTGATCGCGATGCCGGCGGGCCCGACCGTCCGATGAAGGATGCCATTCCGGAACTGGAAGCGGCCCGCAAAAGGCTCAAGGACGCCATCAAGCGCGCCCGGCGCGGCGACAGGGAACAGCAGCGCAAGGCTGCCGCTGTGCTGCAGCAAGCGGCCACAGCCCTTGATGCGCTGGGCGATGACGAGGTGGATATCTAGGCCACGGGCCTGCCTTCTCCCCTGGCGGGAGAAGGTGGCCCCACCCGGATCAAGCGCCTGGCTTGGTCCTGAGGAAGTCCAGCACCATCTGCACGGCATGGGCCTCGCGTTCCTGCACCATGTTGACGCTGGTCAGGTCGCGCTCGAAGATCACCGACAGCGTGGCCGTGTTGGAGACGTAGAAGAAGCCCAGCGCAGCCACTGAAATATAGAGCTGCACCGGATCCACATCGCGGCGGAAGACGCCGGTGGCGGCGCCGCGCTCGATGATGGCGGCGATCTGACCGACCAGGGGTGAGTGCAGCGCCTTGATATCGGGCATGGTCTTGAGGAACCGCGCGTTCTCGATGTTTTCCGTGCCCAGAAGGCGTGGAAACCAGGGATTGGCCAGGAAGTGCCGGAAGGTGAAGCGCACCAGCCGGTCCATGGCCTGCACCGGATCATATTGATCCAGACTGAGTGCTCGTTCGCCCTTGCGGATCTCCTGATAGGCGTCGAGGAGCACCGCCCGGTACAGCTCCTCCTTATTGCCGAAATAGTGGTAGAGCAGGCGCTTATTGGCCCCCGCCCGATCAGCAATTGCATCCACCCGCGCCCCTTCAAAACCGCGATCAGCGAACTCCACCCGCGCGGCGGCGAGGATGGAGGCCTTGGTCTTGGCCGAGTTGCGGGGCCGCTTTGGCGCCTCAGCCTTGCGCCGAGGCGTCTCCACGGTCGCGGGTGAAGATGGATCGGACACGTTTGGACACCGCCGGAATGGACATGAGGATGGTCAGAATGATGGTGATGCAGATAACAGCGCTGATGGGCCGGGTAAAGAACGGGCTCGGATCGCCATTGGTCAGCAGCAGTCCCCGCCGCAGGTTGAGATCGAGCAGATCTCCCAGGATGATGCCCAGCACGAGCGGGGCCATGGGGTATTTCATCTCGCGCAGGATGAAGCCGACAATGCCAAAGCCGACCATCACATAGACGTCGAACATGCGCTGGGTGATGGCAAAGGAGCCAACCACGCACAGGACATAGACCACCGCCATCAACCGCTCCCGCGGCACTTGCAGCACGGTGAGCAGCGGCTTGGTCAGGGTCAGTCCGAAAATCAGCATGGCGATAGTGGAGAAAAACAGGATCGCCACGATCTGGTAGAGAAATTCGGGGTTCTCGGTCATCAAGAGCGGGCCGGGCCGAATGCCATGGATGAACATGGCCGCGATCAGCACGGCGGCCGCTGCCGAACCGGGCAGGGCCAGGGTGAGCGTGGGGATCATGGCGCCGGGGATGACGGCGGAGTTGCCGGTTTCGGCAGCGATCAGCCCCTCCTGGCTGCCCTTGCCGAACATGTGCTTTTCCTTGCTCACCCGCTTGGCCGCCGCATAGGAGGCCCAGGCGCCGACATCTTCGCCCACACCCGGCACGATGCCGACAAATGTGCCGATGAGACCTGAGCGGAAGGTGGTCCACTTGTATTTGAAGACTTCGGAAAAGCGCGGGATGACCCGGTCTCCGGAGGAAATGATGCGGGCCTGGGCGGTGCGTTTCATCACGCCCAGGATTTCGGCAAACCCGAAGGCACCGACCATGGCCGGGATCAGGTCAACGCCGCCGCCCAGCGCTGAAATGCCAAAGGTGAAGCGTTGATGGGCGTGCAGGGTTTCCATGCCGACCATGGCGACAAGCAGTCCCAATATGCCGGCAATATAGCCCTTGAGCGGATCGTCGATGGCGGTCAACTGCCCCGAGATAATGACGCCGAACAGCGCCAGCCAGAAGAACTCATAGGTGCCGAATTTCAGCGCCGCCTCCGCCAGCAGCGGCGCGATCAGGGCCAGGGCAACGATACCGACAAGGGTGCCCAGTGCCGAAGAAGTGGTGGCCAGGCCCATCGCCGTGCCGGCCTTGCCCGAGAGGGCGAGCGGGTGTCCGTCGAGCGTGGTAGCGGCACTGGCCGGAGTGCCGGGAATGGAGAGGAGAATAGCCGTACGGCTGCCCCCATAAATGGCGCCGCCATAGAGGCACATCAGGCACAAAATGGCCTGATCGGGCGCCATCTTGTAAGTGAGCGTTACCAGCAGGGCCACGCCCATGGTGGCGGTCAGGCCCGGCAGGGCACCGATAATAATGCCGAGCAGCGTGGCCCAGGCGATGTTGAACAGGGAAACCGGGGTGAAGAAGTGGGCGAGCCCGCCACCTAGCAGCAGAAGTCCGTCAAACATGGTCGCGCCCTCCTATGGCAGCCGCACGAGGAAAGCGCGCTCGAACACCAGCGTCACCACGGTCGCGGTCACCAGTGCCAGACCAGAAGCCCAGAGCAGGGAGCTGAGCCAGGGCTTGCGCGGTTCGGACAGCCAACATTCAAACACCATGATGAAGGCAAAGACGAACAAACCTGTGGCCGCCCAGAAGGGCAGGGTGCCAACAAGACCAAGCGTATAGATCAGGGCCAGCAGCATGACCGTGGCGGCACGCGCCGCAGCGCCAGAGAGCACGGCACCGGACAGTTGCTGCCAGCCCCCCATCGCTGGGGTGCGGAGGGAACGGAAGGATAGAATGGTGCCACACAGGGTCAGCGCAATGGCCAGCATGCCCGGCACCAGCCCTGGCACCGTCATGGGATGGATGCGACGCACTTCGAGTCGATCCATGGTCCAGGCGCCATAAAAGATCGCCAGCCCGAGCAGAATAAAGAACAGACCCGCCAAGAGGTCTGCCTTGATCATGCCGGGTGGCGGCGCATCATCATCGGACGGTGTGGAGGTGTCGGTGGTCATATTCGTCTGAACCTTGCGGCCAGGGAATTGCGCCAATAGCGCAATCTCAAGGGAACCGTTTGCCGGGCTTGTCTTGGCATCCAGCATGCCGAGACAGTGGGGTGAACCACCGGGGCTGGCCCGGTGGTGCGTGTGCTGGACAATTGGGCTGGGCCGGCCAGAGGCCGACCCAGGCGGGCTACATGCCCACTTCGGTGCGGCTTTCGCAATCAATACCGATCGTGGAGGGGTCATTGGCCGCCTCGCCACGTTCGACCGAGGAACAGGCCTCGAGGATGACCACCGGCATGGCCAGCGCGCGGGCTTCTTCGCCATAAGACGGAGCAAAGACCGCGCCGAAGGTTTCGGCATAAGTCTTGATCTCTTCGGAGTTCATCACCTGCTCGGCCCAGATCTTGTCCATGGTGGCGATCACTTCGTCGGGAACACCAGCGGGGATGAAGATGCCGAAATAATCCGGAGCCAGCGGCATGTCCGGCAGCCAGTTGGTGACTGGCGGGATCGGATCGACGCCGTCGAGTTCAAGCGGCTTGTCAGAGAGCACGGCCAGTGCCTTGAGGCGGCCGCCGCGGATGAGTTCGGTCTGTTCCACCGCAAGCTGGGTGGTGACCATGGCCTCGCCAGAAGCGGTGGCAATGGCGGCGGGCCCACCACCATCATAGGTGATCATGTTGTAATCAAAGCCGTCAGCCGCGTCGGACAGGGCCGCAATCGCGGTGCCGCCCGAGGACGTCACGCCCGCCGTGGCGACCGAGATGCCGCGTCCAGCGTCCGATTTGAAGGCTTCGAGCAACTGCCCGAAATCCTCGAACTGGCTATCGGCCGGAACCGAGACCACCGGCACGTTGGCGACCGAAAGATAGATATGCCAATCGTCGATATTGGTGTCTTCAAGCAGGCCGGTCACCGCATAGGTGGCGTTGTTGGCGATGGCGTTGGCGGTCCAGGTGTAGCCGTCGCGCGGGGCGTTGAGCACTTCCTGGGTGCCGATGGCGCCCGATGCACCCGGCTGGTTGACCACAACGACTTCTACGCCCAGGGCTTCAGCCAGAATGGGTGCGGTGACGCGCGTGACCTGATCGGTCGAGCCGCCGGCGCCCCAAGGCACGATCAGGTTGATTGGCCGATCGGGTTGCCATTCCTGCGCAAATGCCGTGGCTGTCCCCAGCGTCATCAGGGCACAACCCGACGCCAGGACGATCCGCATGGACTGCTTCATCGTCTTTCCTCCCTATGTGGCCGGAACTGACTATTCCGGTTCTCCAATGGGAACTTGCGGCCGTTCTCCAAGCGAGTCAAGCGACATGTAACCAGTTGGTGAGCTAAATCGATTGCGAGTCCCAGCGAGAAAATACGTTGCGTCAAGATGTTCGAATGCTATCACAAAGCCCTGCCGGTGGAGTTGAACCGGATCGTTAGACCGGGGCTAAGGGCATGGAATTCGATCTGGGACGATTAGCGATCATGGCATTGGCCCTGAGCGCCGGTGCCATCGTCAAAGGCGCTACGGGAATGGGCCTGCCGCTGGTGGCGCTGCCGGTGCTGACCACATTTTTCGGATTGCAGCACGCGGTGGGCCTGATGTGCGTGCCGCTGATTTTCACCAATGCCTGGCAGGTCTGGCGTTTTCGCGCGTCGGCACAGGACGACAGGATGGCCTTTTTGCCGCTGTTTCTGGTGGGCGGGGCGATAGGCATCGCATTGGGGACCTGGGCACTCACCAGCCTACCGGAGCGAGCGCTGGTGATGACATTGGGCATCATCTTGTTGTGCTATGTCGCACTCAAGCTGGCGGCACCCCATTTCGTGGTCGGTCCGCTGCTGGCGCGGCGGGCCGGACCGCTGTTCGGCATAGGGGGCGGCGTCCTGCAGGGCGCGACAGGAATTTCGGCGCCTATCACGGTCACCTTCATTCACGCCATGGCTATGGATCGGGAGGCTCATGTGTTTGCCGTCTCGACCATGTTCCTGCTCTATTCAGTGGTGCATCTGCCGGCACTGGCCGTGGCCGGCGTGATGCAGGGGCAGTGGCTGATCGAGGGGGTCATGGCGCTTGTGCCCATTCTTATTTTTATGCCACTTGGCCAGGCCATTGCCAGCAGGCTCAGCCGCAAGGCCTTTGACCGGATGATCCTGATTTTCCTCGGGTTGATCGGGATCAAGATGGTGCTGGGCCTCTAGCATCCGCCTTCACGCGACATTCGATCAGAAGCGCACATTGTTCTGCTTGACGTCCCCTGGTGTCCTCATATAGGTAAGTAACTAATCAGTTACACCGAATGCTGCGGCTTGGAGGATTTAGAATGGCAGAGCAACGGCTTGGCATTATCATGCATGGCGTCACCGGGCGCATGGGCTACAACCAGCATCTGGTGCGCTCGGTCCTGGCGATCCGCGATCAGGGCGGCATCATGCTGAAAAATGGCGACCGGCTGGTGGTCGACCCGATCATCGTGGGCCGCAATGCCGACAAGATGCAGGCTCTCGCCAAGAAGCACAATATCGCCCGCTGGAGCGACGATCTCGACGCGGCACTGGCCAATCCCGACGACGCGATCTTTTTCGACGCTGGCACCACCCTGATGCGCGCCGGGCTGCTGGAAAAGGCTTTGGCCGCCGGCAAGCATGTGTATTGCGAAAAACCGACCTCGGACGATCTGGACGTGGCGGTGAACCTGGCCAAGACGGCCCGCGCCTCGGGCCTGAAACATGGCGTGGTGCAGGACAAGCTGTTCCTGCCGGGGCTGATGAAGATCAAGATGCTCAAGGATAGCGACTTTTTTGGCGATATCCTCTCGGTGCGTGGCGAGTTCGGCTACTGGGTTTTCGAGGGCGACTGGCAGAAGGCTCAGCGCCCGAGCTGGAATTACCGCAAGAACGATGGCGGCGGCATCATTCTCGATATGCTGTGCCACTGGCGCTATGTGCTCGACAATCTGTTCGGCGAAGTGCAGGCGGTTTCGTGCCTGGGCGCAACCCATATTCCGCAGCGCGTGGATGAGCAGGGCAACACCTACAAATGCGATACCGATGACGCCGCTTACGCCACGTTCGAGCTCGAAG
>JBGTUK010000111.1:0-8201 GCA_041939225.1 Devosia sp.
ACCATCCGACTGAAATCAAAGTCACGATTGAGGCGGCGCGCCAAAAATATCCCGTTGAAGCCGCCCGAGGCGATGTTCGACGAACATGCCGCTCCGTTCCAGTTCCAGCAGCCCAAGGTGGATCTGCCCACCCCGATGATCACGCTCGACAAGGTGTCGACTGGCTACGGCGATACGGTGATCCTGCGCAATGTTACCCAACGCATTGATCCCGACGCGCGCATTGCGCTGATCGGCGTGAACGGCAATGGCAAATCAACCTTCGCCAAGCTTCTGGCCGGCGACATCCCGGTGATGGACGGCCAGCTCAAGATCAACAAAAAGCTGGAAATCGCCCATTTCGCACAGCACCAGATGGATAAGCTCAAGCCCGAACAGACCCCGCTGGAGCATGTCACCGCGCTGATGCCACTCGACAATGAGGCCAAGCGCCGGAGCCGATTGGCGCAGATGGGCCTGACCACTTCGCGCATGGACACCAAGGCCAAGAACCTCTCCGGTGGCGAGCGGGCGCGCCTCTTGATGGGCCTAATCACCTTTTCAGGGCCATCGATGATGATACTGGACGAACCGACCAATCACCTCGACATCGATAGCCGCGATGCCCTGGTCTATGCCCTCAACGATTATCAGGGGGCCGTGCTGATCATTTCGCACGACCGCCATCTGATCGAGGCCACTTGCGACACGCTCTGGATCGCCGAAAACGGGACCATTCGGGAACTGGACGAAGACCTGGACAGCTATCAGCGCAGCATCACCTCGAACAAGGAGGGCAAGTCGGGCAATAGCGGGCCGGGCGTCAATGATCGCAAGCAGTCCCGCCAGGAAGCCGCAGCGCGGCGGGCCGAGCTGGCGCCGCTCAAGAAGAAGATCACCGACGCCGAAAACAAGATGAAGCGGCTCAGGACCGAGATCGACAAAATCGAGGCCCAGCTTGCGGACCCCAGGGTCTATGACGGCCCGCCGGACAAGCTGATCGCCCTGGGCAAGGACAAGGCGCGCTTCAGCACCGATCTGGAAGCGCTTGAAGAAAGCTGGCTCGAATTCAGCGCAGAGCTCGAGGACGCCGAACGGGCATAGGGGAGCCTTGTCTTCACCATCGGAGCCATAGGTTGTTGACGGGGGCGCAGTGCTGCCATTTGCTGAGAGCCAAACCTGCTGAGGCAAGACATGATACGCCTGCCTGCCCTGATCGCTGTGCTCCTCCTGGCCTTCTGCGCCGTGCCCGCTGCGGCGCAGGACCTATCCGGACTCTCCAAGCAGGAACGGGCCGAAACGCTGCGTTTTGCTGTCAACAACAGCCTGTTCACGCTCTATCATGAGGTGGCGCATCTGCTGATCGACAAGCTGGCCCTGCCCGTCCTGGGCAAGGAAGAAGATGCCGCCGACAACATCGCTACCTGGATCCTGCTCCAGAAAAACACGCCCGAGGCCAATCTAGCACTTGAAGATGCGGCGGTTGGCTGGGTGCTGACCGGCCAGAGCTATGGCGATTATTTCGCCGGCGACGACTACGCCTCAGGCTATAGCCCGGACCGGCACCGGGCCATGCAGATTATCTGCCTGATGGTCGGCGCGGACCGCACGGCTTTTCGCTCCATAGCCAGCGCCTATGACATTCCTTCGGAGCGGCAGCACACCTGCCTGTTCGACTATGAACTGGTCAATCGTAGTCTCGGCCAACTCATTGCCGAGGGCAATTCAGGCACGCAGGTCAATGTGACCTACCACGATGGTGGCAGACGGCTCCGCCTGGCCGAGCGCGCTTTCCGTGGCAGTGGCATCTTCGATGATGTCGCCGAAGAGTTGCGGCGCGGCTACCGCCTGGAGGGTCGCGTACGGTTCACGGCGAGACGTTGCGGGGAAGCCAATGCCTTCTATGATCCCGCGACAGCCGAAATCATCTTCTGCTATGAGTTGATGCAGGACTTCATGCAACTTCATCTGGACCAGCGGGCAGAACCCAGCGGCAATTGAAGCATGGTCGGAGGAACGGCGGTAAGCCGCGTAATAGGACATCTCATGAATAAGCTAGCAACGACAATGGCCGTCTTGCTTGCGTTTGCGACGACTTCGGTCATCGCTCATGCTCAAGACGAGGACAATCAGGTTCTCATCGATGCCATGGATTTTGCCATGCACGATGCCGCATTCACCATCTATCATGAAGTGGGACACATGCTGGTGGGTGAACTGGGCATTCCGGTGCTCGGCAAGGAGGAAGACGCCGTCGACACCCTGGCCACCCTCTGGCTGCTCAACGATGAAGATCAGGATTACGCCTTCAACGCGCTGATCGATGCGTCCGACGGCTGGTATTTCAACGCGGTCAACTCCACAGGCTCCGGCGTCGACGAGTTCTCATATTACGATGAGCACAGTCTCGACATTCAGCGCGCCTACGCCATGGTTTGCCTGATGGTTGGCAAGGATCCTGACAATTTCGGAGAAACTGCTGACATTTACGAACTGGCGGCCGAGCAGCAGGAAAACTGCGCCTATACCTACGAACAAGCCGCGGTATCATGGAGCACCCTGCTCTCACAGTTCGAACTGGACGGAGACGTGAGCGCGCCCATTGAGGTGATCTATGACAAGGCGGGAGACTATGAAGACTTCGCTGTTGCGCTGAAGGAGGACGGCCTGCTCGAACGGGCTGCTGACGAAATCACCAGCTCCTATGCGCTGCCACAGCCAGTGACCTTCCGGGCGACGCAGTGCGGCGAAGCCAACGCCTATTACGATCCGTCAGCCAGCGAAGTGACGTATTGCTACGAACTGGCGGCAGAGATGTTCAATCTCTACGTCTACGATATTGCCGGCTGGGGAGACACCGGCGAGGACACCGGACAAGAGTGACCCGTCTGCCGGCGCTCAGCTGAAACCGACATATCGCCCTGGACGATGGTTCAGGGCGATAATCATATTCAGCACCAACGCACCCAGAATGGAATAAAGCACACGGTCAAACGGCAGCACAAAGAAGGCGATGACCAGTATGACCGCGTCGACGCCGAGCTGGAAATAGCCGGCGCGAATGCCGAAATTCTCCTGCAGGAACAGCGCCAGGATATTGATTCCGCCCACGCTCGCCTTGTGGCGGAACAGCGAGAGAATACCCAGGCCCATCAACCCGCCACCGACCAGCGCGGCAAATAGCGGGTCAATGCGTTCAATGCCGATCCAAGCCGGAATCTGGCTGGTGAAGTAGGACACCATGGCCACGCTGGCGATGGTCTTGAGGGTAAAGGGCAGGCCCATGCGAAGCCATGCCAATGCGTAGAATGGCAGGTTGATGGCGAAGAACAGCCAGCCGAATGGAATGCCGGTGATATATTGCAGCAACAGCGCAAGGCCGGCGCTGCTCCCGGTGGTGAGCTGGACCTGGGCATAAAAGGCAATCCCCAGCGACACCAACATGGTGCCAATCAGCATGGCGAAAAGGTCTTCATGCAGCTTGTGCCGGCTGGGCGTCGAAAGGTCAGGCGTCATGCGCTCGCCTTCTTTTCCCAGCGGCCGGTGGCGTCCTGCTGCCAATAGGTCAGGGTATCAGCGCCGCCCCGCAGGGCCTTCCAGGCGTCTCGTGCAGTCTGCACAGCCTCTGGATCGTGTCCCGAGAAGAGATATACAAGCCGCTGATAGCCCTCTCCCGATCGGGGCACTGCACCATCGGCAAAAAATCGGACGGTGGCGCCATTGGGATTGTCGGTCTCGGTGGTGATCAGAATGGGCTGCTGGGCGTCGATTTCTTCACCGGCCAAACCATGCGCCAGAAAGCTGTCGTCACGATAGGTCCAAAGATGGGCGTCCAGCGCCTCGGCATGTTCACGCGAGCCGACCTCGACAACGGCGCGCCAGCCCCGCTCGATGGTTTTTTCGAGCAGCAGCGGCATCACGGATTCGAGCGGGCGGGCTTCGAGATGATAAAACAGGACTTCGGCCATGGCTCCACAATATCTGCCGCATGCTGGCGGCGCCAGTTCGCCACGCGCCATGCTGGCATGCGCGGACGCCTATCTGTGACGGAATGGGAGATTGTGCCGAACCAGGAACTGCCGCAAGGTGCGGCGCGATTCATCCCACGCTAATCTGCGCGGGTGCCAGCCTCGGACCCATATGAGACGACTGACCAGCTATTTGACGCGCCTGTTCGCCAGCGATGCGCTGATCCTGTTCGGGATCATGTGCTTCCTGCTCTGGCTGGTCAATTGCCTGCGTTCTTTCGACATCGTCTCGGTCAAGGGCCAGGGCTTCGGTACCCTTGCGCTGCAGGCGCTCTACACCATGCCGCCGCTGGCACTGTCCTTCTTCTATATCTGCGTGGGGATTGGCGTGGTGCGGGCGCTTAGCGCCCTGCAGACCAGCCACGAGCTGCATATCATTCACACCAGCAACGGACTGAGCGGGTTGTGGCGCGCCAGCATTGTCACCTGCAGCGTTGCGGTTGCGATGGTGCTGCTGCTCGCCCATGTAGTGGAACCGCTGGCCAACAAGCAACTCAACAAGCTGTCGGCCGAAGTCGCGGCCGATCTGGTCAGTTCGACGCTCAAGCCGAACCGATTTACCCAGGTGACACCCGGCGTTGTGCTGCTGATCGGAGGGCGCGCCGATGGCGGGGAAATCACCGAATTCTTTGCCGACGACCGGCGCGATCCGGAAAAGCGCCGGACCTATATCGCAGCCTCCGCCCGCGTGGTCAGCGTTGGCGAAGACTACGTGCTCGAACTGCGCGAGGGCACGCTTCAGCACACGGAAGCCGATGGCCGCTATTCCGAGATTCGTTTTTCCCGTTATGACGTGAGTGTGGAGAGCCTGGCCCAGCAAGTTGCACAAGTGGATGTGCTCTCGGAGACCGACAGTTTCGGCCTGGTCACGCAGGCGCTCGAAAGCGGTTGGACACCGGCTATCACTAAACGCCTGCTGGACCGTTCGGCCGAGGGGCTGCGCGTGTTGGGCCTGGTTCTGCTGGTGGTCGCACTGGCCGGATTTCCCAGCGGCAACCGCATGCGCATCAAGCTGCCGCTCGAGGCGTTCGTCCTGCTCGTGGCGTTTGGCGAGCGCGGCATCAGTGCCTATAGCCCGCTGGGCAGCGGCACGGGGGCAATCCTGCTGATCCTGGTCGGCAGCATCATCCTTGCCCTGCGGCTCTGGCCGCGGCGCCCGAGGGAGGCGAAACCGGCATGATCAGCCATATCGACAGGGTCATCGTCGCCCGCCTCGCCAGCCGTATCGCCGCCACGGTCTTTATCTTTTACGGACTGATCGCACTGGCAGAATCGCTCGATACTTGGCGGTTCAGCCATGTGGCCGACGAGCGCGGCGTGCATATGGCTATCGTCATGGTGGCGATGAGCGCGGTGCGCTGGACCATCAAGACGCTGCCCGTGACTGTGCTGATGGGCACCATATTGGGGCTGGTCGACCTAAAGATGCGGCATGAGTTGACGGTGATCAAAGCCAGTGGCCTATCGATCTGGCGCGTGTTGCGCGCGCCTGTGGCGGTGCTTTTTGTCGCCAGCCTGTTGATTGCTCTCGGGGCGGAGACCATCAGCACCACGATCAATCGCGAACTGGCCCCTACCCCGCCGGGCCAAGTGGCGCAATTGACCCCGCCAGGCGAGGTCTGGCTGGAGCAACGCGGCGACGGCGTGCACTATGTCCTGATGGGGCGCGGCATGTCGCAAGGCGGCTCCCGGGTGGCTGATGTGACGCTGTTTCACCTGGGTCCCAGCGAAACGCCGCGTATCGAAGCGGACCAAGCCATCCTTGAGGGAGGCTTCTGGACCTTTCCCCAAGCCAGCATGCGCACGCCGGATGGCCCGGTACAAATCAAGCAGAATGTTCGTGTGCCAACCCAATCCACCGCAGCCGAAATCAGTCTCAAGCTGGCCTCCACCGAGGACATGACATTTTTCGAACTCGCCCAGTTGCTTCTGCGCGGGGTCAGCGATCCATCAATCTATGCCTCTACCTCAATGCGGCTGATCAAGCTGCTCGCCTTGCCGCTGGTGCTGACCGGCTCCCTGCTGATCGGCTTTGCCTTTACCGCCGGCTATAGTCGCCATGCGCAGGTTGGGCCGGCCGTGCTTTATGGCATGGTGCTCGGCTTTGTCGTGTTCACCATCACCGAAATGGCGGACCGGGCCGGCTCCACCGGGGTGCTGGATCCGTTCTTTGCCGCCATCGGCCCGGCCCTTGTCGCCATCGTCATCGGTGTGACAGTGTTGCTTCGCAAGGAGGACGGCTGGACCTGACCGGTTCGGGACGTTCCGATTTTGGCCTCAATCATCGCCCAATTGACAAGACTGGCTCCGACGCCGCATTGAAGGCGTCACAAGACAAGCGGACCCGACCATGACCTTTGCTGAATTTCGGCGCGCCCTTGGCGCGATGTTCATCGGACTTGCCCTGACCCTGGGTGGCATTGCCCCCGCCATGGCAGCAACCGTGGTGACGGTCAATGGCGAGCCAATCAGCGATATTCAGGTTGATCAGCGCCTCCGGCTGTTCCGCATGGAAGGCAATAATACCGGCCGCAGCGGCGCTACCCAGCAATTGATCAACGAGGCTATTCAGATACAGGAGGCCAAGCGGCTGGGCATCAATGTGTCCAATGCGCAGGTTGATGACGCGTTCCTCCAGATCGCCCGCAATCTTAATGTCAGTCGCGACCGGCTGACCCAGATGCTGGAACAGGGGGGTGTCAGTTCCCAGACCCTGCAGGATCGTCTGCGCGCCGCCATCGCCTGGAATGCCGTGACCGAAGCCGCGATTACCCCGCAGGTGCAAATTTCCGAGCTTGAACTGGACCAGCGCGCCGCTGAGCAGATCGCCGATTTCCAGAAGTTCGACTATATCCTCAAGGAAGTCATCTTTGTGGGGGGCGGTGGCCGGTCCGGCCAGGCCAATCGTTTCCGTTCCAGCTTCGCCGGATGCGATACGGCTGTCGACCTCTCGCTGGCCTATAACGACGTTGCCGTCGTCGATATCGGTCGCCGACACGCCACGCAGATGCCTGACGCGATTGCCAAGGAACTGGCTGGCCTCAATGTCGGCGGCATCAGCAAGCCCCGCGCGGTCGAGGCGGGCCTGTCCATGCTGGCTGTCTGCGAAAAAGTGCAGGCCGAAGACCTGACCTTCGTCAAAGGCGGCCTGCGTGAGGATGTCGGTGGCGACGCTTTGGCCAAGGAAGCTGAAGCGTATCTTGAGCGCCTGCGCAGCGAGGCCAAAATCTTCTACCAGTAGGCGCATACCGACCTGCGCTGACTAGCGGCCCAATCCGTGGGCCATTTCGCGGCCGCAATGTCTTGCGGTCGCCTCGCCTTTGGGGGACAGCATGACCGCGCCTGTGGCCGTCACAATGGGGGAGCCGGCTGGCATCGGCCCAGACCTGATCCTGGCGCTTTACGCGCGCCGCAAGGCTCTCAGTCTTCCCCCTTTCGTTGTTTACGGACATGCCAATTTTCTCAAGGCCCGCGCAAAGCGCCTTGGCCTTGATGTCGCCATTGCGACCGCCGGTCCGGATGCCGCAGCCGAGACCTTCCCGCAGGCTTTACCCGTGGCACATATCGAGGGCATGGTGGCCGACCTGCCCGGCGTAGCCGATGAACACGCCGCACCCGTGGTAGTCGATGCGATCTCCGAGGCCGTCCATGCAGCGATGACCGGCCATTGCCGGGCCGTGGTGACGGCCCCCATTCACAAGGGCGCGCTCTACCATGCCGGGTTCAAACATCCCGGACATACCGAGTTCCTGGCCGATCTCTGCGCCATGGGCGGCAAGCCTCCACTGCCGGTAATGATGCTGGCGCACGAAGATTTGCGCGCTGTGCCGTTGACCATTCACGTGCCGATCAAGGATGTGCCGGGGCTGATCACTCGCAAGCTGATCCTCGATACGCTGCGGGTGATGACACATGATCTGCGGCAGCGCTTCCATCTTGAACGGCCTCGCATCGCGGTGGCGGGGCTCAATCCCCATGCTGGCGAGGGCGGCTCGATTGGCCGCGAAGACGTGGAGATTATCGCGCCCGCGATTGCCGACGCGCAGGCCGATGGCATTGCGGCAGTTGGTCCCCTGCCCGCCGACACGCTGTTCCATCCGCCCCATTGGCGGCAATATGATGCAGTGCTGGCCATGTATCACGATCAGGCGCTGATCCCGATCAAGACCCTCGCCTTCGATGCCGGCGTCAATG
>JBGTUK010000112.1:0-8194 GCA_041939225.1 Devosia sp.
TGCAAGTCGAAGGGGAGCCGAGCGAGGAAGCCTTGGCGCGCTTGCGCAGGGGCGTCACGCTCAAGGACGGGCCGACGCGTCCGGCCAGGGCAAAACTGATTGGGCCGCCCGAGCTGTGGCCGCGAAACCCGCCGGTGCGGTTTCGCAAGAGCGTGCCGGATCACTGGATCGAATTGAGCATTTCCGAGGGGCGCAACCGGCAGGTGCGGCGGATGACGGCGGCGGTGGGTCTGCCGACGTTGAGGCTGGTACGATGGCGTGTGGCCGAATGGACGCTGGAGGGCCTTGCCCCCGGACAGTGGCGCGAGGTTCGCATGGGCTCCACCCGTCGCTGAGCGTTGAACGCATAGCACCAATGAAGGGCTGGCGCGCTGTGCCAGTTTGGCCTATCTCCCCACAAAAGCCGGGACCATATTGGACCGTGCAGGGTTGGAGGAATGCTGCCATGTCAGCCCAAACCCCGTCAAAACGCCTGACCATCCGCGACATTGCCGCCATGCGGCGGCGCGGCGAGGCGGTGGCCATGCTCACCGCCTATGACGCCACCATGGCTGCATTGGTCGACATGTCTGGCGCCGACATGATCCTGATCGGCGATAGCCTGGGCAATGTGGTGCTTGGCCATGAAACGACCCTGCCGGTGACGCTGGACGACATGATCCGCCACGCCGCCGCGGTCAAGCGCGGTTCGCAGCGCGCACTGCTGGTCTGCGACCTGCCGTTTGGGGCGGTGACCGATCCGGATACGACACTGGTCAATGCGGTGCGGGTGCTCAAGGAAACCGGGGTGGAGGCCGTCAAGGTCGAGGGTGGTCTGGCCATGGTGCCGGCGGTTGAGAAGCTGGTGGCGCACGGCATCGCCGTGGTCGCCCATATTGGCCTTACCCCGCAGCATGTGCACCAGATGGGCGGTTATTACACGCACGGCAAGGACGCGGTCTCGGCTGCTCGGCTGCGCGAAGAGGCGAAAGCGCTCGAAGCCGCAGGGGCCTTTGCCATAGTGCTCGAGTGCATCACTCCGGCTCTGGCGGCCGAGATCACCCAGAACCTGACCATTCCCACCATCGGCATTGGCTCGGGCAAGGATTGCGCGGGACAGGTGCTGGTGATCAACGATCTGATCGGTCTCAACATTACTCCGCCACCAAGCTTTGCCAAGCCGCGTGCCGATGTGGCTTCGGTGATCCGAACCGCTGTTGGCGATTATGTCGCCGAGACCAAGGCGAAGCGGGGGCCGGTGCCCCTCGTGCTCAGGGCCGATTGAGCGATGGGCAATATTCTGATTGCCGTGTCCGGCTCGATTTCGGCCTATAAAATCGCCGATGTGGTCAGCGAACTGGTAAAGGCCGGGCATCAGGTGCAATGCCTGCTGACCAAGAGTGCCGCCGAATTCGTTTCGCCGCTGGTGCTGGAGACGCTGAGTGGTCGCAAGGCACGGTCCGAGCAGTTCGGGCCCGATGTGTCGGGTACAGAGCATATTGATTTTGCCCGCTGGGCCGATCTGATGGTGTTTGCGCCGGCCAGCGCCAACATGCTGGCGCGATTGGCTTTGGGCCTCGCCGACGACCTGCCATCGACGGTCGCGCTGGCCACCGAAGCACCGATGCTTGTTGCACCGGCGATGAATACGGTGATGTGGGACAAGCCGATTGTGCAGCAGCATTTGCGCAGCCTGACGGAGCAGGGTGCGCGGGTTGTCGCGCCGGCGTCGGGGCTTCTGGCCTGCGGCGAGGTGGGCATGGGCAAGCTGGCGCCGGTTGCGAGCATTGTCGCGGCGATCGAAGCGGCGGTGGTGCCGCCAGTCCTGGACTTGGAAGATGCACGGATCCTGATGACCGCCGGGCCAACGACGACGGCGATCGACGCGGTGCGCTATATCACCAACCATTCCACTGGCCGCATGGGCGCGGCCATGGCCGAGGAAGCGCTACGGCGCGGCGCGGTGGTGGACTATGTGCTGGGGGTCGACAAGGGCGTCATCCGCCCGGTGCCGCCGCGCGGGTCGGAGCACCGATTGCATCTGGTGGAAGTGCGAACCGCCGAAGAGATGGCGGCGGCGGCACTGGAAAAGCTACCACAAGCGACCGGGGTCGTGGCGACCGCTGCGGTAATGGACTATGCGGTGGCGTCGCCCTCGGCGAGCAAACTGAAGCGCGCTTCAGATGCCATTGCGCTCGATCTGGTGCCTTCCACCGATGTTCTGGGTAGCCTTAAACAGGCGGCCAATGGTCAGTGGTTTCTTGGCTTTGCTGCCGAGACCGACAATGTCGAGGAGCATGGCGCGGGCAAGCTCAAGGCCAAGGGGCTCGACTACCTGTTCGCCAATCAAGTGAGCAAGCTGGGCGCGCGGGGCCCGACCGGCTTTGCCGTCGATACCAATGCGGGGGTGCTGCTCTCGGCCAAGGGCGAACGGCATGAACTGGCGCTGGGTGCCAAGCCCGACATTGCCCGGCAAATCTGGGACCTCATTGCATGACGCTCATTCTGCGGGACAAAGCGAGCCTGCGGGCGTGGCGCGCCAAGCTGACCAAGGGCACCCGGCTTGGTTTCGTGCCGACCATGGGCGCGTTGCATGCGGGCCATATGAGCCTCGTCGCCCAGGCGCGGGCGGCGGCGGACATTGTCATCACCTCGATTTTCGTCAATCCGCTGCAGTTCGGGCCGAATGAGGATTTATCGCGCTATCCGCGCCCCATCGAGGCCGATATCGAAAAGCTCGAAGCTGCTGGCGTGGACGCGCTGTTCCTGCCTTCGGTCGAGGACATGTATCCGACAGGGGCTTCGACCATGGTCGAGGAAACCATGGTGTCGGGGCCGCTCTGCGGGGCCGTGCGGCCGGGCCATTTCCGGGGCGTCACCACGGTGGTGCTGAAACTGTTTAATCTGGTGCAGCCGCATGTGGCTGTATTCGGGCAGAAGGACGCGCAGCAATGCGCGGTGATCGAGCGCATGGTGCGCGATCTCGATGTGCCGGTGGAAATCCTGCGCGGGCCGATCGTGCGCGGGGCCGATGGCTTGGCTTTGAGTTCGCGCAATGTCTATCTCTCGGCCGAAGACCGGGCGGCGGCACCGCTGCTGCATCAAAGCCTGCGGACCGTCGCGGCCGCCTATGAGGCCGGGGAGCGTGACGCCGAAAAGCTGGCGCAGATCGGGCTCGATGTGCTGGCGCAGTCCGACCGGATCAAGGTGCAATACTGGGAAGTACGCGACCCCGAAAGCCTTGGGGGCATTGCCAGGGTGGGCGCGAGCGGTGCACTGTTGGCCGTCGCCGCGCATCTGGGCACGACACGGCTGATCGATAATCTCTTACTCAGCGGCGACGTTTAGCATTTCGGTGCGGGCCAGCTTGTTGTCGCCAAAAAAGCGCAGCGGGCGGATCTCATAGGAGCCGGGGCCGGGATTGGCTTTGGCCAATTCTCGAGCAAAGTCGAGCGCGTCATCCATGGTTTCGCAGTCGGCGACATAAAAGCCCAGGAACTGTTCCTTGGTCTCGGCGAAGGGACCGTCAAAGACGGCAGGCTCGCCATTGGCTTTTTTGAGCGTCTTGGCTTCGTCGGTGTTCCACAGGCGCACGACCGGGCCAAGCTTGCCCTTTGTCGCCATGCTGGACTGCACATCCATCAGGCGCGCCATGCAGGCGTCGTCCTCTTCCTTTGTCCAGGTGGCAACGACGTTTTCCTCATTGTAGCAGAGAATGGCATAGAGCATTTGGGGTCCCTCATCACGCGATGGACGGGACTATGCCTCTGTCAGTTCAGGATTCCAAGACCTCGGGCAGGGGGACCCGGCGGGCTATGGTCAGTGTGGCGCCGATCGAGGCGACAATGATGGCAGCCATGCCAGCAATCTGGGCCCAGCCCAGAACCTCACCCAGAATGACTAGGCCCGAGAGGGCAGCGAATGCGGGTTGCCCGCTCATCAATATGCCGAACAGGCGCGAGGGCATGTGGGGCAGGGCCACCATGTCGAGGGCATAGGGGATGGCGCTCGACATCAGTGCCACGGCCAGTCCCAATGGCAGAAGTGCCGGATCGAGCAGGCTGGCGCCGGCGGTGGCCACGCCGAAGGGGACGGCGATCAGTGCGGCGGTGCCGACGCCAAGCGCCGCGATATGGGCGCCACCGCCGGTTCCGGCGCGCTGCCCAAAGACGATGTAACCGGCCCAGCAGGCTCCGGCACACAGGGCCAAAACGACACCAATGGGGGCGATGTCCCCGCCGGCCTGGGTCCAGGGCAAGAGCAGGGCAAAGCCGGATACGGCCAACACAATCCAGAGGAAATCGACCAGCTTTCTTGCCCCAAACAGCGCCACAGCGAGCGGCCCGGTGAACTCGAGCGCCACGGCAATGCCGAGCGGAATAAGTTCAAGCGCGGCATAGAAGAAGAGGTTCATCGCGCCCATGGCCCCGCCATAAAGCAATACGGCGCGCCATTGCCTGGGCCCCAGCGAAAAGCGCCAGGGGCGGAAGACAGCGATCAGCACCACGGCAGCTAGGGTGAGCCGCAGCGCGGTGGCGCCGCCCGCACCCACCAGCGGAAACAGCATTTTGGCAAAGCTGGCCCCGGTCTGGGTAAAAACCATGCCCAGGGTGACGAGGAGGACGGGCAGGAGGATGGAGTTGGGCCGCACGACGAGGGCTTTCGAGTGAACGAAACCACCTAGCAGGGAAATCGAGGATATGGCCAGCCGAGAAGAGGCGGATTTGCAACGGCAAGATTGACCCATCTCGTCGGCGCCTTTAGTCCTTGGCGAACCGGAACAAAGGAGGAATCCATGGAATACCGTTATCTCGGACGCTCGGGACTCAGAGTCTCGGTGCTGACCATGGGGACCATGACCTTCGGCGGATCCGAAAAGATCGGCAATACCAGCCGCGCCGACGCCGCGCGGCAGGTCGATATGTGCCTTGATGCCGGGATCAATCTCTACGACACGGCCAATGTCTATAATGCGGGGGTTTCCGAAGAAATCCTGGGTGAGGTGCTGGCCGAAAACGGCCGGCGGCAGAAGGCGCTGGTGGCTACCAAGGTGCGGTTCAAGATGGGCGAGGGGCCCAATGAAATCGGCCTTTCGCGCCATCATATCATCGACCAGTGCAAGCAGAGCCTCAAACGCCTCAAGACTGATGTGATCGATCTCTACCAGGTGCATGAATGGGACGGGATGACGCCCATCGAGGAAACCATGGAAGCGCTCGATACGCTCGTGCGCCATGGACATGTGCGCTATATCGGCTGTTCGAACTATTCGGGCTGGCACATCATGAAGGCCCTGGCATCGGCCGATCAGCGTCACAATGCGCGCTTTGTCTCCCAGCAGATTCATTATTCGCTGCATAGTCGCGACGCCGAATATGAATTGGTGCCGATTTCTCAGGACCAGGGGCTGGGCATGCTGATCTGGTCGCCGCTGGCCGGCGGGCTGTTGTCGGGCAAATATCGCCGCGATAGCGGCCCGGACAGTGGTCGCCACGTCGGCGGGTTCCGCGAACCGCCGGTTTACGACTGGGACAAGCTCTATACGGTCATTGACGAAATCGTCGCCATTGCCGAGGCACGTGGCGTCTCCGGGGCACAGGTGGCGCTAAGCTGGTTGCTGGGTCGGCCAGGGGTGACCTCGGTGATTATTGGTGGGCGCAATGAAAAGCAGTTCGCCGACAATATTGCCGCGGCAGATTTGAAGCTGAGCAATGATGAGCGGGCGCGGCTCGACGCGGTCAGCCGACCACCGCTGCTCTATCCCTACTGGCACCAGTCCTTTACCGCGCAGGACCGGCTTAGCTCGG
Organism: Devosia sp.; assembly: GCA_041939225.1. Taxonomy (GTDB): domain Bacteria; phylum Pseudomonadota; class Alphaproteobacteria; order Rhizobiales; family Devosiaceae; genus Devosia. The sequence goes on from JBGTUK010000112.1 coordinate 5,787, forward strand.
TGGACCTCGATCTGATCGGGCCCTATGCCGAGGAGTTCAAGCGTGGCTGATCTGGTGTTTCCGGCCCCGCACCCGGTGCTGATCCCGGTGGCCGGGGGCGGCTTGTTTCCGGTGCGGCGCGTTTATTGCGTGGGGCGCAATTATGCCGAGCACATCAAGGAAATGGGTAATGATGTGCGCGAGCCACCGTTCTTTTTCGCCAAGCCAGCCGATGCGGTGGTGATCGAGGGCGGCTCGATCGCCTATCCGCCGCAGACCCAGGACCTGCAGCATGAGATCGAACTGGTGGTGGCGATCGGCAGGGATGGCGCCAATATTGGTGAGCATGATGCGCTGGACCATGTGTTCGGCTACGCGGCCGGGCTCGATATGACAAGGCGCGACCTGCAGGCGCAGGCGAAAAAGGCGGGCCGCCCCTGGAGCATGGCCAAGGGGTTCGATCAATCTGCGCCGGTCGGTACGATCGCGCCCGCCAGTGCCATTGGCCACCCGGCAACAGGCGCGATTACCCTTGCGGTCAATGGCGCCGAGCGGCAAAGGGGCGATCTCAGCGATCAGATCTGGAGCGTGTCAGAGACCATCGCCTATCTCAGCCGCCTGGTGACTTTGCGCGCGGGGGATCTGATCATGACCGGGACTCCGGCCGGGGTCAGCCCGGTGCGGCGGCGTGACGTATTGGAAGGCAGCATTGAAGGGGTCGGCACGGTCTCGACGGTGATCGGCTGATGCCGCCGGTCTGGTCGAGCCAGCAGGATGCGGCGCTGGTCGCGGTTTCGGCCTGGCTGAAAGACAGCAATGGTCCGCAGGTGTTTCGTCTGTTCGGCTGGGCCGGCACCGGCAAATCGACCCTGGCGGTGCATCTGGCGCAGGATGTGCGCAGCGTCAAATATGCCGCCTTTACCGGCAAGGCGGCGATGGTCATGCGCAAGCGCGGCTGCAAGGGCGCGCAGACCATCCACAGCCTGATCTACACGCTGGTCTCGGAAAAGGAAGGCGAGCCACGCTTCGTGCTCGATCCGGAAAGCCCGGCAGCCGACGCCGATCTTATCGTCATCGACGAAGTCTCGATGGTGGATGAGCAACTGGGTGCCGACCTTTTGAGCTTCGGGGTGAAGGTGCTGGTGTTGGGTGACCCGTTCCAGTTGCCGCCAGTGCAGGGCGCGGGGTTCTTCATCAACACCGAGCCGGATATCATGCTGACCGAGATCCATCGCCAGGCGGCCGATAACCCGATCATCCAGTTGTCCATGGCCGTGCGTGAGGGCGGCTATCTCGAGCATGGCCGCTATGGCGACTCACTGGTGGTGAGCCGTGACCAGGTCGACCGCGACGCGGTGCTCGATGCAGACCAGGTGCTGGTGGGCCGCAACAAGACGCGGCTGACCTATAACGACCGGTTGCGCGAACTGAAGGGCCTGCCGTTCCATGAGCCGGTGGTGGGCGATCGCATGGTGTGCCTGCGCAACAACCCGCGCAAACGCCTGCTCAACGGGCAGATATGGATCGTTACCGACACGACGCGCCGTTCCAACGGAAAATGGAGCCTGCTGCTCGCCGATGACGAGGGCAAGGGCGAAACGCGGGTGCTGACGCATAAGGCGTTTTTCTCGGGCGAGGAAGACGCGATGAGCTGGCCCGAGCGTCGCCAGTTCGATGAATTCACATTTGGATATTGTCTCACCGTGCACAAGGCGCAGGGTAGCCAATGGGACAATGTCTACCTGTTCGATGAGAGCTTTGTCTTCCGCGAGGAGCGGGCGCGCTGGCTGTATACCGGGATCACCCGGGCGGCGGAGAAGATTACCATTGTGGGGTGAGCGCAGCCGTTTCCGCCCGGTAACGCAAGACAAAGTTCCACCATACTTGACCTGACTTATAGGGCTTGGTGGCGGCATGGGCTGCTGCGAATGGCTCATATGCTCTGACGCATAAAAGCTTGCGCAAACGGGCCGCCATACTCCATTGTTTTGATCGACATAACCCGAACCGGCCGGAGGCGCGAATGCACCATGACACCCCCCTGATCTCAACGATCGTCGCGGGTCTGGTGCTGGCCTATATTCTTGGCATGGTGGCGAACAGGTTCAGGATGCCGCCGCTGGTGGGGTATCTGGTCGCCGGTGTGCTGGTGGGGCCGCACACACCCGGTTTCGTGGCGGATCAGGAACTGGGTGTCGAACTGGCGGAGCTGGGCGTCATCCTGCTGATGTTCGGCGTGGGCCTGCATTTTTCCCTCAAGGATCTGATGAGCGTGCGCGCGCTGGCTATTCCCGGTGCTGTCGTACAGATCGGGTTTGCCACATTGCTCGGCGCTGGTCTCGGCCTTTTGCTCGGCTGGAGCCTGTTCGGGTCGATCCTGTTTGGCCTGGCCCTGTCGGTAGCGTCCACCGTGGTGTTGCTCAAGGCGC
>JBGTUK010000113.1:0-8179 GCA_041939225.1 Devosia sp.
CATTGCAGAAGCCAGCCAATACGATGTGCCTGCATTGTGCCGAGGGGCAAGGGTGCACCGTCTACGCGCAGCGGCCCAGCGTATGCAGGGGCTTTTTCTGCGGCTGGTTCTTTCTCGAAGAGCTGGGGCCGGAATGGCATCCCAAGCAGAGCGGGGTCGTGATCCGGTCAGAAGGCTTCGACAATGATACGGTCACGCTGCTCGTTCTGGAATTGAGCGCCTTCCTTGTGTCCGAAGACTTTGCTGGGATGGTCGGGGGCTGGGTGGCAGAAGGATTTGGCGTTGAGTTCGAGCGGCTCGGGCCGCCGGGACACCTGCCGGCCAAGATGCGCATGAACGAACTGCTCGAAGAGGCCGTTGCCAAGCGTGACCTGCGGGAGATGCAGACAATCTTTGCCTGGTCTCTGGCGCACATCGATAAGTCCCATCAGTGGGAGCGTGACGAAACAGAACTGCGCAGCACGCTGAGCTGAACCTAGCCGTTCCACTTCATCTTCATGTAAACGCCGCCGTTTTCCAACTCATCCAGCATCTGGGCGAGGCGCTTGTGCTTTGTACCCACGCGCTTGGCGTTGTTGATCCACATGAGATAATCATTGCGTTGATAGGCAGGGCGTTTTTCGTAAAGTGGCATCAGGCCACGCTCTTCCAGGGCAGCGCGCACGAAGTCCGGCATGGGCTGGATCGGTCGGACCAGCTTGTTGGGGATCGGCGAGCCAAGAATGTTGTGGTCGAGATCGGTTTTAGCCCTGCCCATGCTGGCGCTCCGCGTTGTCGGTCTGTAGCTTTTAGCATCGAGACGACGCATAAGCTGTCAGTTGAATCTCGCCCAGCGTCCCGGCAGGGCCGAATCGCAGTAAGTTTGGCCCATGCAGGCATATCTTCAGCTTCTTTCCGACATTCTCGAAAACGGCATCGATAAATCGGACCGGACCGGCACCGGTACACGGAGCCTGTTTGGCTACCAGATGCGGTTTGACCTTTCGAAGGGCTTTCCGCTGGTCACGACCAAGAAGCTGCATCTCAAATCCATCATCTATGAGTTGCTCTGGTTCATCCGCGGCGAAACCAATGTGCGCTGGTTGCAGGAACGCGGCGTGTCCATCTGGGACGAGTGGGCCGATGAGAATGGCGATCTCGGCCCCGTCTATGGGTCGCAATGGCGGAGCTGGCCAGCGCCGGATGGGCGCAAGATAGACCAGTTGCAGGCTGTCGTGGATCAGATCCGCAGCAAGCCCGATAGCCGCCGGCATATCGTTTCGGCCTGGAACCCTGCGGAGGTCGACAATATGGCGCTGCCGCCATGTCACGCGCTCTTCCAGTTCTATGTTGCTAACGGCAAATTGAGCTGCCAGCTTTATCAGCGATCGGCCGACAGCTTTCTCGGTGTACCGTTCAACATCGCGTCCTATGCGCTTTTGACCCATATGGTGGCACAGGTGTGCGACCTCGAGGTCGGGGATTTCGTGCACACGCTGGGGGATGCGCATCTTTACAGCAACCATTTCGAGCAGGCGCGCTTGCAGCTCTCGCGTGAACCGCGACCTTTGCCGAAGCTGGTGATGAACGCCGAACGCAAACGGCTGGAAGATTTCGTGTTCGAAGACTTTGCCTTTGAGGGCTACGACCCACATCCGCGCATTGCCGCACCGATTGCGGTATGAGCCGGTCGCTGGCCGACCGATAATCTTCAGCGGTTTAACCGTTTCCGGCCGGACGTGGCGTGCTAGTGATGCTGACGTCGAGGATAGGGAGGGCAAGATGAGGGCTTGTGCTGCAACTTTGTTGGTGCTGATGGCCGGGCCGGTGTTCGCCAATGACACGGCGGCGGTCCTGACCACCGGGGGGCTGGAATTCGTCTCGCATGGCGAAATCGCCATGGAGAGCGAGGAGTTGTTTATCTCGCGCGAAGAGATCCGTGTCGTCTATCGGTTCCGCAATGACAGCGAGACAGACCATCAATTGCTGGTGGCCTTTCCCATGCCCGATATCGTGCCGGACCACTACTCTCCAGTGGCCTTCCCGATGGGGCCGTCGGACAATTTGTTCGAGTTTCGGACCCTGTTCGATGGCGAGCCTGTTGAGGCAAAGCTGCATGAGTATGCTTACGCCGCGGGCGTCGACAGGACAAAATTTCTGCAAAAGCTGGATATTCCTCTCGTGTCGATCAGCCAGGAAGCTATCGATGCGATCAAGGAACTAGACGCGGAAACAATCGACGATTTGCTGCATCTGGGATTGGCCGCGCCGGATGGATTTGACGCGGGGTCGGGGTGGGAAACCCATTATTGGCCCAACTGGATTTATCGTGCGACTTACACCTGGGAGGCGACATTTCCGGCGGGCGAAACAGTTACCGTCGAGCATCGGTATACACCCAGTGTTGGGGGCACGACTGGCGTCGCGTTTCTGTCCGAACCGTATGATGACGGATATGACCCGGCGGCGGAGTATCGCCGGAAATACTGTACCGACGAAAGCTTCATCGCTGCGGTGCGCAAGACGCTGCCTGATCCGGACGAGCCCTGGGGCGCCCCGTTCACCGAGAGCTGGATTTCCTACATCCTGACGACCGGCGGCAATTGGGCCGGTGGCGGTATCGAGAATTTCCGGCTCGTCATCGACAAGGGCAGCACCGATAATCTGGTGTCATTCTGCGGTGAAGGCGTGACCAAGATCGGGCCGACGACCTTCGAGATGGTCAAGCAGAACTTCTGGCCGCAGGAAGAGCTGAACATTCTGATTTTGGATCGTTACGAGGCGCAATAGCGCCAGCATCGCCCAGGCAGGATAGTGTCCTTTTTTACGGATGCCGCGTCGTGACAAATGGAGATTTCTCCTTTGCGGAGAAGATATCAAGACCTTGACCAAGCTTACTATCCGCCCAGCCGTCCCAGGCGACGCCGGCCAGATCATTGCCTTCATCCGCGCGCTGGCTGTCTACGAGAAGCTCGAACACGAGGTGCAGTCCAGCGAGGCCGACATCGCGCGCGATCTGTTTAGAGCCGAACCCAAGGTGTTCTGCGAGATAGCGGAGTGGGACGGCAAACCGGTGGGCTTTGCGCTCTGGTTCTATACCTATTCGACCTTCCGGGGTCGGCATGGCATTTGGCTCGAAGACCTTTATGTCGATCCGGCGTTGCGCGGGCAGGGGATCGGCAAGGCTCTGCTGGCTCACCTGGCGCAGCGCTGCGTTAGGGAAGAACTGGGACGCTTCGAGTGGTGGGTGCTCGACTGGAACGAACCTTCGATTGCATTCTACAAGAGGCAGGGGGGCGAGATGCAGGACGAGTGGACCAAGGTGCGCATCGATGGCGAGGCGCTATTGAAACTGGGGACGAGCTAGGCGGTCGCCGGTCTCAGATCCGACAGAACTCTGCCTTCGCCATAGCTGCCCGTCGGGCACATACTCGGATCACATCCAGATTGAGCGTGACCGCCGGAGGTCACAATTCCGATTCGCAGTGATTTGCCGGGAACTCATCTTGGCTGCACCCGTTGGACGAACAGCCTGAGGGCAACTCAAGCTTTGCCTCAGCGCAAACGCACGGTCGCGCACATGGAGCCCGCGTCATTGGTGACGCTTGTTGCTTCGCGACTGCGACACGACAGAGCAGGATTCTGAACCGTATCCGGGTTGGAAAATGACCACCCGGCTGCCGGCGTCCAGCGCGCCGATGATTCCGCTCATTCAAAATCCGGAGCCTGCTCACGTCGGTTCCGAATAGAGAAAGGGAACGTGGAAGATGACCAGAAATTTCAAAAGAACAATAATGGCCACCGCCATCGGTGCGACGATGCTGACGCCGGTTGCTATGGCGCAGGCCCCGGCTGATCCCGCGCAGGGAGATCAGCACTGTCAGGCCCTGAGTGACCTGACGCGCGACCAGGGTGAACGTCTGCGGCCCGAATGGATCGACCAGAGCCGTACCGTTATTCAGGCTGGCGATGAAGAGCGCTGCCTGACCTATGTCGACCAGGCAGCAGCGCGCGCCGCTGGTCTCGGTCACGCAGCGGGAACCGCAGGTCCGGGTTAATCAGGGCCAGCCGGAGGTCATTGTTCGCCAGGCGGCGCCAAACGTGCGCGTTCAGGTCCCGCAGCCGGTGATCACCATTGACATGCCGCAGCCCGAAATCATCGTTCGCATGCCCGATCCAGACGTGGCGGTGACCAATCCTGAACCGCAGATCGAGGTTCGCCAGCCGGCGCCGGAAGTTAGCGTCAGCCAGCCAGAGCCTCAGGTCTCCGTCCAGGCGGAACAGGCAACGCAGGGTGAAGGTGCCGAGGTCGACCTTCAGCGCCAGGATGCGCAGGTCGAGATTCAGAGCTCCGGGGAGGCACAGATCGATGTGCAGCGCCAGGATCCTAGCATTCAGTATGAAGCCGCCGAACCCAATATTGAGGTTCAGCAGGAAGGCGAGCCCGAGATTCGCTTCAACCAGACCGGTGAACCCCAGATCCGGTTCGAACAGGGGCAGGTTTCCGGCGACAATGCTGCTGCTGCCAACGCCCCGGCTGACTGGGATCGGGTAAACCAGCTATTGCGCGAAGATCAGCAGATGGAAGCTGGTCGTGCAATGGAATACAATGTCGCGGACCTTGAGGGCCGGGACCTGCGCAATGCTCGCGGAATTGAGCTTGGCACGGTAGACCGCGTCATCCTGCTGGGAAATCGGCACTATCTGGTGCTGGCCGAAGGCACTTTCCTGGGCTTCGGTGAGCGAGAGATCTCCATCCCGCTCGAGACGGTTTCCGTTATCGACGGCCGGCTCGTGATGCGGGGCATGGCCCAGCAGGATATCGACGCGATGCCCAATATCGACAGCCAGAATGCAGAGACTGTCGACGGGCGCGTGCAGATCGGTACCCCGTAAACTCCGACATGAGTTTCAATCATCAGGCCGACCCCGCTGGGGCCGGCCTTTTGTTTTGACCGGTACGGGTTGGCGCTTTTTCCATATGGGCACACGCCTGTAGCATTTCGGCCTTACCTTCTCGCGCCGAACGCGGTAAGCCTCCTTTATGTCCAAAATCTCCCTTATCGCCGCGGTGGCGCGCAACAATGTGATTGGTGCGGACCAGTCCATTCCCTGGCGCATCCCATCGGATTTCGCCTGGTTCAAGCAGACCACAATGGGCAAGCCCATGGTCATGGGCCGCAAGCAGTTCGAGACTTTCGCCAAGCCACTGCCCGGGCGTCCGCATATTGTGGTGACACGGCAGCATGATTATCGGCCCGAAGGCGTGCTGGTGCGCCACAGCCTGCAAGAGGCACTTGCGGCTGCGCGGCGGCTGGCCGAGGCGAGCGAGCAGGATGAAATCATGGTGATTGGCGGAGGCGACATATACGCGCAGGCGCTGCCGCTCGCCGACCGGCTCTATATCAGCCATGTCGACCTTGAGCCGGATGGAGATGTGCATTTTCCGCCGATTGACCCGGCCGAATGGCGGGTTGTCGATGAGCCGGACATGCCCAGATCCGAGCGCGATGCGGCCAACTACACGATACGGGTTTACGACCGCATTCACGGGAGCGCGCATTGATCGTGCGGGCGCCTTGCCTATATATGGCAGCAATGATTTCTCGAAGACACCGAAAGGAATGCGATGCCTTGGGAGAATAATGGTGGCGGAGGCGGCCGCAATAATGGCGGACCGTGGGGCCAGGCGCCGGGTGGGGGCGGCGGCGGTCCACGCCGTCCGAGCAACAATACTCCCAATCTCGAAGACATTCTGAACCGCGGACGCGCTCAGTTTGGCGGCGGATTGCCGGGCGGGCGCTGGCTTTTGGTCGGTGGTGTGCTGGTGTTGGGCGCCTTCTGGTTGCTCAACTCGGTCTATACCGTGGAAGAAGCCGAAGTCGGTGTCGAATTCCGTCTGGGTGCGCCCAAGCAGGAATTGTCCACTGCGGGCCTGCATTTCCATCTCTGGCCCATCGAAACGGTCGAGAAGGTCAATACTTCGCAGAACCAGACCACAATCGGCACGGCGACGGGCTCGGGTTCGCGCGCCAATGCAGATGACGGGTTGATGCTGTCTGGCGACCAGAACATCGTCGATGTGCGCTTTGCCGTGCTCTGGTCGGTGGGCAATCCGGTCGACTACGTGATCAATGTTCGCGATCCGGAAGAAATGGTGCGCAACGCTGCGGAAAGCGCGATGCGCGAGATTGTTGGCCGTCGTCCGGCACAGGATATTTTCCGCGACGACCGCGCCGGGATCGCCATTGAGGTGCAGCAGATCACCCAGGACATTCTCGACTCCTATGGCATGGGTGTTTCGGTGCAGCAGATCTCGATCGAGAACGCCGCTCCGCCAGCCGAAGTGGCCGACGCGTTTAACGAAGTGCAGCGCGCCGAGCAGGATGAGGATCGTCTGCAGGAAGAAGCCCGCTCCTACGCGAACACCCTTCTGGGTGACGCCCGCGGTCAGGCCGCAGCGCTGCGCGAAGAAGCTGCCGCCTACTCCAACCGCGTGGTGCAGGAAGCAACCGGTGAGGCCGAGCGCTTCAACGCGGTGTATGCCGAATATGTCAATGCACCCGAAGTGACCCGCAAGCGTCTGTTCCTGGAAACCATGGAACAGGTGCTGAGCGCCTCGGAGAAGGTTCTGGTCGAGAATGGTGCTGGTGGCTCAGGCGTCGTGCCGTACCTGCCGTTGCCAGAATTGCGCTCCCGCGCCAACACAAACACCGGTTCGGGGGAGTAAGCCATGAGCAATCGTCTCTTCATCATTGGCGCCGTCCTGGTGGCGGCCCTTTATGTGCTGTTCTCCTCGATCTATGTGGTCAACGAGCGTGAACAGGCTATCGTGCTGCGTTTCGGTCAGATCACTGATGTTCGCACCGAGCCGGGTCTGTACTTCAAGATCCCGACCGACATCGTCGATAGCGTACAGATCATCGAAGATCGTCTGCTGCGCCAGGATATCGCCGACATGACCGTGCAGGTCTCGGGCGGTGCCTTCTACGAGGTGGACGCTTTCCTGACCTACAAGATCGTCGATCCGGTGCTGTTCCGTCAGCGGGCACTTGGTCAATTGTCGGTCGCTCAGGATCGTATCGCGACACGTTTCGACGCTGCCTTGCGCCAGGTCTATGGTCTGCGCGAGTTCAACGCGGCTCTCTCTGAGCAGCGTCCGCAGATGATGACTGAAGCGCGCGATCTGATCCGGCCGGAAATGGCTGCACTGGGTATCGAGATCGTTGATGTGCGTATTCTGCGTACTGATCTGGCGGATGAAGTCTCAGAGCGGACCTATGAGCGCATGCGTGCGGAACGTCTGGCCGAGGCCGCGCTGCTGCGTGCCCGTGGTCAGGAGCAGGCACAGAGCCTGCGCGCCATTGCCGAACGTCAGGCGGTGGAAATCGTCGCCGCAGCGACACGCGATGCCGAAATCATCCGTGGTACGGGTGATGCCGATCGGAACCGTATCTTCGCCTCGGCCTACGGGCAGGACGCGGAATTCTTCGAGTTCTATCGCTCGATGGAGTCCTATCGGACCGCCTTGGGGAATACCGGCACGACCATGGTCCTCTCGCCTGATAGCGCCTTCTTCCGCTACTTCGGTTCGGACGGCGAAATCCCGGCGGCCAGCACCAGCTTTGCAACGCCGCTGCCGCAGCAATCGGCGCCCCAGACCCCCAGCACCAGCTCGGATGAGCCGGCACTGGATGGCTTGGGCATCGAAGAAACCGTGGCGCCGACCATGACGCTGGACGATGGTTCGGAACTGCAGCCAACAGTGGGCACCGAGGCCCCGCCTCCGGCCGAAGAGACGGCGCCGGCTTCGAGCCAGTAAGTCTTACGGCAGACAGATCAAAGGCCCGCGCAGGAAACTGCGCGGGCCTTTGCTATCGAAGTTATCAAGCTAGCGAACGAATTCGTCGTCGTAGTAGCCCTGCAGGTAGAGCAGGGCGGTTAGGTCGCCATGGTCGATGCGGATGCCGGCGGCCTCCGCAACCGCAGGCTTGGCGTGCAGGGCCACGCCAAAGCCCGCCACCCCGATCATGTCGAGATCGTTGGCGCCGTCGCCAACGGCCAAAGTGCGGGCCAGGTCAAGGTTGCGTTCACCGGCCAGTGTCAGCAGCCGCTCACGCTTGGTGTTCTTGTCGACAATGGGCTTGGCCACCGTTCCCGTCAGGCGGTCGCCGTCAAACTCAAGCACATTGGCAATGGC
>JBGTUK010000114.1:0-8140 GCA_041939225.1 Devosia sp.
CCCCAACCCTATGGCCACGGAAAGCGATATCGATATCCGTCCTGTGTTCGAAATGGCCGACTTCGCCAACGAAATGACGCCTGACGTGGAGGCCATTCACGACCGCAATGCGGAACGTACGCCGGGGAACTGAGGGGCGAGAGGCAGAAAAGAAAAAGCCCGCTTCGCTGCGGGCTTTTTCAGTTCACTCTCCGACTACTCGTCGCGATAGACCTTTTCGCGGCGCTCGTGCAGTTCCTGGGCTTCCAGGCTCAGCGTCGCGGTCGGACGGGCATCGAGCCGCGCCAGGCCGATCGGATCACCGGTTTCCTCGCAATAGCCGTATGTCCCATCGTCAATGCGCTTGAGCGCCGCATCGATCTTGGAAATCAGCTTGCGTTGACGATCCCGCGTCCGCAATTCCAACGAACGATCGCTTTCCGAACTGGCGCGATCCGCCATGTCCGGATGGTTCTGGCTTTCTTCCTGGAGATTTTCGAGAGTCAGGCGGCTTTCGCGCAAGATCTCGTCCTTCCAGGCGTGCAGCTTGTTCCTGAAATACTCCCGCTGGCGCGGGTTCATAAACGGCTCGTCCTCGCTGGGTCGATAATCCGTAAGTTCAACCGAAGACATCAGCAGACTCAACCTCCAATGCGCCCTTGGCGGCCTATATATGCGCCTCGCCGTTCCCCCGCAAGCACACAAGTTACCACTCGTTAACGTAGGAAACCGGGGCGCGTCAGGCCCATAGCCCAAAACCGGCTACAACTTGATGACGGATAGGCAAAAACGTGACCGGCTCAAATCTGGGGATATCGTCCCAGCTTGGCCAGCTCCACCAGAACCCGCAGTTCGATATCATCGAGGACCGCGTCCAGTTCCGGCTCCACCCGTTCGCGCAGATTGCGCAATTGCGAGGCCATGGTGTCGAGCCGCTCCGGCGCCACCCTGCCGATCAGCAGGTCGGCCTTCATGTCCTCAAGCAGATCCAGCAGCCGAGTCCCCTTCTTCACAGCCTTGCGGCGGCTCTCGGAATAATCACCATTGGCCTGCAGCGCCAGAATGGCATCAATCCCGGTGGTCGGCGTCGAGGGTGCGGTCGCATTGACCCGCTGGGGCCCCTGCTCCCCGACCGGCACAAAAGCAGGGCCATTGCCCGCCTTGCCCGTCGATGAGCGGCCGGAAACGCTACTGCTGCGATTGGTTGCGTCGATGCGCAAAGGGCCTGACTCACTTGGCTAATCGAATACCGGCAAAATCTGCCCACTCAGGTTAACAAGCCCTTAACGGGCCCGGCAAGAATTGCTTGGCAACGAATCGCCACCCAACCGCGGAAATTGCAAAACCCTTCAAAATCAACGCCCTACGTAACGAACAGCGATCTGGCACGGTTCTGGCATTTAGCCCTGTGAAGGTCGCGCCATGGGGATGGAGCGGCATCAATCGGGGAATTTGACCATGCGCCTGATCCGAACCATAACCGCCGTCACGCTGAGCCTGGCGCTCATCCTGTCGTCTATGACGCCCTTGCAGGCCGCGCCCGCCCGTATCAAGGACATTGTGGACATGGAAGGCGTCCGCGAGAACCAGCTCGTGGGTTATGGTCTTGTGGTGGGCCTCAACGGCACCGGCGACAGCCTCAATAATTCACCCTTCACCAAGCAGTCGCTGCAGTCCATGCTCGAGCGGCTGGGCGTGAACACGCAGGGTGAAAACGTCCGCACGGCAAATGTTGCCGCTGTCATGGTCACCGCCAATCTGCCGCCCTTCTCGACCCAGGGCTCGCGCATGGATGTGTCGGTCGCGGCCCTGGGCGACGCCGACAGCCTGCAGGGCGGCACGCTGCTGGTGACGCCGTTGCTGGGCGCCGATGGCGAAGTCTATGCCATCGCCCAGGGCCCGGTGCTGATCAATGGCTTCAGCGCTCAGGGCGATGCGGCCAGCGTCATCTCCGGCGTTCCGACCACGGGCCGGATTTCCTCCGGCGCCCTGATCGAACGCGAAATCGACTTTCATCTCGGCTCGCAGCACTCCCTGCGCCTGGCCCTGCGCAATCCCGACCTGACCACCGCACGCCGCATCGCCCTGGCGGTCAACGACTTCATCGGCGCGCCCACGGCCGTGCCGGAAGACCCGGCAACAGTGCGCCTCACCCTGCCCCGCAATTTCAACGGCAATATTGTCGACCTGCTCACCGATATCGAGCAGTTGATCGTCCAGACCGATCAACCCGCCAAGATCGTCATCGACGAAAATTCCGGCATCATCGTCATGGGTAAGGATGTGCGCGTGTCCAGCGTGGCCGTAGCCCAGTCCAACCTCACTGTCACGATCGCCGAAAACCCCGAAGTGGTGCAGCCCAATCCGCTGACCCTGGGGCAAACTGCGGTCGAACCCAACACCAATCTCAACGTCAACCAGTCCGACACCGCCCTGCAGGTGGTCAATGAGTCGGTGACGCTGCAGCAGCTTGTTGACGGGCTCAACGCGCTCGGCATCTCGCCCCGCGATCTGATCGCCATTCTCCAGGCCATCAAAGCCACCGGCGCCCTGCAGGCCGAAATCGAGGTGCTGTGATGAACACGATTACCGAAACCGGCGCCACCATCACTCCCGCCCAGATGCAGCGCATGCGCGCCCAGGCAGAGGAACTTGAGGGCGTCTTTCTCAATATGTTGACCAAGGAAATGTTCGCCACCGTCAAAAGCGACGAGAATTTCGGCGGCGGCGGCTTTGGCGAGGAAACCTGGCGCTCCATGCAGGCCGAACAGCTTGCCAATTCCATTGCCAGCAGCGGCGGCGTCGGCATCGCCGATGATCTGATGAGCCAGATGATCGCCTCGCAGGAAGCGGCCAATGCCAGCCGCGCTGCCAATAGCTACAACTATATCCCCAGTGCCGGAGTGTACGGAAAATGACTGCAGCCGCCCGCCTTGCCGCCCTTGACGCCCTGCCGGCCGAAGAGCTGTGCAATCACGCCGAACAAGCCCTTGCGGCCCTGGTCGATGTGATGAATCAGGAGACTACCCTGCTGCGCGCCGGGCATCTCCGTCAGGCCGGGCAGTTGACGCCGGACAAGACGCGCCTGGCGCAAGACTATGTCGGCTTTGCCCGCTCCATCCAACGCCAGGCCGCGCGCCTTTCCGTCGAAGCCCCCCAGTCCATGGAGCGGCTTCGTGCGGGCCACGAAAGTCTCGCCACGCAGATGGCGGAAAATCTGCGGGTTCTTGCCACCGCCAAGACCGTCACCGAAGACGTACTGACAGACGTGGCGCGCATGGTTGGCCAGCAGAACCGCGCCCGGGCTTACGGCACCGCTGGCACGGTCACCGCAGACCCCAATGCATCAGCCAAGGGCATCGCGGTCAATCGCGCCCTGTAACAGATGCCATTTGACTAAAATGCGCAACGCGATGGTTACGTGAGAGCAAGGCCTGCGCCTTAGTGTTTCCGCGAATAGGTGTATTCGGGGGACAAGGTTATGGTTGCGAACCTCACCGTCGAGCCCGTCTCTCCGGGCTCTACTAATCTAGGCGAATATCGCTATCGCCCGGCCATGGGCGAGCGCACATTGCTGCAGGACAGCACCCAGAAATCACCAAGCAGCGCCAAGCCGGGCGACAGGGAAGGTAAGCTGCCGTTCCAGCATGGCCAGCAGGGGCAGGAGCGTGCGGCAGAACCGGAGCGGGATCGGACTGCCGACTTCGCTGCTGCCGTCATCGCCGGAGCCCTGCCCCCGACCCCGCAATCGATGGAAGAGCTGATCCGCCGCATCGGCACTGCGGAAATCCCGCAGGAGTCACAGGCGCGGCTTCGGGATCTGCTCGCCTAAGTTAACGCTTTCCTATCTCCAACCTGTCATCGCAATACACAAGAGCCCCGGATTCCGGGGCTTTTCTGCGTTCAGACCGATAAATTCCAGACCACTATTTGCCCAAATTTTCGGCATGCGTTTAACCCTTCTTTATAGGCTGGCGGATGAGGATCGCCCTGCCTCAGGAGAGGCGTCTTAGTTTGCGTAATCCTAGAAAAGGACCCGCCAAAATGGCCGATATCTCTCTCTCCAAAGCCGTTCGCTCGAACCTGTACTCCCTCAAGGGTACTGCCGACATGATGTCCGAGACGCAGAACCGTCTCGCCACCGGCAACAAGGTCAACTCGGCTCTGGATAACCCTTCCAACTGGTTCACCGCCAAGGGTCTGACCAATCGCGCAAGCGACCTGGGTGGCCTGCTGGACTCCATGGCCAACGGCATCAAGACACTTGAAGCCGCTGACAATGGTCTCTCGGCCATGACCAAGACCCTCGAATCGATGCAGTCGACCCTGCGTCAGGCACGTCAGGACAAGTCCTTCCAGACCGCGTCCTACACCCTGCCGGCTTCGGGCCTCGACAACACCTCGACCCTGTCCTTCGATGCAGGTGCCGTAGGCGATACCGCAGTCAGCATCAACCTGACCTCGCAGACCAACACCGCAGAAGCTGTATCGACCGCTTCCACGGCCACCGGCATGACCGGCGCAACGACTTTGGACACTCTGGGCCTGGCCGACGGTGAAACTATCACTGTCAGCGACGGCACCGAGACCCACACCTATACCATCACCACCGCGGCTACCGAAGATCTCGACGACCTGATCGCGGGCATCAACGGTGAAACCGATCTCGACGTGACCGCATCCATCAATGCCGATGGTCAGTTCGTCCTGACCGCCGACAACAACGAAGTTGGCATCACCGTTGGCGGTACCGGCTCGATTGCCGGTCTGGCAGACCAGGCCGTTCCAGATGCCATCTACGTTGCCAAGACCCTCGATGAGCTGGTTTCTGAGATCAACTCCAACACTGATCTCGATGGCAAGATCCGGGCGTCCAACGACAACGGCAAGCTGCGCATCGAGAACCAGTCCACGCAGGAACTCAATGTCGACGGCGTTACCTCCGCTGGCGTGATTGACGGCTCCACGGCCGACGTTTCGACCATCGATGGCAACTCTGTCCGCGCCGGTCTGGCCGATCAGTTCAACGAACTGCGCGACCAGCTCGACAAGCTCGCAGATGATGCCTCCTTCAACGGTATCAACCTGCTGCGCGGCGACAAGCTGGCTATCACCTTCAACGAAACTGGCACGTCGTCCATCGACATCCAGACCGAGAACGGTGACACCATCAACTCGGCAAATCTGGGTGTCTCGACCACGCTTCAGGAATCGGATCTCGACAGCGATACCAACATCGACTCCGAGCTGGGCAAGCTGAAGGCCGCTCTGAACGAAGTTCGCTCGCAGGCTTCGACCTTCGGTTCGAACCTCTCCATCGTTGAGAACCGCCAGACCTTCACCGAATCCATGATCAACACCCTGGAAGACGGTGCCGGCGACCTGACCCTGGCAGACATGAACACGGAAGCTGCAAACCTGCTGGCTCTGCAGACCCGTCAGTCGCTGTCGCAGAACTCGCTCTCGCTGGCGAGCCAGGCCGATCAGTCGATCCTGCAGCTCATCCGTTAATCGGCTCAGCTCCAGCACAAATCACGAAGGGCGGGTCGCAGGACCCGCCCTTTTTTGCGTCTCGCCCGCAAAACCTCGAAAAATTATGGTTTATAAGCCGTCAATCCGCATGGTTAACGACCCTTTAAGAAAAGGCAGTTAACACTTTGGGCAAGGGGCCAAGCTGGCCTGAGGCAAGGATTGCATTAGATGGCGGATATCTCACTTTCGAAGGCCGTTCGGGCCAACCTACTCTCCCTCAAGGGTACAGCCGACATGATGGCGACGACGCAGAATCGTCTCGCCACCGGCAACAAGGTCAATTCGGCCCTGGACAACCCGTCAAACTGGTTCACCGCCAAGGGCCTGACCAATCGCGCCAGCGATTTGGGTGCCTTGATCGATTCGATGGCCAATGGCATCCAGACCCTGGAAGCCGCTGACAATGGTCTCTCGGCCATGACCAAGACCCTGGAATCGATGCAGTCCACGCTCCGCCAGGCACGCCAGGACAAGTCGTTCCAGACCGCGTCCTACACCCTGCCGGCTTCGGGCCTCACCAACACCTCGACCCTGTCCTTTGACGCAGGCGCGGTGGGCGACACGCCAGTCAGCATCAACCTGACCTCGCAGACCAACACCGCAACGGCTGTTTCGACCGCTTCCACGGCAACCGGTCTGACCGGCGCCACGACTTTGGACACTCTGGGCCTTGCCGACGGTGAAACCATCACTGTCAGTGACGGCACCGAGACTCACACCTACACCATCACCACTGCGGCTACCGAAGATCTGGACGACCTGATCGCGGGCATCAACGGTGAAACCGACCTCGACGTGACCGCATCCATCAATGCCGATGGTCAGTTCGTCCTGACCGCCGACAACAACGAAGTTGGCATCACCGTTGGCGGTACCGGCTCGATTGCCGGTCTGGCGACCCAGGCCGCTCCCACCGCCATCTACATTGCCAAAACGCTCGATGAGCTGGTTTCGGAGATCAATTCCAACACGAGTCTCGATGGCAAGATCCGTGCATCCAACGACAATGGCAAGCTGCGTCTGGAAAATCAGTCCACGCAGAGACTCAATGTCGACGGCGTTACCTCTGCTGGCATGATTGACGGCTCCACGGCCGATGTTTCGACCATTGATGGCAACTCGGTCCGCGCCGGGCTCACCGGCCAGTTCAACGAACTGCGCGACCAGCTCGACAAGCTGTCGGACGACGCCTCCTTCAACGGCATCAACCTGCTGCGCGGCGATAAGCTGACCATCACCTTCAACGAGACCGGCACTTCGGCGATCGACATTCAGACCGAGCAAGGCGAGACGATCAACGCCTTCAACCTGGGTGTGCCGACCCAACTCCAGGAGGAACAGCTCGACAGCGATGTCACCATCGATAGCCTGCTGACTGATGTTAAGGCCGCTCTGGACGAAGTCCGCTCCCAGGCCTCGACCTTCGGCTCGAACCTCTCGATCGTTCAGAACCGCAAGTCGTTCACCGAATCCATGATCAATACGCTGGAAACCGGCGCCGGCAACCTCACGCTGGCGGACATGAATACGGAAGCGGCAAACCTGCTGGCATTGCAGACCCGCCAGCAGCTTTCCCAGAATTCACTGTCCCTGGCCAGCCAGGCCGATCAGTCGATCCTGCAGCTTCTGCAGTAAATCGCTTACCAAGCGCACTTTAAGAAGGCGGGCCCAATGCCCGCCTTCGTTGTTTTTGCCGCAATCTGGGGCTAGACAGTTCAGGTATTCCCCGAGTCCGCGGAGATTGGTCTCATGGCCCTGAAGGTCGAACTGAAGCCTGGCGAGAAATTGCTCGTGGGCAATTGCGTCATCACCAATTCAGACCAACGCACGCGCCTGTTTATCAATGGCAATGCACCCATCCTCCGCGAGAAGGACATCCTGACAGCCGAGACGGCCAATACGCCCGCCAAGCGCATCTATCTGGCGGTGCAACTGATGTATATCGAGGAAAATTCCGAGCGGGCGACCGAATCCTACAACGAGATGTCCAGAGACTTTGTGGCCGCAGTGCCCAGTTCTCTACCGATAATCGACCAAATCAATAACGAGATATTAACCGGGTCTCTTTACAAAGCTCTCAAGGCCGCTCAACGGCTTATTGAATACGAACAGGACCTGCTCAAACATGCATCAGCACGGCGCCCAGGCGTACCAACAGACGGCGAAAGTCGTTGAAAATCCCCGCCAGCGTGAATCAGCTCTGCTTATGAAGGCCGCAGCAGGCCTGCAGAAGGTCAAGGATGAATGGGACATCTCGACCACCGAGGAACTCCGCTCAGCTCTGACCTTTAATCGCAAGCTCTGGACCATCTTCATGTCGGCCGTCACCCAGGACGACAGCCCCCTGCCCCAGGAAATTCGCCAGAACATCGCAAATCTGGGCATGTTTGTAATGAACCAGACCCGCGAAATTCTCTATGAGGGCGTTCCCCAGGCCGAGCAGCTCACCGTGCTCGTGCAACTCAACCGACAGATTGCGGCGGGCCTGCGCGGCATGTAAGCCGCTGGACTGTTCACCAAAGAAAAGCCCCGCAGCGATGCGGGGCTTTTCTTTTCAACTTACGTGGACGCAGTCCCCTCTCGCTTCAGCTTTATTCATGAAGAACTAGGTGGGCCGGCCTAGGATAAC
>JBGTUK010000115.1:0-8098 GCA_041939225.1 Devosia sp.
CTCATACCACTCCAGGATGAGGAAGGAATTCCCCGGCTGCTTGCGAACTTCCAGATCGAGCTTGCACGGCAGTCCGCGCTCGCTCACGGCAATCAGCACCTGCTCGGGGAAACGTTTGTTCAACTCCTCGCGCAGCACCTTGCGCTCACGGGTCACAGGGTCCTGACTGTGGATCTTGATCCGCAGGCTTCGCTATCGGCCCTCCATGGCTTCCAGCCCGAGCTCGACAAAAACCCCTCGCTCTACGATGCGATCCGATATGGTGACGCCGCCCCGGTCGAAGACGTTATTCGCAAGACGAACTTCCCGTTGCTCGACATCATCCCGGCGAACCTAGAACTGCAGGAATATGAGTACGAGACGCCACTTGCGATGCAGTCTCCGTCTCAAGAAGGAAAGCGGTTCTTCACGAGGGTCGCCAAGGCGTTGGATTCGGTCAGTGACCGTTATGACGTCGTGGTCGTCGATTGCCCTCCGCAGCTTGGCTATCTGACGCTCTCAGCACTCTCGGCCGCCACCTCGGTTCTGATTACAGTCCATCCGCAGATGCTGGACCTGATGTCCATGAGTCAGTTTCTGCTGATGCTGGGCAATATCATGAAGTCGATCAAGAATGCTGGCGCGCAGGTTCAGCTGGACTGGCTGCGCTATCTCATCACCCGATACGAGCCCACGGACATTCCCCAGGCGCAGATGGTCGGCTTCATGCAGTCGATGCTAGCCGAGGAGATCCTGAAGAACCCAATGCTCAAATCCACGGCGATTTCCGACGCCGGCCTCACCAAGCAGACGCTCTATGAGGTCGAGCGATCGAACTTCAATCGGGATACCTACGATCGGGCAATCGACAGCATTGATGCCGTGAACTTCGAGATTCAGGGACTGATTCACCAGGCATGGGGGCGGCTGTGATGTTGACTGCCGTCAAAACCGCCAAAAAGGTACGCGGTTTCAAGCGCATAAGTCGGATAAGGGGGTGCTAGTCAAATGGCGCGGAAAAATCCCTTTGCGAGCATTATGGACAACGGCAACGCTCCCGCCGAGCGCCCGGTCGCGCGAGACTACGCCTTCAAGGGTGCATCACGCTCGCTCATAAGCTCGATCGACGAAATGGCAGCTCAGGCAGGCAAGCTGCTCGAGGGCGAGACGATAATCGAGGTTGACCCCGACTTGGTGGACCAATCCTTCGCCAACGACCGGCTCAACGTTGATCAGGAAGACTACGAGGCCGACTACGCCCAGGTGCTGGAGTCGATCCGCAGTTCCGGTCAGAACTCCCCGGCCCTCCTTCGCCCTCATCCCGAGCGGTCCGGCCGCTACATGCTGGTCTTCGGTCGCCTCCGCTGGCGCGCCGCTAAGGAGCTTGGTCTCAAACTTCGCGCTGTCATCAAGGAGATCTCCGAGCGCGATCATGTGATCGCCCAGGGACAGGAAAACAACGCGCGAGCGAACACGTCCTTCATCGAGAAAGCGCTGTTTGCCGCCGACATCGTTCAACGGAAATTCGACGAAGACAACGCGACCGCCCTCGCCGCGATCGGTGTCGATCGGCCGACACTTTCGAAGATGCTCTCTGTCGCGTCGATACCCAAGGACCTGCTCGAAGCGATCGGCCGCGCCAAAGCCGTTGGTCGTGATCGCTGGTACGAGCTCAAACTCCTCCTCGACAAGCCGGGCAATGTCGACACTGCCCTGGCTCTAGCGTCGAATTCCGATTTTCAGGGGATGCCAAGCGAAGCGCGGTTCGATGCGATCGTCGCGAAGCTGAAAGCCTCAAAGCCACGGCGCCGTGCCGCGCCGGCACCATCCAAACGCACCTGGGCGCCGTCTGATGGGCGTGTTGCCGCGGAGATGGTGGCCAGTGGCAAGAAATTCACCATCGCCCTAAAGGCGAAGGGGACCGACGCAACAGCGTTCGGTGACTACCTCTCGGAAAATCTCAGCGAGTTGTATGAGGCTTTCCGTCGGGAAAAACGAGCAACCACAAACGGAGATTGAGCGCAAAAGAAAAAGGCCCCCGAAACGGCATTCCGGAAGACCTTCTCTTTAAGTTTGGCGACTGAGAGAATCCCACTTCCGCGAATCATAGTCAAGACCATTCAGGTCGGTTTGAGCGCCGATTCGGCGAGCAGGTTTCTTTTGCCTAGCGATAGGTGAAGAAAAATGCAGACGCATACCCCAACGACGCCCTTTGGGCGGCGAACGATGTCGCTTGGCATGATGGCAAGCCAGTTGGTCGCGAAGGTGACTGCGTCGAGCTCCTGCGCCGCTGCCGGGCCGCTGGCCAGCGCCAGTGCGGCCAGAAGAATGGTCTTAGTCGAAATCTGCATCAATGCGCTCCCTGTGCCGCGATCCCTCGCCACGGCCTGTTGGTCTGACGGCGGCTGGGGCCACCTTGGTCATACCTTTCGACATGCAGTCGCATCTGTGAAGCTAAAAAATAGGCAAACTACAAGAATGCCTGCTATGCGTGCAGTGGGTGGCTGTTGGGCTGGTCACGACGCGCCCCGGCCTCTAGCATCCTCATCAAAATAAATGAGTTTGCATGTTCACTCCCCTCGCCCCGGCGACCATCCATCCCCCCTTCGCCCCTTATAGCCACGGCGTGGTTGTGCCCGATGGGCAAAGGCTGGTGTTTTGCTCGGGTCAACTGGGCATCGACGCAAATGCGATGATCCCGCCGGACTGCGCGGCTCAGACAAGGCTTTGCTTCGACAATGTCGCAGCTATTCTTGCCGAGGCCGGACTGAAACTGGCCGATATCGTACGGATCAACGCCTACGTCACAAGCCGGGAGCACCTGGCGGACTATATGGCGGTGCGCAATGCACTGTTTGCCGAGCCCTATCCTGCTTCGACCCTGATGATTGTCTCCGGCTTTGCCCGGCCTGAATTCGTGGTCGAAATCGAAGCCATCGCTGCCGGCCCCGCCTAAGGAAAAAGAACCATGAGAAAGATCTGGTGGACCGATTTCGCTGCCCGCGAATTCGACAATCTCGACCCGGACAAGACTATCGCCATCCTGCCGATCGCGGCGGTGGAACAGCACGGGCCACATTTGCCTGTCGGCACCGACACCATCATCAATCAATCGATGATGGACCTGCTGGCCGAGCGCGCGCCGACCGATCTCGATATCCGCATTCTGCCCGTACAGGCCGTCGGCAAATCCAATGAGCACATCTGGGCCAGGGGCACGATCTCCCACAAGGCCACCAATCTGATCGACGCCTGGACCCAAATTGGCCTCGAGGTCGCACGGGCGGGTGTGAAGAAGATCGTCTTCGTCAATTCCCATGGCGGCAATGAAGAAATCATGGGGATCGTCGCGCGTGAATTGCGCGTTGAGGCCGGCATGCTGGCGGTCAAGAGTGGTTGGCGATTCGGTGCGCCTGAAGGGGCGTTGAGCGATCTGGAACGGCGCCACGGCATCCATGGTGGTGACGCTGAAACCTCATTGATCCTGCATTTCCGGCCGGACCTGGTCGATATGGATCGAGCCGAGAACTTCCCCTCCATCGCCGCCAGAGACGAGCAGGAGTTCAAGTATCTCCGGCCCACTGGTGCCTTCGGGCATGTCTATGCCTGGGTGGCTTCCGATATCAATCCCTCTGGCGCGGTAGGCGAAGCAGCCTTGGCAACCGCCGAAAAGGGGCGGGCTATGGCCGAACGCAATGTTGCAGGCATGATCGAAGTGCTGCGTGAGGTCGAACGAATGCCCTTGCCCGGCTCCACGCGCTGGCAGACCGCCTAAATCAACTTGCCGTCCGCGATAATCGCCCGGACTTCGTCCTCGACTGAATCCAGAATGCGATTGATGGCGGCCACCGCCAGATCTGCATTCTCGGCCACGATAGCGTCGGCCAGATCGCGGTGCAGCGGGAAGGAGTCGAGGCCGAACGCGTCTCGGTTGAAAGGCGAGATGTCTCCGCGCTCCAATGCATGGTCCAGATTGACCAGGATTTGTCCGTACATCGGATTGCCCGAGGCATCATAAATGGCATTGTGAAAGGCGTGGTCTGCCTTGCGCCATGAGCGACCCGAATCCACATCTGCCAAGAGCACATCGCATAGTCGCATGATTTCTGCGCGCTGCTTGGCCGTAGCGTGCTGCGTGGCCTTGCGCACGACGTCGTTTTCCAGCGTACGGCGGATTTCGAGCAGCCGCAGCAATGCCTCGCCTTCCAGTCGCACCATGGTCGGCACAAGGCTGCGCGAGGTTTGCACACGAGCGGCAAGATAGGTCCCGTCACCGCGCCGGCGCCGGATGATGCCCAGGCCTTCCCAGCGATTGAGGGCTTCGCGAATGGTGGAGCGGCCAACGCCCAGTGAGGCTGCCAGCGAAACTTCGGGCGGTAGGCGGTCGCCGATCTTGAGGCCGGCACGCTCAACCATCTCGGCAAGCGCGTCCAGCACCGCCACATTGCGTGTGCGGTTCTCGAGCGGTTCAAGATAACTCAGGGCGGCTTCCCGACTCATGGGGCCCTTTCCTCCAGGTGCGGCAGACCTTTATTGGCCACTCACACCACATATTGGCGCATTTGTCAGCCTTGCGCTGCCAACGGCGCCTGCTTGAACTCAAGCAACTCGCTGAGTGCGTCGATCAGCCGGTCCATTTGCGGGCGAGAATTGTAGCCCTGCACGGACAAACGCACGATGCAGGTATCCTGCCATTTGAAGACGGGAATCTCGATGCCGTACTTTTCGAACAGTGTCGTGTGGACCGCTAGCGTGTCGCACTCTGGTATGGGCATGGCAACCATTTGCGGGGCGCAGAACTCTGGACTGCTCAGCGGCGCGAGACCGGTCAATTCGCCGAGCCGACGGGCCGTGTCCTGTGCAAGAGAGTGGCAATGTCCGGAAATGGCCCACCAGTCATTCTCCTTGCGGAACGCGATGGCGGCAGGAACGGTCAGCCACGGTGCCGGGTCGCGCGTCCCGCGGATTTCGATTTCGTCGATATAAGGCGAGTTACCGAAATTGCCTTTGGCGCCGGGCGTCTTGGAATCCTTGGTCCAGCCATGGCTGATGACCAGGGGATTGAGCAGGCCCTGCATCTCTCGACGGGTGTGGAGGAACGCCGACCCCTTGGGCGTCATCATCCATTTGTGGCAATTGCCCGCATAGAAATCGGCGCCGATCGCATCGAGATCGAGCTTGATATGGCCCGGCGTATGGGCGCCATCGATCACCGACCAGATGCCGCGCCTGCGCGCTTCTGCAATGGCATTCTCAATCGGGAACAGCAGAGCTGTGGGCGAGGTGATGTGGCTGAGAAACAGTACCTTGGTACGCTCCGTCATGCCGTCGATGATGGTCTGGGTGAACGCAGCCTCGCTGACCAGAGGCATTGGGACCTTGACCACCACGATCTCGGCGCCAGTCTTGCGGCAGACATAAGCCCAGGTTTTCTCCAAGGCTGAATATTCGTGGTCGGTGGTGAGAATCTGGTCGCCGGGTTTGAGGTCGAGCGACTGGGCCACGATGTTGAGGCCATTGGTGGCGTTTGGCACGCCGACAATGTCGTTGGCGTCGCATCCCAGTTCGGCCGCCAGGGACTCACGGGGCACGCGCAGCAGGTCATGCAGGCGGCGGCCCAGGAACTCCACCGGTTCATGCTCCAGTTCGAGCTGCCACCCCTGATAGGCCGTAAAGACCGGGCGCGGGCAGGCCCCGAAGGATCCGTGATTGAGGAAGGTGACATCCTCACGAAGGAGGAAATGCCGGGCGAGGTTGTCGGACACGGTTCAGCGGCCTTTCAGGGTGGGGTCGAGGGCATCGCGCAATCCGTCGCCAAACAGCGAAGTGGCGAGCACGGTGATGGCCAGCGCTGCCGTCGGGAACACGGCCAGGTGCCAGTAATAGAACATGAAGTTGATGCCCTCATTGATCATCTGCCCCCAGGTGGCGGTGGGCGGCGGCACACCGATGCCCAGGAAGCTGAGCGAGGCTTCAAGCATCATGGCGAGCGGGATGGCCAGCACGAAACCGACAATGATCGGGCTGATCGAGTTGGGGATGAGATGGCGACGAATGATGTACCAGGGCGAGGCACCCAGCGCCTGCGCGGCCCGGACAAATTCCTTCTCCCGGAAGGCCTTCACCTGCGCGCGGACAAGGAGGCACACCTGCACCCAGCCGAACAGCGCTGCGATGGCGACAATGGACATGAAGCCACCGCGAATGAGCGTGCCCAGCAGCATGGCTGCCAGCAGCGGTGGCACCACCGAGAACAACTCGATGATGCGCATGATGACCCAATCGGTCCGGCCGCCGAAATAGCCGGCCAAGGCCCCCAGCGGAATGCCGATCAGCACCGAGAAGCCGGCCGCAATGAAGCCGATGGAGAGCGAGACGCGGGCGCCATAAACGATGCGTGTATAGAAATCGCGGCCAAGATTATCGACGCCGAACCAGTGTTCGGCCGAAGGGAAGGCCAGCGACTGGGTGAGGAATAATTGCGCCTCGGGCGGCACCGGGGTGATCAGCGGCGCAAAGATTGCCATGAGGATGAGGATGCTCATCACGATGCCGCCGGCGACGGCTGCCTTGTTGGACAGGAAGCGCTGCCAGGCAAACCAGAGCGGGCTGCGCTGGCGCGGCGGAGCGGTCTCGATGATTGGCGTTGCGATTGTATCGGTCATGCTGCGCCTCCCACGCGGATACGCGGATTGATCAGTGCGTAGACGATGTCGGAGAGAAGATAGGCGATGCAGTACATGAAGGTGATCATCAGCATCAGCGCCATCTCCAGCGGATAGTCGCGCGTCTCGATGGAGGAGACGAAATAGGCCCCAAGCCCCGGCACCCGGAACATGGCTTCGACAAAGATCGAGCCCGTGGCGGTGCCGATGAACATGGGCAGGAACACGGTGACCAGCGGAATGGCCGAATTGCGCAGCACATGCTGGAAGACGATGCGGCGCTCCGAGAGCCCCTTGGCGCGCAGCACGGTGACGAAGGGTCGGCTCATGGTGTCGAGCATGGCCGAACGGGTGTAGCGGGCATAGGTGGCCACGGGGATCGCGGCGTAGGCGATGATGGGCAGGATCCAGCGTTCCGGATTGGGCCAGCCGCTGGCCGGCAACCATTTGAGCCAGACCGCAAACACCAGGATCAGCAGCATCGAGGTGACGAAGACCGGAATGGTAAGCCCGATCGTGGCAACTGCCGAAGCCAGATAGTCGATCCAGCTATTGCGGTTGAGGGCCGCGGCCATACCGAGCAGGATGCCAAGCGGAGCGCCGATAAGCACACCGAGCCCGCCCAGCACCAGACTTGGCACCCAGGCGCGGGAGAGTAGCTGCAGCACACTCTCGCCCGGGCTCTGATAGGGCACGCCGAAGTCGAAATGCAGCACGCCCCACATATATCTGAGATATTGGACGTAGAGCGGCTGATCGAGCCCGAGTTGGGCCATCAGCTTGGCGCGCACGGCCTCGGAGACCGGCATGTCGTTGGCGTCGAACGGGCCGCCGGGTACGGCATGCATCATCAGGAAGATGATGAGCGACACCGCGATGAAGGTGAAGGCAACCGAAACGAGGCGGCGCAGGATATAGCCGAGCATCAGATCCTCTCCCTCAATTGGTCACATAGGCCTCGACCCGGTGATCCGGGGCGATGGCGACGAGTTGCGGGTCACTGTGCGGGGCAATGCCCGCCTGCAGTGTGGTCATGCGCGGTGTCTGGGCAGCGATCTGTTCGGCAGTGAGGAAACTGCGCTCGCGCTTGTTCCTGGGATTGGTTGCCGGAACCGCATCAAGCAGGGCGCGGGTATAGGGGTGCTGCGGGTCCGAAAATATCCGCTCGGTCGGCGCTTCCTCGACCACGCGACCGCGATACATCACCACGACACTGTCGGTGAGGGACTTCACCGTCGAGAGGTCATGGCTGATGAACAGGATCGAGAGCCCCATCTCGGCCTGCAGCCTCTTCAACAGCCTGATGATCTGCGCCTTGACGGTGACATCGAGCGCCGAAGTCGGCTCATCGGCAACCAGCACATCGGGTTCGAGCACCAAGGCGCGGGCAATGGCCACGCGCTGGCGCTGGCCGCCGGAAAGCTCGTGCGGATAGCGATTGGCGTAAGAGCGAT
>JBGTUK010000116.1:0-8088 GCA_041939225.1 Devosia sp.
AAGGATGCGGTTTCCGCTGCCATGGCCGCGCCGCGGGAGATCGACATGCCCTTGGTCGATGCCTATTTGGCACGCCGGGCCCTTGATTATCTCGTAGGCTTCACACTGTCGCCGATCCTCTGGCGCAAGCTGCCGGGCTCGCGCTCGGCCGGGCGCGTGCAGTCGGTAGCGCTGCGTCTGGTTTCCGACCGCGAGCGTGAAATCGAGAAGTTCAAGGCCGATGAATATTGGTCTGTCGAGGCTCAGCTGGCACAGGGCGGCAAGAACTTCCTGGCGCGGCTATTCGCGGTCGATGGCAAGAAGTCTGACAAGCTCGATATCAAGTCCGGCGACGATGCCGCGACGCTCAAGAAGCTGATCGAAGCCGGTCAGTTCAATGTAGCCAATGTCGAGAAGAAGCCGACCAAGCGCAATCCCTATGCACCGTTCACCACATCGAGCCTGCAGCAGGATGCGTCTTCGCGGCTGGGCCTGTCGCCGAACCGGACGATGCAGATTGCCCAGCGTCTCTACGAGGACGGGTTGATTACCTATATGCGTACGGACGCGGTGCAGATGGCGCCCGAGGGCATTGCCATGGCGCGCTCTGTAATCGGGAAATATTTCGGCACGGAGTATCTGCCTGAAAAGGCCCGAATTTATCAGTCCAAAGCCAAGAATGCGCAGGAAGCGCACGAGGCTATTCGCCCCACCGACATGTTCAAGCGCCCCGAGAGTCTCAATCTCGACTCGGACCAAGCCAAGCTTTACGGTCTGATCTGGAAGCGGACGCTTGCCAGCCAGATGGCATCGGCCGAGATTGACCGTACCTCGGTTGATATCGCCGTTAACGTGCCGGGCCGGGCGGTGACTCTGCGCGCGACCGGATCGGTAGTGAAATTCCCGGGCTTTCTGACCCTTTACGGGGTGGAGGCCAAGACCGACAATGACGGCGATGGCGATGAGGAAGGCCGCGAATTGCCGCCTCTGGCGGTTGGCGACAAGCCTGAACTGAAGAAGGTGGAGATCGAGCAGCACTTCACCCAGCCGCCGGCGCGATACACTGAAGCCAGCCTGATCAAGAAGATGGAAGAACTGGGCATTGGCCGTCCGTCGACCTATGCAGCGACCCTGACGACGCTCAAGGACCGTGACTACGTCAAGCTCGAAGGCAAGGCGCTGCATCCCGAGGATCGCGGGCGCATAGTGACCTCGTTCCTGGAGAGCTTCTTCTCTCGCTATGTCGAGTACGATTTCACGGCTCATCTGGAGGAGCAACTCGATCAGGTCTCGGCCGGTGAGTTGGACTACAAGGTGTTGTTGCGGGATTTCTGGACGGGCTTCACGGCTGCGACCGAGGAGATCAAGGATCTTCGCGTATCCGAAGTGCTGGACGCACTCAACGACATGTTGTCAGACCACATCTTCCCGGCCAAGGAAGATGGTTCGGACCCACGCAAGTGTCCTACTTGCGGGACCGGCATGCTGTCGCTAAAGCTTGGCAAGTTCGGAGCCTTTATCGGCTGCTCGAATTATCCGGATTGCAAGCACACCATGCAGCTGTCCGACGCAGCCACCGGCCAGTCTTCTGAAGCGGCTGTGGGTGACGGTGTTCTCGGCACCGATCCGGCCAGTGGCGAGGAAGTGTTCCTCAAGTCCGGACGTTTCGGGCCATACGTGCAATTGGGAGAGGGCAAGGAGCCCAAGCGTTCTTCACTGCCCAAGGGGTGGGACGCTGCCAGCATGACGCTGGAAAAAGCCCTGCAACTGCTTGCCCTGCCGCGCGAGGTTGGCCTGCACCCGGAGACGGGTCTGCCCATTTCAGCCGGGCTGGGCCGCTATGGCCCATTCCTGCTGCATGACGGCAAATATGCCAATCTGCCGGATGTGGAAGAGGTCTTTACCGTCGGGCTCAACCGCGCCGTTGATCTGATCGCCCAGAAGGCGGCCGGTGGTGGCCGGGGCGGGCGCGGTGCGGCTGTGCCGGCGATCCAGACCTTTGAACACGACGGGGGGCCAATCACCGTGCGGGCGGGTCGCTATGGTCCGTATGTCAACCAGGGCAAGATCAACGCAACCCTGCCCAAGGACCTCAAGCCTGAAGACGTCACGGTGGAGCAGGCAATCGCACTGATTGCCGCGCGTGCCGAGGCGACTGGCGGCAAGAAGCGCGCCCCTGCCAAGAAGGCGGCTGCCAAGAAACCAGCGGCCAAGAAGGCGCCAGCCAAGAAGGCTCCGGCAAAGAAAGCCGCGGCGAAAAAGCCGGCTGCAAAGAAGATCGCGAAATCGGAAGACGTACCGTTCTAAGGTCACGGTGGCCCGCAGTGTTGCTCCCGCAGGGATGACCCTGTTGGCGGTCAGCCTATCGTGCGCTTGAGCACATCAAGCCAGTTCTCGAGGGCGATCTTGCGGACTAGTTTCTCGCCATAGCCCTTGTCGAGCAAGGTCTGAAGCAGCTTGGGGACACCGGTGACGTTCCCGATTTCGGCAGGCATCATGGCCCCGTCAAAATCGCTTCCCAAAGCCACCCCGTCTTCTCCCAATGCCTCCACCAGCGCATCGATATGGCGGACCATAAGATCAATGGGCGTGTCGGCAAGAAAGCGACCGTCGGGGCGCAGGAAGCCGGTGGCGAAGTTGAGGCCAACAACGCCGCCGCTCTCTCGGATTGCCGCCAACTGCCAATCGGTCAAATTGCGGGTGCAGGGGCTG
Organism: Devosia sp.; assembly: GCA_041939225.1. GTDB lineage: Bacteria > Pseudomonadota > Alphaproteobacteria > Rhizobiales > Devosiaceae > Devosia. The sequence continues at coordinate 2,692 of JBGTUK010000116.1, forward strand.
ATAGCGTGGACATTGGAATGGGTAGCCACGAGCGGCTTGCTGGAGATGGCCGCGACATCGCGAAAACCGGCGGCGTTGAGGTGGCTCAGGTCGATGAGGACGCCACGCTGATCGCATAGGCGCACCAGTTCCTTGCCCGCATCGCTCAAGCCCGGTCCAATATCGGGATCGGCATTGTGGCGAAACGGAACGCCGGTGCCAAAGGCATTGGCGCGGCTCCAGGTGATGCCGATTGACCTCAGGCCGGCGCCATGAAGGACCTCAAACGCGCGTAAATTGGTGTCGATGGCCTCGGCGCCCTCGATGTGAAAGATGACTGCCAGCTTCTCTTGCGCAATTGCTCCACGCAGTTCAGCGACTGTGCGGCAGACTTTCAGCGCGCCGGCGCGCTCAAGTTGGAAGAGCAGAGCGGCCATGCCGAAGGTCGATTGCTGGGCGTCCGCGAGGTCGAGTTGCGGAGGCAATTCGCCCTTGGCGTAGTCCGGCGCGGCGGCAATCTGGGCGATGTGGGCCTTGAGCGGTGGTGGGAACATGGCGAAGAAGCCGCCCGCCATGCCGGCAGATTGGGCGCGGGGCAGGTCGATGTGACCCTCCTGGCTCCCTTTGATGAACATGTCCAGCTTGTCTTCGCGGGCATGATCGAGCAGGCGCAGCAAGGTGTCGTTGTGACCGTCAAAAAAAGGAATTGTCACGCTGCGTCCTCATGCACGAATACGCTCTCGCCCCCGACCAAGGTGCGCATGATCTTACCCTGCATGCGTGCGTCCTCGAAGCTGGTATTGCGCGAGCGGGAGCGGAAGCTCTTCTCGGTGACCTGCCAGGGATAGTCGAGATCGATAAGGATCAGATCTGCCGGAGCGCCCCGGGTGATGCGCCCGGATTCCAGGCCAAGGATTTCAGCGGGCCGGCAGGTCATCGCGCGCAATATGGTCATCAACTCGACATCACCGGAATGGACAAGTCGCAGCGCAGCGGACAGCAAAGTCTCCAGACCGATTGCGCCGTTGGAGGCTTCGGCGAAGGGCTGGCGCTTCACCTCGGTATCCTGGGGGTCGTGGTCTGAGTGGATGGTGTCGATGGTGCCGTTGCGCAGCGCCTCGATCATGGCCTGCCGGTCGTCTTCGCTGCGCAGGGGCGGGGTGAGCTTGAAATAGGTACGGTAACGGCCGATGTCGTTTTCGTTCAGGCACAGATGGTTTATCGAGATACCCGAGGTAACTTTGTCGTTGCGCGTCTTGGCAGCTTTGAGCAGTTCGGCCGATCCGGCGGTCGAAATCTGGCCGGCGTGATAGCGCACTCGGGTCAGCGCAGCCAGTTGGAGGTCGCGGGAGAGTGGGATGGTTTCGGCCTCGCGCGGGATCCCCCTCAGGCCAAGAACGGTGGCGAACAGGCCTTCATTCATCACGCCATCACCCACCAGTTCGGCGTCGGCGAGGTGGTGGACAAAGGGCAGGTCGAAATTTGCGGCGTAGCCCATGGCGCTGCGGAGCAGTGACGTCGACTGGATGGACTGGGCGCCATCGGTCAGGCAGACCGCCCCGGCGTCCTTGAGTAGGCCGAATTCGGTGATTTCCTTGCCCTGAAGCCCTTTGGTTATGGCGGCAGCGGGCAGGACACGTGCGGGCGATTGGGCCTGGGCGCGGCGGATGAGAAAGTCGACCAGAGCACCATCATCGACTGTGGGTGTGGTGTCCGGCATCATTACGAAGCTGGTGACCCCTCCGGCGACTGCTGCTGCGCCAGCAGAGGCGAGGGTTTCGCGATATTCCTTGCCGGGTTCTCCGACAAAGACACGCATGTCGATCAGGCCGGGTGCCAGAACCAGCCCGCGAGCGTCCAGCACCTCAGCACCATCGGGGACGCCAACCGGTCCGCCGATGGCGATATCGCCAATGCGGCCATCTTCGACCAGCACTGCTCCGAGCTGGTCAGTTCCGGAGGCCGGGTCAACGATCCTGGCATTTTCAATAACGAAGGGGCGCGTCATGGCTAGTTCCTTGCCGGCAGCAGGGCATCAAGCACGGCCATACGGACCGCCACGCCCATTTCGACCTGATCTGTGATCACGGCCCGTGCGCTATCAGCAATGGCCGGGTCGATCTCGACGCCGCGATTCATCGGCCCGGGATGCATGACGATGGCGTCAGGCTTGGCGCATGCCAGCTTGGCTTCGTCTAGGCCATAGAAGCGGTAATATTCGCGCACAGAGGGGATCATCTTGCCATTGGCGCGTTCGTGCTGCAGGCGCAGCATCATGACCACGTCGACGCCTCTGAGCCCCTCTTCCATGTCGGTGAAGACCTCTGTCGCCAGATGTTCGATGCCCGCAGGGAGCAGGGTGCGCGGAGCGATGACACGGGTGCGGACATTCAGCGCGCCGAGCAGGAGCAGGTTTGAGCGGGCGACGCGGGAATTGGCTATGTCGCCGCAGATGGCGACAGTCAGGCCAGCAAGCGTTCCCTTGTGGTTACGGATGGTCAGGGCGTCGAGCAGCGCCTGGGTGGGATGCTCGTGTGCGCCGTCACCTGCATTGACGACCGAACAACCGACCTTCTGGCTGAGGAGCTCGACGGCGCCGGCCGCCGAGTGGCGTACCACCAGCACGTCGGGGCGCATGGCATTGAGCGTGGCGGCCGTATCGATGAGTGTTTCGCCCTTGGAAACGGACGAGGTCTTGACCGACATGTTGACCACCAGCGCGCCAAGTCGCTTGCCGGCAATCTCGAACGAAGACTGGGTTCGGGTCGAGGGCTCGAAGAAAAGATTGATCTGGGTTTTTCCCGAAAGTGCCGGGAGCGATTTTCGCTCTTGGCGGGAAATTTCGATCATCCGTTCGGAGCGGTCGAGCAAATCGACGATTTCGTGCTGTTTTAGATCAGCGATGGAAATCAGATGGCGCTGCTGGAACGGGGGGAAGTCGCCAGAAGACCGGCTGGCGGCGGGGCTGTGCTGCGGCATGTCGCATCCCTTGCGATTTGCTGCGGTCTAGCCGAGGGGGCAGGGTGGGGCAACCCCACCCATGCCGTTTAGCGCAATTATCCTGCGGATGAGGGGCCGCCCCGCCAGAAGGCCGGCACATGCAGCGCCCTACTCGAGGCCGTGCGGCGGACAGGCTAGCGGGGGCGCAGCCGATCCAGGGCGCCCTGCAGAATGTAGCTGGCGGCGAGCTTGTCGACGACCTCCGCGCGGCGGTCGCGGCGAAGGTCGGCTTCGATCATCATTCTTGTGACCGCCGAGGTCGACAAGCGTTCGTCCCAAAAAGCGATCGGCAAGCTGATTTTAGCCGCCAGGTTGCGGGCGAAAGCGCGCGTGGATTGCACGCGCGGGCCTTCGGATCCATCCATGTTGAGCGGCAAGCCCAGAATGACCGCGACCACCTGGTTCTGCCCGATAAGCTCAATAATGCGCTCGGCATCCTGGGTGAACTTGGTGCGCTTGATGGTCTCGAGCGGGGTGGCCGAATAGCGCATGCCGTCCGAAATGGCGACGCCAATGGTCTTGGTACCAAGATCAAGACCCATGATCTTGCCGCGTTCGGGAATGTCGGAGAGAGGATTGTCTTCGGTCACGTGAGGCTCGCTGGACAGTTCTGGATTGTCTATAGGCTCACAGACACTACTTGGCGACGGAAAAGGCCTGATGAAGCTTACCTGGTTCGGAAATAGTACGTTTCGCATCTATATTGGCGGACAGATCGCCATCATCGATGTGGATGGTGCGCCCGATGGCGTCGAGAGCAGTGAGTTGACGAGTGGCGCAGATTTGCTGATCCCCGATTTCGGCCGCGGACTTTTGGAAATAAAACCGGCCAGCTGGACGCCCCGGAAGCCTCTAAGGCTTCTGGATGCACTAGACGAACCGGAAGGCCGGGTTGAGGCCCATAGCGCCGGCGAAGGTTGCATTGTCTTCGATGCGCCAGACGAGGCGCCACTGATGCTCGTGCGCGATAATGAGGCGCCGCCGTTTGGGCGATGGACGGAGCAGGCTGTGGTTGTTCTGGTAGGGTCACAACTTCGGGAAAGGGTGGAGAGGCTAAATGAGAGCGCGCGCCCGAAACTGATTGCGCTGGCTGGTGAAGCTGCCGAAATCGACGAGGTCTTCGAATATCTTGCAGATCGGGTCTCCGGAACGGGACTCATCGCACTTGAGCCGGGCTTGGCTGTGGAAGCCTGATCCGGCGCATAAGGCATTTTCATTGTCATTTGCTGCAGCGCGTTGCTAATAACGCGGCAACACGCCTTTCCTGCCGGAGTTTTTGCATGTCTGTCGACGCCGCCACCGTCAAGCGCATAGGGCGCCTCGCGCGTATTCGCATCGAAGAAGAGGAGGTCGCGGCTTACCAGTCCGAACTCAATGCGATTCTCGGATTCGTGGAGCAACTGGGCGAGGTTGACGTCGAGGGCGTCGAAGCCATGACCTCGGTAACCCCGATGACTTTGCGCCGCCGGGACGATGTGATTTCCGATGGCAATTATCCCGAGAAAATTGTCAGCAATTCTCCGCTGGCTGAGGACAATTTCTTCATGGTCCCCAAGGTGGTGGAATAAATGGCGGTCACGATCGCCATAGAGTCGCCGCTGCAGGACGATGTGCGCGCTCTCGTGGCGCAGCTCAACGACCATCTCTTGCCGCTTTCTCCGCTTGAGTTTCAGTTCAAGATGACGGTCGAGCAGATGGCCGACAGTACCACCACGCTATTTGTTGCCCGCGACGCGGCTGGCAAGGCCGTCGGTATGGGCGCGCTCAAGGTGCACGGTCCGGAACTGGGCGAGGTCAAGCGCATGTTCACCCTACCTGAGGTGCGGGGGCAGCGCGTGGGCCGGCAGTTGCTGGATCGAATCGTGGACTTGGCGCGCGAGCGCAAACTGCCTGTCGTGATGCTGGAAACTGGCACGGGCGATGGCATGGCCGAGGCGCACCGGCTTTACACCCGCTACGGGTTTACCCCGCGCGGTCCGTTTTCGGACTACCCCGACAGCGAATGGTCGGCCTTTTTTGAACTGAACCTGGCGGCCGCGGTGCGCGTGGCCTGATGGCCCCCGCCGTGACGAAAGAAAGAGATTTGCTTTGACTGACCTCACCCGACTGAGCCTCGCTGACGCCCGCAAGGGCCTCAAGGACAAGAGCTTTACCGCGCTTGAGCTGACCGACGCCTATATCGGTGCCATAGAAGCGGCCAATCCGAGCCTGAACGCCTATATTGCCACCACGCCCGAGCAGGCGCGGGATATGGCCAAGGCAAGCGATACCAGGCTAGGCCAGGGGCAGGGCGGGACGCTCGAGGGCATTCCGCTCGGCATCAAGGACCTGTTTGCCACCAAGGGTGTCCATACCCAGGCTGCCAGCCATATTCTGGATGGTTTCAAGCCGGAATATGAATCCACGGTGACGGCCAAT
>JBGTUK010000117.1:0-8084 GCA_041939225.1 Devosia sp.
CGCTCGTGGATCCGCTTCGCTGTGTGGCGCTGCTTGCGAGGCAACTTCTTGTCCTCTTCAAGCCAGCCGTCGATGATCTCGCTGAACCCATCAAGCTTGGGACGCTTGATCTCCTTCGTGCGCCGGTATCCCGGCGGCGATGAGAACGCCAACATCTTGCGAACGCTGTCGCGCGATATGTTGAAATGGCGCGCCAGATCCCGCTGGCTCATCCCCTCGCTGCGCGCCAGCCTGACCTTCAGATAAAGTTCCACGGTGTAAATCTCCTCGCCCTCCCTGCTGCCGCAAGAAGGGAAAAAGTGGACGACTTTTACGCCGCCCGCACCGCCAATACGACGGCGCTACCGTGGTCTAATTTTGCACCGCCGTTCTCAGCCTCGATCAGTGCCAGTCTGTTTCGCCAGCCATTCGGGCCACGCAGCAACCGGTCATCCAGCGCACCCAAGCGTCCAGCCACCTTTGCCAGCCGCGCAGAGTGAGCCCCCTCTGCCTTTGCCCAATCGTCGATGACCGCGGTATCAGGCGGTTCCGCCCGTGGCCCGGGAGGCAAATCATCCGGTCCCTCTTCGAGCGGCCCCGGCAGGAACCAGATGTCGCAATTGCTTTGCCGTTTCATCAAAAAGTTCTTACAGGATTCCAGTAGGATGAAGCGTAATCCGACGTGGGTTTTTACGTTTCGATTTCAATTTTTAACTCGCGTTTCAACAAGCGAGAAAATGGAGCAGAAGATGAGTTTTAGTATCCGTGGAGCGGCGGGTTCGTGACGCTGCGCGAAAACGAAGCGTCTGACGAGGCTTGGGCTAGGGCAACGCGTATCGCGCGAGAACTGGATCGCATTCTGGACGGACAAGAGCCTATGCGTACCGCAGTTGCTCGCGCCGCATCCGAGTTGCGTCTCTCGACGCGCCAAGTCTACAACCACCTGCGCCGATACCGCACCGAGCGCCGGGTTTCTTCGTTGCTGCCAAGAACAGGTGGGGCGAGGCGCGCAAGGATCAGCCCGGCCGTTGAGGAGATCATTTCGGCAACCCTTCGGGAGATGTGGCTTCAGCCCGAGCAACCGGACCTTGCGCCGATTGTCGATGAAATCCGCACCCGTTGTGTCAGCGAGGGTCTTGATCCGCCCGCCTATGTCACCGTTTCCAAGCGTATCCCACGACTGTTCACGCCCGAGGAGATTGCCCGACGGCGACATTCAGGAGGGAAAAGCCTGCGGCGTCTGAAACCCCGCCCAGGCTATATCCGGGCCAAACACGCACTCGATGTTGTCCAGATAGACCACACCCCCACCGACATCCAGTTTGTGGAAGTCATCGATGGTCAGGGCATCTATGTCGGACGCCCCTATCTCACTATCGCAGCCGATGTTGCAACAAGCGCGATTATTGGCTTCTGCCTGACCCTGGAGAAGCCCTCACGCCTGTCGGTCGCCCTCTGTCTTGCGCAGGCGATGTGCCGCAAGGAGGATTGGCTGGCAGCGCGCGACATCAATCATTCCTGGCCGATGTTTGGCCGCCCGAAGAAGGTCGTCGTGGATTCCGCCATGGAATTCAGAAGCACCAGTTTCATCCGAGGTTGTGCCGATTACGGCATTGTAATTCAAAGCCGGAACAAGGGGACCGTCCATCGTGGCGGGGTTGTCGAGCGACTTCTCGGCAAGGTGAATACGGTGTTGCGCTCCCTGCCTGGCAAGACCGGGCGTTCCATCGCGGATCGGGGTGAGTATCTGTCCGAAGACCGTGCGAGGCTCAACTTTGCAGACCTCGAACGCTGTATCGCGCTGGCGATTATCGATCACAATCTTAGCCAGAATGAACGCAAGCTGACGGTCCCGACCAAGGAATGGGAACGAAAATGCCGTCAGCCAGATGGCCCGGAAGACAACCCTTTCGACGTTCTGCTCAGCTTTCTCCCGAACAAGACACGCAGGATTTCACCTCAAGGTGTCAGCCTGTTTGCCAACGACTATTTCGATCCATGGTTGGGCCCGTTGGTCGCCCGCCGTGATCGATTGGGTGCTCTCGATGTTCGTTATGATCCTCGGGACATGAGCCACATCTACATCAAGGATCCCGATACAGGAGCTTGGCGCCCTGTGGGGCGGCGGGATGGACTGCTTGAGGCGGTCACCCTCTGGCAGCACAGGGCCGAGAGAAGCCGAGCGCGCGAAACCGACCGGCGCCCGATCGAGGAGAAGACCGCGCTCCGCCGCGAAATCGCGGCGACCGTGGATGCCTCGGCATCGAAGAAGCAAAGGCTGAAGGAGATCGCACGGGCCAGGCATGCGGCTCATACGCCGAAACCCTACCAGAGCCTGACTCCTGCCCCGACACCAATCCGCGAAACGCCCGACCCCGAACGCCCGCGCCGCGTCTTTCCGGTGGAGGATTGGTAAAATGACGGATCACCTCCTGAACTCCGCCGCATCACTTCTTGATGCCGGTGACGCGTGCCGCATCGCCCATATCCGGACGGCCCGTTGGATCAGCCATCCGGCTGCAAGTCGCGCCCATAACTCCATGCGTCTTCTGCTCGATCGGCCAGCAACCTTGCGCCCAAGAGGGCTCTTGCTGACGGGCCCTTATCATAATGGCAAGACGATGATCGCCGAACGCTTCGCGATCGAACATTTGCGTCAGTCAGAACGTCAAAGGATCTGGGTGATCCAGACCCGAGAAGGTGCCGGACTGTCTCACTTCTATGCCAGCATTCTTGCCGGGTTGCGCGCGCCTCAGGCATCTGGTTGGCGGAGCCTGTCGCGCGCGGGCGAGCAGGTGGATCATTTGCTGCACAGCCTGAAACCCCGCCTGCTCATTTTCGATGAGTTTCACAGCGCCCTTCGAGGGCGCCGGCAGGACGTGAAAGCTATCTTTTCGTTCCTGCGCCGTATCGCACGTGTCCACGACATCTCGCCCGTACTGGTCGGCGAGGTTGCGGTCTATGACGCGGTACACGACACCGAGGAAATGGGATCGCGGTTCGATACGATCCCTGTTCCCAGATGGGCGTATGACGAGGATTTCGCGACGCTTCTCGATAGTCTTGAGACCAGCATGCCTCTCGTCCGCGCCTCGGACCTGTCGCGACCGTCACTGGCTGAGATCATCCATGAATTGTCAGAGGGTTTGATCGGAGAGGTCGTCGATATCGTGAGCAACGCGGCTATCACAGCGATAAGGAACGGCGAGGAACACATTTCTGAAGCGACCATCGCCTCGCTTGGTTACACGCCCCTGTCGAAACGCCGAAGTGCTCCTTTGCGCCGCGAAATGATGTGAACCAGTCTGCGTCCGAGATCACAGTCACACCTGCGCGCGACTACGGCAACGAGGTGGGGCAAGGCTGGCCCGTCGTTGTTGCACCGGCACCCGGAGAGCTGCTGTCGAGCTGGTTGCATCGGCTGGCCATGGCCAATGGAATTCCTCCTCAATATTTTGGGCGGGTTCTGGATGTCGCAGGTGCAGATTGGTCTGCGAAGCTTGACCGAAGTCTTCCCGGACGGGTCCTCAATTTGCTGGTCGAGCGAACCCGGTTGCCCGCCGAGGATATTGATGGCCTGACTCTGATCCGCGACCCACTGACCCGGTTGCGCATGCGGCAGACCACAGGATCAGGAGATGCCCGCGCATCGACCGCCCGGGTCAATCGCCTGCAATATTGCCCGGCATGCCTGAAAGAGGATTGCGCACCGTTCTTCCGGCGCGGCTGGAGCCTGGCGACGCGCGTTTCCTGCTTTCGGCATGGATGCCGCTTGCGCGATCACTGCCCTGCCTGCGGCGGCGGCATTGCGCCTGCTCGACAAAACCGCCTTCTGCCGCAACATTTCTGCGTCTGGTGTGATGCTGATCTCCGAAAACCCACCCTGCCCGCCGAGTATGATGTGCAGCGTCTCGAACGGCTCATCGATGATTTGCTTCGAATGCATTTTGCAGGACATGGACGGCATGGAAATCCATCCCTGCCCGCCATGCTTGGGGCGGCTTGTTTCACGTTCAATGGCGAGCCGACGTCAATTTCGCGCTTGCCGCACCGGGTCCGCTACGTATTGTTCCGCCAGTTGGCCGATGGAATGACGCACCTCCAAAAACGTTCCGTGCATCCTGCAATTGATCTCTGGACCCGCATTGCACTGGCTGCGCCCAAGCATTCCGACTTGGTGGCGTCATTGAATTCAGAGATCACGTCACAGATAACACCGGGAACAAAGACGCGCTCCAGACATCCTGATTTGGCGTAACAGGCCCGAGCGTGCATATTTGATCGTTTGATGGGACAAAAGGCGTACAAGCTATGCGCCTGAGCGCTGCAGGTACATGACGACGTTTTCGGCGGGGAACTTGAAGCTTCGGCCATCGGAGACGCGCTCTGCGCTGATCGGATATTTTGGCCTGTTTGGATTGATGGCGACGATGCGGAAGAGTTCATCCTTCGATCGGAAGGTGCGGCCGTGATCCTCGGGCTCCAGGCCAAAATGAGGCGCGAGCACCTCGAACAGGGCCTTCTCTGGTGAGTAGATCTCGCCGCTCTCTTGCGGGATGCCGACGCGGAAGCTGATCTCGAAGCTATGGCGCAGATCGATATCCGAGAGATCCCCGCCTTCGACCGTCAGCCCGTGGGTTTCTGCCACGGCGAGGCAGGCCTTCATCATGTCCCGGCGCAGCCGGTCGCAAAGCTCAGGGGTCAGGTTGCGTGGTGGTGGGACCTTGGCCCCTGTTTGCACAGGCACCTTGGGCGCTGAAGGCTGTCGCTTGCGTGGGGGCTTTTTCATGCAGTCCGCCCCTCTACGATATCGTTGCCCGTCAGCATTTCAGCCTTTGCTTTATAGACAGTACCGCGCGAGATCCCCATTTCGCGGGCAATTTCCGTTGGAGAGAGGCCTGCACCAAGCTTGGCCTGAATGGTGGCCATGTCGATCTTGGGTGGGCGACCGCGATAGACCCCTTTGCGTTTCGCGGCCTTGATCCCTTCAGCCTGCCGCTCGCGGCGGAGATTGGTTTCAAACTCCGCAAAGACGCCAAGCATGTCGAAGAACGCTTTGCCCGTCGCCGTAGAGGTATCCACGGGCTGTTCGGTGGCCGCCAGATGCGCGCCCTTTTCTTTCAGCCGCGCAACGATGGTCTGAAGATCCTGCATTGAGCGGGCAAGCCGGTCGATCCGCGTCACCACCAGGGTTTCGCCTGGGTGAATAAAGTCGAGGATGGTTTTCAATTCAGGGCGGCCTTCAAGCGTCGCGCCACTGCGCTGTTCTTGGCGCACCATCCCACATCCTGCGGCTGTCAGCGCCTCAATTTGGGCATCGAGGTTCTGATCGACGGTCGATGTTCGGGCATAGCCGATTTTGGGGCTCGATCTGTTCATTTTGGGTGTGCCTCTGACATGATGTGTTCACTACCTCGAAACAGACCCAAAGTGAACACGCAAATCGCATGTTCCGGTGTTTATGCGCGCCGTCATTATGGGTATACCCATAATGCGCGTCAAGCCGCCATGCGTTCGTAGTCAATCCGAGTGGACAGGTCGATGTCGTAGCGGCCATAGGGAGTGATGTGCGCGTAGATCAGCGGGGTCAGGCCGCGATAATCCTCAGGCGACAGTCGGTCTTGCCAGTTCGGGTCCGACAGGACCGACTGGACCATGCGCGTGTTCACATAGACCATCGACGCTTGGACCAGTTGCAGCGCCAGGGCGGAGATCTCCTGGTCGGCGATGCGGTTCGAGGCGATCTCACCGCCCTTGCCGAAGAACACGAACCCGTTCGCGCTGTTCCAGTTCTCGACGACGTTCAGGCCGTCGTGGATTTCCCGGCGAAGGGCTTCCGACCGCAGATATCGGCACAGGAAGATCGACTTGATGGCACGACCCAGTTCGGCCAGCGCTTTGTAGGTCGGGTGCATCACGTCGGTCCGGGCGAACCGGCGCAGGATCGCCTCGGGGTCGGCGGTGCCATGTTGCATGGCGGCGGCGTATTTGACCATCTCGTCATATTGCTGCTCGATCTCGGGCCAATCGACCACGTTCGACAAGATCGGCGCCAGGTTCGGCAGGCGCACCCGCATGCCCGCAGCGGGAAGAACCAGCTTTTGGCGGGCAATCGCTTTCAGACGTGGTGCCAATTCGAATCCAAGCAGATGGCAGAACGCGAACCCGACAGCGGTCTGACCATGGCTGTCGACGTATTGGCGCTGGATTTCCATGTCGGTGCAATGGCGGAGCACGCCCTCGATCATCGCCGCGACCTCGGAGGAGGAACACCTTTTGAGCTGCGAATAGATACATGTCGCCTGACGCTCGACGTGCCAATAGATCATCACGCCACGCCCGCCATAGCGCGCATGCCACTCCGTCATCAGGTTGCGATCCCAGGCGCCGAACTTGGTGGAATCCGAACCACAAGCAGTACCCGCCTCGCCCCAGATCACCGGATTGCGGACCCTCAGTGTCGCGTTGGCCACGCGTGCCGCAGCGGCACGCAGCGTGTTCGGGTCGATATAGCGGCGGTGGATATGGAGCAGTTCGTCATAGCTGATGTCGCCGACACCGGCGGCGACGCGTTTGATCCCGGCATTGGTCCCTGCGGCATAGAGCGCCAGCAGCAACCGCCGGTCCCGGTCCGCACGCGGCAGGGCTTCGCGGCTGGCTGAGGTCTCGAAGCAGTCCAGAAACCCCGTGTCCAGGGCCGTCTCCTTGAGGACATCGAGCAGGCCAGTCATCGGCCAGACGCGTTCGACCTCTCTCTTGAGAGCTCCCAGCCCCGGTGGTTCAGGCACCGGTGCGAAGGGCGTGATCCTGATCCGGTTCTCTCCGGATGTTCGCAGCCGGACATGGCCATTTTCCGGCAGGGCCCGGTTCAGAAGGTGGAGTTCGCGCGTTAGCTCATCACGCACCTGCGCGACAAACGCACCGGCATCCAGGGAGAGGCCAAGACCCTGATAATATGTGTCCCTCCGCACCTCGAAATCGGCGGGCAGATCATCATCGGGGTTGCGGTAGCGGTCGGCGCCATCGACCCAGATTTCCTTCGCGCGCACCCGCTCACGCAACTGCGCCAGGACACAGAGTTCAAAGGAAATCACATTGAGACGGCCGGCCGCATCGATGACGCCCTCGCGCCATTTGGCGGGAACTGACCCCTCAGGGGCCAGATCGGTAGGCACGACCCGCCGTCCATCCTGTTGCCATCGCTGAATCAAGTCGAGCGCGTCCAGGATCGGGCGCCGGCTTGCATTGTTCGATCGGAATTGCAGCACAGCCAGAAGCGGTGTCACCATCCGGCGGTAGTGGCTGGCATAGGAGCCACGCATCACCGTTTGAATGCGGCCGTCAAGCGTGCCCTTGGCCCGATCTTCCTCGATCACGGCCTTCAACCTGGCCACGCTCGCGACGGGATAAATGACCTCGAGCACCCGACCCTCGGGGTCATCCACCGCGGCAATGGCCATATCGACAAGCAGGCGTTCCTTGCCATGAACTCGCTCGATGTCCCGCGCGATCGCCCCCACCACCCGGCGGCGCGACCGCGTCTGCATCCGGTGGATGATTTCAAGCAGCAGGTCGATCAACGCGTCGATCATCCCCGCACGGCGGTGCATGAGATGGAGCGCGAAGAACCCCAGACGCCGCGTGTCGCCATGGCGGCGCATCTCGGCCGCGGTCTCACCATCGACCCGCCGGGACAGGCGCTGAACCAAAGCGGGATCGACACTTGCCATGGCGTCGAACGGCAGACCGAGCGTGTTCACGAATGCCAATCGCGTCGCCGCCGCCAGGATGCTCTCAAGCGTGGCGGCACCCGCATCCGCTTTCAAGCTCAGAAACCCCGTGGCGCATTTGGGATCGGCCAGGCTGGCCTCCAGTTTCCCGCGTGTCTCACCGGACAGGCTATCGGCAATCTTCGCGAGAAGGTTTTCAACGGCATCATGCCGAGCCCCGCGCACAAGCCGCTCCATGATCTTGTCGGACGGCACGAAATATCCCCGCGCACGGCTCTTGCGATACCCGAGTTCGACCTGGTTCTCGATCTTCCCGAAAGCCCCCTGAATCATCTCGGCCAGTTCGTCCCGCAACGCCTGCCGGTCCAGATCGGT
>JBGTUK010000118.1:0-8080 GCA_041939225.1 Devosia sp.
CGCAAGGACATTGAAGAGCGCAAGCGCCTGCTCAACGCTGCCGACGTCGCCATCCTATGCCTGCCCGACGATGCGGCCAGGGAAAGCGTCCGACTGATCGAAAACGACACCACCCGCGTCATCGACGCCTCCACCGCCCATCGCGTGGCCGAGGGCTGGGCCTATGGCTTTGCCGAAATGGCGCCCGACCAGACCGACGAAATTGCCAAGGCACGCTACGTCGCCAATCCCGGCTGCTGGCCGCAGGGGTTGATTGCCGCAGCCCGCCCGCTGATCGAGGCGCGGCTGCTGCCGACAGATTTCCCGCTCTCCTATCACGGCGTGTCCGGCTATTCCGGCGGCGGCCGGCAGATGATCGAGGACTATGAGGCCCTGGGCGACAAGGCCAGCCGATACATGCCCTATGCCTTGACCTTTCAGCACAAGCACCTGCCCGAAATGGCGCATTACGCCAAGCTCGGCCGCGCGCCTTTGTTCGAGCCGGTGGTCGGCAATTTCGCGCAGGGCATGTCGACATCGCTGCCCATTCACACCGACATGTCCGCCGATATCCCCACCGGCAAGGATCTACACGCGGCCCTGAGCGACTATTACGCCGCCATTCCCGACAGCTTTGTCCTGGTCGCGCCCTATGAGCCCGGGCTGGGCAAGACGGCCGCGCTCGACCCGCAGGCCCATAACGGCACCAATACCCTCACCCTGCACGTCTTTGCCAATGATGAGCTCAATCAGGCCGTGATCTGTGCGGTTTATGACAACTTGGGCAAAGGCGCCTCTGGCGCTGCCGTGCAGAACCTCAACATCATGCTCGGCGTCGGCGCGCGGGAAAGCCTGGCCGCCTGATCCGAGGAGCAGCCCGACCGGACATCCGATCCGGTCACTGCCCCCAATCTAGCCCCCGACGATGGCAACTTTGGTTTCGCCAATGCAACTGCTAGGCTTTGCCCCGTGTTAAAGCCCATGCATGCAATTTCGAGGAGAGCACGATGAAGCGCACGGCTACCGCCAACTGGACGAAGTCACTGACCGAGGGGTCGGGCACTCTGGATACCCAGAGCGGCGCGCTCAATACGCTGCCCTATACCCATAAGGGCCGCTTCGTTGATGAGACCGGTCAGTCGGGCACCAACCCGGAAGAACTGATCGCAGCCGCCCATTCGGGCTGCTTTGCCATGCAACTGGCCCATTTTCTCGCCGAAAACGGCACCCCCGCGACCAATCTCAAGGTCGAGGCGGCAGTCACCCTGGTCCCCGGCACCGGCATCACCGGCAGCGCGCTGACCCTGGTCGGCACCGTGCCGGACATTGACGAGGCCAAATTCCAGGAACTGGCCGAAAAGGCCAAGGTCAATTGCCCCGTCTCCAAAGCCCTGGGCGCCATCGACATCACTCTCGAGGCGAAACTGGACTAAGGGCGCAGGACTCACCTGCCGGGCCGCAAAAACCAAAGCATCGCCGCCTCGGCGCCTGTCTTGCGGGGCTGCGAACGCCTGCTCGCTGGCGGACTTCAGCAATGCGGACGCTATGCTGTGCACCGGCACCGCCCCACCCACCACCCGTCACCCTCGGCCCAGAGCCGAGGGCCCTGCACTTTGGCGGGTATGGGGTGGTTAGCGGACGGACTGGGTTGCGCAGGGAACCGTGCTAAAGCTGTCCTTTCGAGAAGGAAAAAGCCAATGACCTACAACTTGCCCCCGGTCGCGCTCTGGTTTTTCTATCTTGCTCTGAGCGTGTTCGTTGTTGGCTTCTTCACTGCCTTCATTAGCATTTTTCAGGTAGCTGGGTCTGTTCCGCCCAGACGAGGGCGCACGAAGGGGGAGCAAGCCTACTACGCCAGCCAGCACCATGCGGAATTCTTCACTGCACCGCACCATAAGGTCAGACGAAGCTTAGTCTTCCTGGGGTTTGGTGCGTGCGCTACTTCTTTGGCGCTTATCTTCACTATTGCTTTCGCGTTCGGTCAGCCCGTCGTCGGGACCCCGATCTAGGCAATTTGCGCCCACTGGCTCTGACTGCTTCCAATGCGATACCTTGTGATCTTGGGCGGCCGGTTTGGGGTCGCTTGCTGACAGTCCGTTTCGCCCCGTAGCGTCCACCTCACCGGCTGTCACCCCGGGCCTGACCCGGGGCCCATCCTGAGGCGGCGGCAAAAAGCATGTCGGAGCCGTGGGTAGAGATCGCAATGGCCCCGGCTTCAACCGAGTGACAGCCGGTGGATCAGGGATATCGCTGCGGAGAATCCCGTGCGTTTGGCTGGAAGGTCATGGCGTCCACAGATGGGTCGATACTTGCCCCTGGACAAAAGATATCCCCGCCCCAAAAACCTCCACTATCCTCCCTCCATCCCCGCCATACACGCGGCCCCGACGCAGGGCCGGACGGGGAGGCCGGGAAGAGGGGCGCCTCTTTACGCGGGTAGAAGCTCGGCAGCCGGACCTGCGACAACGGTACCGCCTGAATCCGGACCCGTGGAAAATCCGTGTTTCCGTGGCGAACGGCCAGTGGCTCGTTCTACCTCGTTTCGGAAGGGCCACTGGCCGTTCGCTACCGTGCAACCGATAGCCGAGAGGCGAGGCGGCGCTTTTGCATGCCGCCGCGCCGGGGCGGTCGGGCGCCAGCCAGGCTCGCAGGCAAAAACCTATTCCTCGATCGGCTGGAACATCGCGTTGAGCTCGCTGACGATCTGGTCGATCGGCGCGATGGCCTCGGGCAGCATTTCGGGCGCCTCTGGCGCCACCGCCAGATAGGGCACGCCACTGGGGAAAGCGCCAAAGCGCTGGAAAAAGCCCACCATGTCGTCCAGCACCGGCATGCGCCAGCGCCACAGCGCGCCCATCGCCAAAACCGGCTCCATGTGCCCGAAGCCGTCATAATATTGTGTCGTCACCCAGACGCCCTGCGCCCGCAGCCGCTCGGCAAACCGTTCGGTGTTCTGCACCCGCACAATCGGGTCGGTCGTACCGGTGGCCAGATACATCGCCGGCGCGTCGGCGGTGATCAGATTGATCGGCTGGGTGCCCTGCGGATTGGGCGCCTCGCCGAACACATCACGCACTTCGCCATATTCGAATGGGTAGAAATCATAAGGTCCCGACAGCGCCGCCACCGCCAGGATCGGCATGGTGACGCCATACTCGGCGCGGAACGAAGGGTCGAGCGCCTGCATCACCGCGTTATAGGCGCCGGCCGAATGTCCGGCCAGAAACAGCCGGTTCGGATCGCCACCGTAATTGGCGATATTGTCCTGCACCCAGCGCAGCGCGCGCGCGCCGTCCTCGAGAAAATCAGGGTAGCGCACCTCGGGATAAAGCCGGTAATCGGCAATCACGGTGACAAAGCCGCGCGAGGCCAAAGCGCGGCCGACAAACTCATACTCGCCCCGTTCGCCCCGGCTCCAGCCGCCGCCATAGATGAAGAATACCACCGGCGCCGGCTCGCCGCGTTGTTCGGGCGCATAGACATCGAGCTTGGCCCGAGCGCCATCCGCATAGGCGATCCCATCGCCCACCTTGGACGTCCCCCCATCCATGGCCAGCGGGACATTGAAGGGGTCCATGACGGAAACCGCCTGGGCGGCATGGGGCAACAGCAGCACGGCTATGGTCAGGGCGGCGAGCAGGGAGCGAAGCAAGGGCATTCGAAAATCAATCAGGTCTGCAGGGGAAGCCAAAGACGGCTGTGTGCTCCAGAAAACCGGAGATATTGTGGCGCAAAACTGGGCGAGGGCAGGCGCGCCGGTCTTTCGGTCGCTGGCCTGCCCTCTGCTTAAGCGGGAAAACTTTGCGCCCAGTTCGTTAACAGAGTGTTAACGCTGTTTTCAGCGTTTCAACCGCTCCAGCAGCAGCCCCGAAACATGGCCATCGGCCGGCAAACCGCGCGCCTGCTGATAGGCAATCACCCCGGCCCGGGTCTTGGGCCCGATCACCCCATCTGCGGTGCCAACATCAAATCCGGCCCGTCCGAGCGTGGTCTGCAGCTCGGCCCGCTGCGCCTTGTTCAAGGCATAATCGCCCGAAGGCCAAGGCGTTACGAAGCTGCCGCCGCCCAGAATGCGGTCGGCCAGATGGCCCACCGCCAGAGCATAGCTGTCCGAATTGTTGTAGCGTTTGATCACATCGAAATTGGGCAGCAGCAAAAAGGCCGGGCCGCTGGCGCCTGCCGGCAAATAGAGCCGGGCCATGTCGTTGGGGCGCGGAAAGGCGCTGCCCGAAGCCCGGCTGATGCCCATGGCCTGCCATTGGCTCAAGGGCGCCTTGCCCATCTCCCGCGCTGCCGCGAAGTTGAACCCCTGTGGCAGCTTGACCTCATAGCCCCAGGTCTCACCCGGCCGCCAGTTGAAGCTCTTGAGGTAATTGGCGGTCGAACCCAGCGCGTCGGGCACCGAATTCCAGATGTCCTTGCGCCCGTCGCCATTATAGTCGACCGCATAACGCATGAAGCTCGAAGGCATGAACTGGGTATGCCCCATCGCCCCGGCCCAGGAGCCGACCATGGCATTGGGCGAAATATGCCCGTCCGAAACGATGCGCAGTGCGGTCACCAGTTCGGAGCGGAAGAAGCTGGCGCGATAGCCCTTCTCGGTCAGCGTGGCGAGCGCATGAATGGTATTGTTGCCCCCCATGAAACCACCGAAATTGGTCTCCATCCCCCAGATGGCCAGGACGATTTCGGGCTGCACCCCATAGCGCTGCTGGGCACCCGCCAGGGTCTGCGCCCATTCTCCGCGCATGGCCCGACCCTTGGCGGCCTGAGCCGCCGTGACGCGCTTGTCGACATATTGCTGCACGGTCTGGGTGAATTCGGGCTGCTTCTTCGTCAGCTCGATCACCTGTGGGATCGGACTGTAATTCGCAAAGGCCGCCTCGAACGCCTGCCGGCTTACCCCGGCCCGCTCCGCCTCCGGCCAGAGACTGCGTACGAAGCTGGCGCTATTGGCCTGGACCGGCCCGATCAGTGCCAGGCTGGTGACGACAGCCCCCATCAGCAGACGAAGAAGATTGGAAGAACCACCGGATCGGATCATCTCGGGCCTCGAGCATACGCGGTAACAGGAAAACGCGAACGCACCGGCCGTGCCGGGCGCGTATATCAAAGCATTAACGCACCCGATTAAGATGACCTTAAGGCAATACCGCCCTGCCGATCACATCGCCGTCAATCCGCGCTGTCTTCGCTCTGGTCCTCGACACGCCCAGCCGGGGGCGGTGATTTTGACGCCCCACCGCCCGCTGCGGGAACATAGGTGACATGCGGATAGGGGATCTCGATCCCGCGCTCATCAAAGACCTCCTTGATGATCTGGTTGTACCGTCGTCCAGTGCCCCATTGCGTGCCGGGCAAGGTCTTGATTCGCGCACGCACCATAATGGCCGAGTCGCCAAAGCCGGTGACGCCATGCATTTCAAGGTCGTCGAGAATCTCGTCCTTGTGCTCGGTCTGCATCAGGCGATCGAACGCCTCATGCATGGCACTCTTCACCTCTTCGATGTCGCTGTCATAGGAGACGCCAATTTCAGCCAGGTGATAGGAGAAACCCCGCATCATATTGCTGAC
Source organism: Devosia sp. (assembly GCA_041939225.1). Taxonomy (GTDB): domain Bacteria; phylum Pseudomonadota; class Alphaproteobacteria; order Rhizobiales; family Devosiaceae; genus Devosia. Next base: position 5,554 of record JBGTUK010000118.1, read on the forward strand.
CTGGTCGACCGAAGAGAAGGGAACCAGATGCACCGTCCCGGAGAGATCGCGGATGGTCACCGACCGGATCGTCAGCTTTTCCACCACGCCAGACCAGCTGCCCACGGTCACGACGTCCCCCTCGTTCATGATGTTTTCAAACTGAATGAAGATGCCTGTGATGATGTCCTGCACGAGCTTTTGCGCACCAAAACCGATGGCCAGACCCACAACACCGGCACCGGCGAGCAACGGGGCAATATTGACGCCGATCTGTGCCAGGGCGAGCATGGCGCCAAACACCACGAGCGCCACGGTAAACGCGTTCTTGAACAGGTTGAGCAGGGTCTTTTCGCGCGAGGTCGGGACCTTGCCGAAATTGACATTGAGCCGGTACTCCACCCAGGAGGCGACCACCACATAAAGCACGATGGCGGCGAGTATAATCAGCGCCGCTGAAACCACCGAACCGGCGACCGCCAGGCCCTCCTCGCTGCCGATCCAGCTGGCGAAGTCGAACAGCGCCCACGCCTGGCCGATGGCAATCACCACCGCTGCGATCACGATCCAGCGGACCACCCGCATGACCGCCGGCACAAAAGATTTCAGCCGTGACTCAAGGAGCGGCAGGCGCTGGCGGACGTCGTCGGGCAGGCTGAGCCCGGTGGAAACGAAACGGCTGATAAAGCCCACTACAAGTGAGCCGATCAGCACCGCAAACACCGACTGCATGGTGGCGGCGATCATGAAGGGCAACGCCGTATCGGGATTGGCGAACCACACAACCAGCAGCGCGACAAGATAGGCAATCACCACAAGATGCCAGAACCGGCCGATAGCCGCGAGCAATTGGCCAAAGCCGTCATTGCCTCGTCGTTCGCTGATCTGACCCAGCCACTGTCGCACGTCATCTTTGTTCTGCAGGGTGATAATAATGCCGATGGTCACGGCTGTGGCCATTGCCAGCACCTCCACAGCCCCACCGACCGGGCGGGATACCAGCCCGCTTAGCATCGGCGCGACGAACATGAAGGCATAGCCGAGCAACGAAATCACCCGAGCGCTCCAGAAAGACCAATACGCCGCATTCCCGTCCGTGACCGGCAGGAAACGGAGCGCCGGGAACCGGGGCTCGAGCACGATGCGTACAGCCAGCTTGATCAACTCGACCACCAGGAAGGCGTTGAGCAGAAGGGACTGATTAATCCCCATAAAACCGCGCGAAGTGGTGCCGAAATTCAGCGCCAGAACATAGCCCAGCCCCCAGGCAAGTAGAATACTGGCGACATCGATCACTGCCAGCCCGAGCAAACCGGTAACTCGGGCGACCACGCCCCGGGCACTCACCCGCGCGGCAATCATGCGTCCCAGAGCGTTGGCGATCAGCCGGAGCAAGAAGAAGCTGCCGAACAGCGCCGCGATGAGCAGCCCGATATTGATCGCAAACAGCCGCAGCGCCTCGCCATCGGCGTTCATGGTGCCATCGAACAAAGCCTGTAAATTGCCAAGCGCCAAGCCGATCGCGCGCACCGAGTTCGACGCCCCCTCGGCTATGCCCTGCGTGTACTCGGCCAATTGCCGGGCAATACTCAGATCTCCCGCTTCGGCCTCGGCCTCCTCGGCCGCACCATCCTCCGGCGCCGCCTGCTTTAGCCGCTCGATCAGCGCTGCTCGCGCCGAGTCATCCTCGAGAATGCGCACCAGATCATCGACTGCGGCGGCGCTTTCCCCGCTGCCTTCAGCAGGACTGGTCTCCTCGGTTTGCGCGGTGCTTGGAAGCAGACCCTGCGCCCCCGCTGGAAACACCAGGAGGAAAGACAGAAACAGAATACGGATCAGCAAGATGGAGCTCATTTGGCTGGCGGTACAATTGCCGGCCAGCATGGCGTTTGGCACACGCAGGTCAACCCCCGATTCTGCCCTGCATGATCCGCCGACGATTCATCGCGGCGAATTCGCCAGGATATCGGCCAGGCTACGCAGAAATGCCTTGCCGTCATTGAGCACTTCCTGGCTGCTTTCCGTGGGTTCATTAGCACCGCTGTCGGCTTCCGCGCTGACGCGCGCAAAAAGTGCCAATCGGTGCTGGTGCGCTTCGGCCGGGATTTCGAGGCTGGCAGCGGTATCAAGAGCCTGTCGCATTTCCTGCAGCTTGAGCAATTGCGAGAAGCGCGCGTAGAGTTTTCGGGCGACCGCGGGATCGCGCTGCCAGTTCTCGGCGGCAAAGGCCGCGCTGGCCCGAGGCCCTGCGCCCAGGCAGTCAAACGCGTCGCAGCCGCCATAGCCCAGATCGTCGAGCCGCTCATGAATACGGCAGCGAAAATCTTGCTGCAGATATTGGCAGGGTTGGCCGGCCATCTTGTCGTGACCGAACTGCGCCGACCGCTCGAACGACAGCGCGGTGCAGCAAAGCCCGAAGCAGCGGCTGCAATCGGCGCTATAGATGTCCTGATCCACGTTGTTCCTCTGCATTATCGGTCTTTGAACGCAAAACGCCCCCGCTTTTATGCGGGGGCGTTTTTGAGTTTGGTTTTGTGAAGAGAGTGTG
>JBGTUK010000119.1:0-8077 GCA_041939225.1 Devosia sp.
GCAGCAAGCGACGAGCTTGCCTGGAACGCTGCGATTGCCGCCTTCTGGATGCTGATCGCACTGTCCACGGCAGCGATCGCGCTGCGCCACTTCGTCTTCCAGGCGATCGTCGGGCTGACGTTGCGGATGATGTCGGACATTTCCGCCGATGCGTTCGCACGTGTGCAGCGGTTTTCGACCGACTGGCACGCCAACAGCTTCGCCGGGTCGACCGTGCGTAAGGTCACGCGCGGCATGTGGGCGCTGGACCTTTTAAACGACACGATTCTGGTGGCGCTGCTGCCTTCGACGGTGATGCTGCTGGGCTCGACGCTGCTGCTCGGCTGGTACTGGCCGATGATGGGTGTCATCGTGGGCACGGGGTCGCTGATCTACATCGCGATCACCGTATCGCTGTCGCTGTGGTATGTCGCGCCCGCGGCAAGCCTTGCCAATGCGTGGGACACGCGGCTGGGCGGCGCGCTGGCCGATGCGGTCTCGTGCAACGCGGTGGTGAAGGCTTTCGGCGCCGAACAGCGCGAGGATGCGCGGCTGGCCAAGGTCGTCGACAAGTTCATCATGCAATTGGAAGATCAGCTTGCCGACCGCGGCGTCGAGATCGAGCTCAGCGATACGGCCAAGGCGTGGCTCGCCAAGAAAGGCCACGACCCGGCGTTCGGCGCCCGACCGCTGACGCGGGTTATTCAGGAGCATGTCAAGAAGCCGCTGGCCGATCAGGTGCTGTTCGGCGAACTGGTCAATGGTGGGTCGGTGACAGTGGCGGTGGTGGGTGAAGGCCCTGAAGCCAAGCTGGAGTTGGTGGCAGTGCCGCCGCGACCGGCAAAGCCCAAGGCGCTGCCGAAACCCAAGAAGCCGAAAGCGACTGCAGACAAAAACTGACGCTTACGAGCGATCAAGATTAGAAGGGCCGGAAGCGATTTCGGCCCTTTTCACATTGCCGACTTGCTGCCGGCCCAAAGATGAGCGATCGCAAAGGATGTATAGATTGCCACCGGCACAAACAGTGTGTGGATGCCGGTGAAGCGATAGAGAAGCGGGCCAAATGCTGCGCCGCCCAACAAGCCAAACCAGATCGCCAAATGCTGCAACCAGCGCAGTTTGGGCGCGGCTCCCCAGAGTGCCAGAGCCAGATCCTGACCTGCCATGTAAAGCGTGCCGGTGACGAAGGTTGCGCCGAGCCGGACGGCCCCGCGCATGGGCAGTATAGCGTTTTGTGCCCCGGCCGTCGCAGCGAGAACAAGCATGGCCTGACTGGGCGGAAAGCCGATCAGGACGAGCACCAGGGTCAGGGCGACACCAAACAGGACAGCGAAGCTAACCGCTGCCGGACCCCAGCGTGAGGTGGTGATGGCCAGCAAATTGCCCAGGACGCTGCCCATGAAGAAGAGCAGGATGAGTGAAGTGGTCAGCAGAACGATTGGCCAGGAGCTATCAACCAACGCGGCACCGGCCTGGGTCGTGTTGCCACTCATGAACGAGGTGAAATAGCCACCCAGTTCGATGAATCCTACCGCGTCAACAAGGCCTGCTGTGGCGGTCAGTAACATGCCGAGGGCGAGGTAACGGGATGGGGTCATGGGCGTGTCAGAGACGGGCTGCGATGCCTTTGGCGAGGGTGGCCAGTTCTGCGTCGTCGGCCTTCCCGCCGCCATGGGCGCCCAACGCCACGCCGTCATAGACCGGGATGATGTGGAAATGCAGGTGGAAGACGGTTTGCCCCGCAGGGGCTTCGTTGAACTGGGCGAGACGTACCCCATCGGCATTGGTGGCGGCCTTGACGGCTCTGGCAACGCGCTGAACCAGCGGCATGACGGATGACAAAGTGCCCGGATCGGCGTCGAGCAGATTGCGCGATGCGGCTTTTGGAATAAGGAGGGTATGTCCCTTGGACTGGGGAAAGATGTCCATCATCACCAGCGCATTTTCGTCCTCATGAACCTTGTGGCAGGGCAACTCGCCCTTGAGGATTTTTGCGAAGACGTTTGCGGGGTCATAGGTCATGCGGTGTACTCCTGCTGCCTGGTAGGCATGGCAAGGGATTGGCATGCGGGTCAAGGCCGAGAATGGCTGAAGACTATCGCTCCTGGCGCTCGCCCTTACGGAACGGCGTGAAGCCCTCCAGCAGTTCCTGCTGCCGTTCAATGGCTGGACGCTCGTCGTCGAGATAGTGAGCAACGGCGTTCCTGAGACCCGGATGAGCAATCCAGTGAATAGAGTGGGTCAACACGGGTTCGTAGCCGCGCGCCAGCTTGTGTTCGCCCTGCGCACCCGCTTCGACAACGGCCAGCTTGTGGGCAATGGCATAGTCGATGGCCTGATAGTAGCAGACTTCGAAATGCAGGAACGGCACGTCGCGGGTGGTGCCCCAGTTGCGGCCATAAAGCGTGTCCTTGCCACGGAAGTTGATGGCACCGGCAATCGGGGTGTCGCCTTCATAGGCCAGCATCAGCACAATGCGATCGGCCATGTACTGGCCGAGCAGAGAAAAGAAGGTGCGATTGAGATAAGGGTGGCCCCATTTGCGGGCGCCGGTGTCTTCGTAGAAAGCATAGAAGGCGTCCCAGTGATGCTCCTGCAGATCACCGCCCGAAAGCCAGCGAACTTCCAGGCCATCGGCCAGCGCATCTCGGCGCTCCCGGCGGATGGTCTTGCGCTTGCGGGACGAAAGGGTTTCGAGGAATTCGTCGAAACTTCCGTAGTTCCGATTGTGCCAATGAAACTGGGTATCGACGCGGCGCAGCCAATCGAGTGAACCCGCCAGCTCGGCCTCCAGTTCTGGCACGAAGGTGAGATGAACTGAGGATGCGTCATGCCGTCCGGCCAATTGCTGGGCCGTCGAAAGGAGCGCGGCCTGTGCTTCCAGACTATGGGAGGGCACCAGCAATTTTGGGGCGGTCGCCGGTGTAAATGGCACCGAGCCCTGCAGTTTGGGATAATAATGGCCGCCGGCCCGCTCGAGCGCATTGGCCCAGCCATGGTCGAAGACATATTCGCCCATGGAGTGCGATTTCAGGAACAGTGGAAGGAGGCCGACTGGTGTGTTCGTTCCGTCGGTGAGCAGGATGTGCTGGGCCTGCCAGCCGGTCTGGCCGGTGGCGCAGCCAGACTCTTCAAGCGCCAGGAAGAAGGCGTGATCAAGAAACGGATTGTCGACTGCGCCATCGGTGGCGGGCGCCAGACCGTTCCATACCGAAGCTGGAATGGATGCCGTGCTGGGATGGATAGTGGCAGTGTATTGGGTTTCGGACACTTCGTTGGCAGGCCTTGGAACGTGTCTGAGCGATATGGGGAGACGGTGCCCCGGTCGCAACCGGGGCAATGGTGCTAAACCTCGACGACTGCCTCGATCTCCACGGCCGCGCCCATGGGAAGAGCAGCTACGCCGAATGCAGCACGGGCGTGCTTGCCGTTGTCGCCCAACACGTTAACCAGAAGGTCGGAGGCGCCATTGGCCACCAGGTGCTGTTCGAAAAAGTCGGAAGTTGAGGCCACCAGGACCGTCAGCTTCACGATCTTCTTGATATCGTGCAGTGGCACGCCGGCCGTGTGCACAATCTGCGCCAGAATGTTGACGGCACACAGTTCAGCGGCATTGCCACCCTGAACGACGTTCATATTGTCACCCAGGAGGCCCTGCACTACGCCATTCTCGTTGCTGGAAAGCTGGCCGGAAACATAGAGCAGGTTGCCGCTGCGATTTACGGGCACATAACTGGCCACTGGTGCCTTGGGTGAGGGCAGCTCATAGCCATATTCGCGGAGCTTTTCGATCGGGTCGGTCATTTGGTCTTGCCTTCGAGGTCGTCTGCTTCTTCTTCGGATATCGGGCCCAGAGGAGTCGTGGGCCTAGTGCTATATAGCTTGCCGCGAACAACGGCGGTACGCCCAAATCTGGTGCGGACCTTATCCATGGCCCGCTCAGCGGCAGCTTTTCTTGCAACCTGGGGTTCCAGCAAGTCGCTGGGGTCTGATCCGTCTGCGGGTGCCAAGCCCGACACCCCGATGCCAATGAGGCGAAACGGCGTGCCGTCCACCTCCCCCGTCAATAGGCTCGTGCCTGTCTCATAGAGAACATTGGCAAGCTGTGTTGGCATCATCAGGTGTCGAGCGCGTGTGCGCAACTTAAATCCGGCTGTCTTGAGCTTGATTGTGACCGTGTCGCCGACGAGACCCTTTGCCTTGAGGCGCTCGGACAGGCGTTCGGAACATTGCAGCAATTGGGTGGACAACTCTTCAAGCCCTGCCAGATCGCTAAAAAAGGTAGTCTCTGAGGACACCGTTTTCATGTCCCTTTCGGTCGAAACGCGCCGAACATCCTGACCTTGCGCCAGCCGCGCCAGCCGGGCGCCGGATTCTCCATAGAGCCGGATGAGGCGCACGGGGTCTTCGTCCTGAAGCTGGCCTATGGTGTGGTAGCCGTCCTTTTTGAGGGTCTCGTAAAACACCTTGCCAACGCCGAAGATCAGGTTGATGGGCTTCGGAGCCAGGAACTCCAGCGTTTCGGCAGCACCGATGACGGCAAAGCCTCGGGGTTTGTCGAGATCGGAGGCGATTTTCGCGAGGAACTTGTTGTGGCTGAGTCCCACCGAAATTGTGACGCCGATTTCCTGCTCGATGGTCCGGACAAAGCGGGCCAGACTGAGGGCAGGGGGAGCCTTGTGCACGCGCTCGGTTCCAGTCAAGTCAAGAAACGCTTCGTCGATGGATATCGGCTCGACCAAAGGCGTCAACGTATCCATGTGCCGCCTGATCTGGCGGCTGACATCGACATATTTCGCCATATCGGGTTTGACCACGACCGCGTCGGGACAAAGCTCAAGTGCCTTGAACATTGGCATGGCCGAGCGCACGCCGGATTGGCGGGCGATATAGCAGCAGGTGGAGACGACGCCGCGCTGGCCGCCGCCGATTATCAGTGGCTTGTCGCGCAGCGAGGGGTCGTCGCGTTTTTCCACGGAGGCGTAGAAGGCGTCGCAGTCAACATGAGCAATCGAGAGGTCAAAGAGTTCGTCATGGTTGCGCAGGCGCGGCGAGCCGCAGGTCGGGCAGCGGCTCGGGACGAGCGGTGAGGAACTCGCCTGCAGGCAATCGCGGCAAAACCAATCGGTTGCCATGTTATTCAACTCTATTCAGGCGATGCCAGACGCGCATGAACTGTTCAGGCGTGATGCCGGAGTTTGCGCATAGGGCGAGCAGAATCGGTTCATTTGAGGCAAAGTAGTCGATGAGGCCGTGTTGCAGCCGATCCGATCCAATGGCGCCGCGCAAGGCGTCGGGAGTGAGACCGGCATGCTGCATGAAACCAAGAAGTTCTTCAGGATTTTCCGCAAGAAAGCCCAGACACATGTCCGCGAGGGCAGAAATATTGAGCGCAGAGCGGTCGGTTGCTGGCACGAGGCGATCTCACTTGGTGTTTTGTTAGAGTTTGAATGCTAGCCCAGTTTGCAGGTGATTGCGAAGGTCTGCCTGACGGCCGACCAGAGTCCGGCCCGGGCGCCCTGCGGTGCCCAAGCGAGGTAGAATGCCCAAGACTGTGATGATCGTAGAAGACAACGAGCTGAACATGAAGCTCTTCAACGATCTGCTGGAATCACGCGGATATGCCGTGATCCAGACGCGCAATGGCATGGAGGCCCTGGATCTTGCCCGGGCGCATATGCCGGACCTGATCCTGATGGATATCCAACTGCCGGAGGTCTCGGGGTTGGTGGTCACCAAATGGCTCAAGGATGACGACGCGCTCGCCCATATTCCTGTGGTGGCCGTGACGGCCTTTGCGATGAAGGGCGATGAGGAACGCATCCTGCAGGGCGGCTGCGAGGGTTACATATCCAAACCGATCTCGGTGTCTCACTTTCTGGAAACCATTGCGCACTACATTGGTCCCGCCTGATCGGCGCCATGGGATGGATGGCTGGTCGCGGCGAGCTTGAGGCCAGCGGGGACTGCTGGCAGGCCGTTTAATTCCGGGGTAGTGCAGTGACCGCGCGTGTTCTTATCGTCGACGATATTCCAACCAATGTTCGCCTGCTCGAGGCGCGGTTGAGTGCGGAATACTATGAGGTTTTGACCGCCAGTTCCGGCGCCCAGGCGCTTGATATCTGCGATAGCCAGGATGTCGACATTGTCCTGCTGGACGTGATGATGCCGGAGATGGATGGGTTCGAAGTCTGCCGGCGTCTCAAGGCCAACCCCAAGACACATCATTTGCCCGTCCTGATGATCACGGCGCTCGACCAGTCCTCGGACCGAGTTCAGGGGCTCGAAGCTGGCGCCGACGATTTCCTGACCAAGCCGGTGGACGACACTCAGCTCATGGCGCGGGTCAAAAGTCTGGTGCGACTGAAATCGTTGACCGATGAACTGCGCGCGCGCGCGCTGACCGGGCAGCAGATTGCTATTGAAGACGCGCTGCGCGCTATGGACAGCATTTCGGCCAGCGAAGGTTCGGTCCTAATTATCGATACCGACAGGCGGCACGCTGAACGCATCCAGGGCTATCTCACCCCGGATCACAAGGTGGATATTCTTACCGAACCGGCAGACGCGGTGTTTCAGGTGGCCGGGGGTGGATACGAGCTTGCGCTGGTCAGCATGAGTCTGGATAGCTTCGATCCGCTGCGGGTCAGCTCTCAAATTCGTACCGTAGAGCACGCGCGGAATCTGCCGATTATCCTGATGGCCGACGTAGCCGACAAGCCGCGCGTGGTTCGGGCGCTCGACCTGGGTGTCAACGACTATATCAGCCGTCCTGTGGAGCGAAATGAACTGCAGGCGCGGGTGCGGACCCAAATTCGCCGACACCGCTACGCGATGGAACTGCGCGAAAGCGTCAACAATACCATGGCCCTGGCCGTCACAGATGAACTGACCGGTCTTTATAATCGACGCTATTTCGACCGGCACCTCAATGTGATGCTCCACAAGGCACAGGAGCAGGATCGGGACATCGCCTTGATGATCCTGGACATCGACCACTTCAAGGCAGTGAATGACAATCACGGTCACGATGTGGGTGATGCGGTGCTGCGCGAATTCGCCGCCCGTCTCAAGCGCAATATTCGCGGTGTGGACCTAGCCTGCCGGTTTGGTGGCGAAGAGTTTGTGGTTCTGATGCCCGACACGGATACGGGGCAGGCCGAGGCGGTTGCTGAACGGGTGCGCCAGTCAATGGTAGAAAAGCCATTCGATGTTGGGCCTGCCCGTCCGCTTTCGGTTACAGTTTCTGTCGGTGTGGCACTCAAGGAAAGCCAGGCTGATACGCCGGAGACCCTCGTCAAACGGGCCGATGTGGCGCTGTACCGGGCCAAGCGTGAGGGCCGGAACCGGGTCATATTTGACGCGGCGTGACGGCAGTTAGCTAAACTGCCCGCTATTAGGGTTATTTGTTATAATTAACAATCGGTTGATGCAGTCCCGGTGCGGGATTCGCTTGGCGTTTTATCGGGTTAGGATTAGGTTCTTATTAGACGGTCTTGGGAGATATCCCAATACCGCTCGCTCCCTACGGCCCATCTCAGGTCCGCCGCAACTCCTGAGTTCCGTAGGGCGGTTGGTCCGGACGCGGACAGAGTGGCCTCTTCGACATGCCGCTCCGGACCAGCCACTCTTTCTATTCAGAGCCAGACCCGTTGTGCGCAGTCACCTGTGGACGCGGTGACGCGCCATTCCTTACGCATTGGCCCAAAGGCGCTCGTGCGAGGGATGGGGATGCGGACGCAGCATACAAAGCAAAACCCCCGCAATCGCTTGCGGGGGTTTGTTCACTTCAACAGGAAGCAAGATTACTTGATCTTGGCTTCCTTGAACTCGACATGCTTGCGCACAACCGGATCGTACTTCTTGAACGAGAGCTTCTCGGTCTGAGTACGCGCGTTCTTCTTAGTGACGTAGAAAAAGCCGGTATCGGCCGTCGAGACGAGCTTGATCTTGATGGTGGCGGCCTTGGCCATTTCTGAAGTCCTTCACAAAGCGAAAGGCGCTGCAGCGGGGCAGCGCCGGAATTTGGGCGCAAACTACGGATTTGCTAGCCGTTGTCAAGTGATTGGATAGAGCGGAGATTGGAATGAGTGAACCA
>JBGTUK010000120.1:0-7922 GCA_041939225.1 Devosia sp.
TTGAGCGCGATGATCTCGGCGACGATGTCGCGGATTTCCTCACGCGCCGACTGGGTCTCCATGGTGGCGAGCTGGCTGAGATCGATACTGTCGATCAGCGCGTTGAAGATCGCGGACTTGGTCTGAAAGTACTCCTTGGCGCGCTGGGCATCGGCGGGTGCCCGGACGTCGAGCACCTCATCGGTTGTGCGCATGCGCGCGCCGATGCTGTCATCATCGCTGGCGCGGCGCTTGGGCTGGGCGGATGGCGGCGCAGGCGAAGGGCTGGGCACCGGACGCGGTGCCTCGCTCAGTCCGGGCGTATTGCCGCCAAATGTGGTGCGCTTGCCAAACATGAAAGTCCCTACCGTTCTGGTCTCTACGCTTGAAGGCTTCAGGCCCGCTTCTTGAACAGGGATGGAAGCTTGAGCAGGCTCCCCGTCTTTGCCGCCACATGCCCCGGCTGGCGACCGGTGACGTGCATGCCGATATTGGAGAAGATCTCGTTGATCTTGTTGTTGGCTGCGACCTCGGCGATCATCTGCCCGTTATTGGCGGCTGTCCCGAAGAGCTGCGCATCGAAGCCGATCTGTCCGATCAGTTCACACTCCACCGAAGACGCGAATTCATTTGCACCGATCTCGGGTCGGCGGGGCACGCCGAGCTTATTGATCACCAGCTTGGGACCGGCATCGGTGGGGCGCAGCGCCTTGATGGCATCAGCCATGTTCTTGGCATTGCGCAAATTGGCCAGATCCGGTTCGACCACGATGACGACATCGTCGATCGAAGCCAGGGTCTGGCGGGTCCAACTGGTCCAGCCATGCGGGATGTCGAGCACGATAATCGGCACGCTCTTCTGGCAGGTCTCGATCACCTGTTCGAATTCGCGCTCCTCAAAATCCCAGGTGTGATCCAGGGTCGCTGGTGCGGTGAGCAGATTGATATGATTGGCCGCCTTGCTCATCAGTCGGTCCAGCATGGTCTGGTCGACCTTCTGGTTGGCCAGAACGGCGTCGGCCAAGCCATGGGGCGGGTCCTGATTGAAGTTGAGGCCGGCCGTGCCGAAGGGCAGGTCCATATCGACGATCAGGCAATCCTGGCGCAGGCCGGTGGCAATTGCCCAGCCCACGTTATGAGCGATGGTCGAACTGCCCGCGCCGCCCTTGGCCGAAATGAAGCCGACCGTGCGCCCGATGGGGGCTGCGCCCTCAGCAGCGTAAAGCTCTGTGATGCAGGTAACGATCTCGGACGAGGTGGCCGGAAGCACGACATATTCGGAAATGCCGGACCGGATCAGCTCGCGATAGAGCAGTACATCGTTGACATGGCCGAGCACGATAACCCGGGTCGAGGCATCGCAAACCTCGGCGAGCTTTTCGAGCGCCACGGGAATCTGGTCCGGCGAAAGCGTCGTTTCAACGACGATCAAATTGGGCGTGGGGTTTGACTTGTAGGTCTCGACCGCACCATCAATTCCACCGTTATGGGTGGTCAGGGCCACCTTGGACATGCGCCGATCAAGCATGGCGCTTTCGACCAGTTGAGCCGTCTGGGAGTGTTCGCAGAAGGCCTGAATTGTGATGCGCGGCACAAGGCGTGCACCGGAGGCGATCTCTGCTGCCGGCTCTTCCGCCTGTGCGGGCTGGTCAGGGGTGAGGAAACTCATAGATCTAGTGCTCCTGATCCGCAATCAGTCCAAAACAAAGCCGACATTGCCGGAAAACGCGCCTCGGAATTCGCCCGTGGCGCCGACGCCGTAGATGGTCTCGAGCCGGCCCAGGAAAATACCCTCGGCATCGCTGGCCATCGTCGTGCGGTCAGTCGGCACCGGAATGGAATTGGCCGGGCTGGGCGAGACGAGATAGGGGGTGACCAGAATGACCAGTTCGGTCTGCTGGGTCTGGTAATCGCGTGAGCGGAACAAGGCGCCCAGGATTGGGATATCCCCTAGCAGCGGGAATTGCTGAATGTCCTGGCTGGCCGATTCCTGCAGCAGGCCACCGATGGCGAGGGTTGTGCCGCTAGGCAGTTCAACCGATGTGGCAGCCTGACGCTTGGTGATCGAGAAATCAGCCTGCGGCTCAGACACCGAGGTGTCGACCTTGAGCCCGATGGTACCGTTCGACTTGACCGTGGGCACGAATGAGAGCTCCACGCCGTAGGGCTTGAAGATCACGGTGCGTGTGCTCTCTTCGTCGTCATATGTGTAGTAGGGCAACTCACCGCCGGCGAGGAACTTGGCTTCTTGTCCTGAAATTGCGGTCAGGGTCGGCTGGGCCAGCACGCGCAAGGCCCCGCGCCCTTCCAACGCACGGACCGCTGCCGCGACGGAATTCCCGTTGCCGTCATTGTAGCCGACATTGAGCCCATCGGTGGGGAAGGAATCGGTCAGCAGGCGATTGGTGAATTCGAACAGGTTCAGCGTGCCGACATTGAGCAAGGCACCAAAGTTGATGCCGAACTGCTTGGCGATGTCACGCTTCACCTCGGAAACGGTAACCTGCAGCATAACCTGCTGGGCCCCGGCGACGTCGATGATGCTGGCCACGTTCTCCACAGAACCGGCGAACTGTACCGCCACCGCCATGGCGCGGTCCTTGTCCTCGGCGGAGCGCACGGTGCCGGTCAACACCACGCGGTTGGTTTCATCGCCCAAAGTCACCGATTCCACGTTAATGTGAGAGCCCGGAATGACACGCCTCAGAGCATCCTCGAGGGCGTTGCCAACCTGGGACGGCTCTTCGATTACGCGCAGGTCCAGCACCTGGATGGTGCGACCGTGATCGTCAAGAAAGAAGACGTTGGTATTGCCACCCGTGACGCCCTGAATAATGCTGCGGGTGCGCGAGCGCATGATCGCGGCAGCGACATCGGGCTGGGAGACGATGACTTCCGCAACCCCCGCCGGCAGATCGACAATGACCGACTTGTTCAGCTCGACATCGAGCGAGCGAACCGCGCCATAAGCCGAGGCCGCTATTGTCACCTGTGCCGGAGTGGCTTGCGCCATGGCCGGGACGATGGCTGCGGTAGCGCCCATCAAGGCGGCCAGGCCGAATATGGCGGCGCCTCGGGAGACCCTGCGCAGCGTCGAATTGGTTGGCTTGTCCATCATTTTCTCGCCTCTATTGCGGCAGGATCTGGGGCGTCGAGGACGCCTCCGGGGCCTGATTGATGTCAGGCAAATTGTCGTATTCAGGGGGGCTGTAATCGTTGGCGTCAGCGGACATGGCGCTGCCTGCCAGTACACTCCGCTCACGACCGTAGCGGATCAGCCGGACGGCCTGGTTGGTGGGCACGCCCGTTTCAACACGATTGAAGTCAGCAACCGAACGCAGAGTGAGGCTCAGCCGCCCCCGGGTCGAGGCATTGACCAGCGTCTCGGCCTGGGCCGGGTCGAGTTCAAGCGTGGCAATCGTAGAATCGTCGAATGTCGTGGGGTTAGGGCTGTCTTCGGAGCCGGTTTCGTCACCGCCGCTGACGCCCATTTCGCCCAGGCGCTTGCCCAGGGCCAGGACACGAACATTGGACAAGATGACCTCGGAACGCTGTCCCATCTCGGTTGAGGTGGTGAGCAGGACGTCGACATGGTCGTTGGGTACCACGAAGCCGCCCGCACTGGAGGCTGCCGAGACGGTGACGGAAACGCCGCGTTTGCCGGGCGAAAGCACAGCGGAGAGATAGCCCTGGTCGGCACGGACCAGCTTGGCCTCGCGGATCGGTTCGCCGGGGAAGAATTCGAAACGGGCGACGGCGCCCTTGAGCTGGTCGGGCGCATCGGGCATGGCCGAAACGGTCACATATTCAGCGCGCAGAGCGCCTTCAGGCCAGTCCTGCCATTCAAGACGCGCCGGGTTGAGCCGCTCACCTACGCCAATCGGCGCCTTGGCCACCAGAATCTGGGTCTTGGCTTCCTGGACGACCTCGGTCCTCACCTCGGTTGTCGGTGCCGGTGGCGTATTGCCCCGCATGACCAGGAAGGCCGCCAGAGAACCTGCCACAAGGGCAACCAATAACAGGATGATACGCGCGGGTCTCATGCCCTACTCCGGTTGTACGCGAGCCTACTGGCCCAATTCCACCGGGTGAACTATGGAAGCAAAGGGTCAAGTTTTAGTTAATCAGGGCTTTGCAAAAGGCGTTAACAAGTTATGAACGCTTGCTTTTTGCGAGATCGAGACGTACTCAAAAGTAAAGGCCGCCGGCGATTATTTCGCCAGCGACCAATGAAACGGCTGAATACTATTTTTAGGCCGTAAGGCGCTCGAAGATGGCGGTATTGGAATAGGTCAGCAGGCCAGCCGCTGCCAGGGCAACACCATAAGGCACGCCCTGCTTGGGGTCGTGCAGGCGGTTGAGCCAGCCAAGCCAGGGCCGACCGACAAATAGGGTGTCGAGTGGCAGCCGGCGCAGCATCAACACTGCAAGGGTCAGAACTCCACCGAGCAAGGCGGCGTGTACCAGATAGGGCAGCGTCAGCCCAAAGCCGAGCCAGAGCGTGGTCGCAGCGGCCAGCTTCGCATCGCCACCGCCAATCCAGCGCATGGCGAACATGCCAAAGGCGACGACTAGCACCACGAAGGCGCAAAGAACATGCATGGCGAACTGCTGCAGTGGCAGTTCGACGGCAAGCGCCATCGTCACAAAGCCCGCGACCAGCAACAGGACCAGCTTGTTGGAAATGCGCATGGTCAACAGGTCGGATGAGGCGGCAAAGGCCATGGCCAGGGGGAAGAAAAACAAGGCTAGAAACTGGAACACTTCACCCTCCACGCAAAGGACCAAGCCATTGTTGGCACAGTTACGCTTAAGAAATCGCGAATGGTGAAATCTGGATGTCGCCTATAGGGCGAGGCCAGCCATGACCTCGTCACGGACATATGCCCACACGCCTTCCAAGCCGCCGCCCAACATCAAGGCAGATCCCACAACGGCCACGGACAGCAATGAGGCAATCATGGCGTATTCGATGGCTGTCGCGCCATCTTCTTTTGCTGCAAATCTGCGCAGGAGAACGCCGGCACGCCGATCGATTCTTTTGGGTCCAGACATGTGCAATCCTCACCACAAGAATCGAGACCGCGGGCTCTGCCGGAGGCGGGAGCCCGCGATGTCGTGTTAGTCGAACACATCTTGGGCATGATCGACTAAAATCGTGATGCCAGGTTAAGTCGACGGCGTCTCTTCGGCGCCGCCGAAGCCAAGCTCGGTGTTGATCTGTTCAAAAACCCCGGCCAGACCGCCACCAAGCGTCGAAACGGCAGCGATGATACCAACGGAGATGAGTGCGGCGATCAGGCCGTACTCGATTGCAGTCGCGCCCGACTCATCCTGCGCGAAACGTGCGAAAATATTCATTCCCAGGCTCCTTTTTTACACGTCCTCGGGTGAGCGCAGTGTCGGACCACGTCACTCATCGAACATGGCCTGACGCTAGCCGCCACACGTTGAAATAGCGTTAATCGAGGGGCTAGCAGCTTGATTGCGCCCTGTTGCTGATATTCTGGTAAACACTAAGTTTAACAAGTAAATAAACTTCTATCTAGGCAACAAAGACCATTGCCTTTACACACTGTCGTCACGCAGACTTTGCAGCGACCCTCGTGTCGCGGCGGCGCTATGAACTATACTCGTCTGACACGGTCCCAGGCGTGCAAAAGATCAATCCTGTGGCGTTTGCCAAGTATTTACCATTCGGGTGGATCGTAGGGACAGCGTATCAGTACCCAGGTTTGCACCATGTTCCGTTTTGCCGCCACTGCCCTGTTGCTCGCCGCAACTCTTGCGGCACCGATGCCCGCCCAGGCCCAGGACGGCGCTCCGATCAATGTCAATGTGAACATGGCCCGCATCCTTCGCATCAGCGCACCGGCTGCGACGGTCATTGTCGGCAATCCGGGTATTGCCGATGTGACCATTCAGGATCCGCAGACTTTGATCCTGACCGGCAAGAGCTATGGCCAGACCAATCTGATCGTCCTGGACAGTCGCGGCGAACCCGTCGCAGATACACTGGTGGAAGTGGTGCAGATGAGTGCCGGGATCATGACTGTCTATCAGGGACAGAGCCGGACCACCCTGTCATGCGCACCGACTTGCCAGCCCGTCGTGATGATGGGCGATGACACCGGCTATTCGGGCCAGGTGCTGGCTTCCTCCCAATTGGTGCAGTCGGCCGCAAACTAGAGCCGGATCGTCGATCCCGCGTTAAGGCTGCGTTCACCCTAAGGGACAATCCCTGGTTTTGCGTCGGTCTTCCTAACCATTGAGTGAGGGTATCCCCCTAGTGTGGTTCCAAAGCGTCTACGCGGGAGCCAAAGCAAATTGTTCGGCAAAAGCTGGCACAGGATGACGCGGCAGAGCCGCCATTTGACCCGCGACGAGCGCGGAGTGACTGCTGTTGAATTCGCCCTGCTTGCCCTGCCCTTCTTCGGCATTATCGGGGCAATTATCCAGACCTCCGTAATTTTCCTGTCTTCGCAGATCCTGGAAAGTGCCGTGCAGGATGCCGCGCGCACCATTCGCACGGGCCAGGTGCAGAGTGCTGGAATCACGATAGATGAGTTTCGCACCGACATCTGCGACCGGCTCTACGGAATGTTCCCCGATTGCGCCGGGCTGCACATCCGGGTCAACACGGTGGCCAATTTCCAATCAGCCGACTTGGAGCCACCGGTCGAAACGGACTGCGAGGCTCCTTGCGACTGGACGGTGAACGAGACCTGGAGGCCGGGCAATGGCAAGGCCGTAACGTTGGTTCAGGTCTATTATCGCTATCCGGTTGCGATACAACTAGGCATCCTCGGCATGGCCAATCTGGGCGACGGTCGGCGATTGATGGGGTCGGCCACCGTATTTCAGAACGAGCCATTCTCATGAGCAGGGGGCGCGTAATGCCAGAGTGGCTGCGCCGGATCTGCCGCGCGGAGCGCGGCACTGCGGTGGTGGAATTTGCACTCATCCTGCCGGTCATGTTGTTCGCCTATCTCGGCACGCTTGAGGCGAGCGCATTGATTACCGTGGACCGCAAGGTGCAATCGGTGGCGGGCGCCATTGGTGACCTCGTAGCGCGGGCTGACAGCACCATCGCCAGCAGCCAGATGCAGGATTTCTTTCTGGCGGCCAGCGGGATCATGGCGCCCTTCGAGTCCAATGACGTCCTGCAGGTGGTGACCGCGGTATGGGTCGAAAGCGACGGGTCGACCGAGGTGATCTGGACACGCCAGTATCAAGGCGAGAACTACACCAATGTCACACCCCACACCGTGGGCAGCGCTTACGCACTTCCTGACGCCATGATCGATATCTCGCGGGGCAACATGGTTATCGCCGCCGAGGCCAGCTACAGTTACACTCCCTTGCAGGGCCTTATCTTCGACGCGCCGGTCAACCTGTATCGCTCCGCCTATTTCCTGCCGCGCTTCGGCGAGCCCATCTCGATCAACTAGTTGTCCTGCGGGCTCGGGAGTTCCGCGCCCGCTTGTCCGCGCTATTCTGCCGTGCCAAAAGCCGCTCAGACTTTCTCGAACCAAGCGGACGGCTCACATGGACGACCACATCATTCCCGTATTCGATCTGGGCGGCGTCTTCGTCGACTGGAACCCGATGTATCTGTTCCGCAAGCTCTTCGACAGCGAGGAAGATGCGCAGTGGTTTCACGACCATATCTGCACCGCAGACTGGAACCTGGAGTTCGATGCCGGCGAGATCTATGCCGAGGGCGTGGCCAAGCTGGTGACTCGGTTTCCCAAGTACTGGCGCGAAATCAAAGCCTATGACGAGCGTTGGGCGGAGACATTCGGACCGCATATTCAGGGGACGATCGACATCCACAACGAGTTAATCGACCAGGACATCCCCACCTTCGCGATCACCAATTTCTCCTGGGAAAAGTGGATGACGCGGCTGGGCGAATGGCCATTCCTGGAGAAGTTTGACGG
>JBGTUK010000121.1:0-7810 GCA_041939225.1 Devosia sp.
TGCCATCGCCAAAAACCAATGCACATCTGAATCATGCCTATGACGACCAGTGGAAGAGTGGTCCATAGCAAGGCGCCGATTGAATCGTTTCTAGCTTTGGCGACAGCAAGATCCCGCGTTATCTGCGTGATATCTTCAATTATTGACCCCGGCCGCGCTATCCACACTTCTGCGCCATCACCGTCTTCCAAACCAACTCGGAAGTCGACACTTTCAGCCATCGCCTCAGCTTGCGCAACTATTATGGCAATCTCGCCAATCTGAAATGTAAGATACCCCATCGGAAGTATGATTAAGAAAAATCCAAGCAGTGCTTGGAATTTGTAGAGGTTGTCCGTTGGTAGCTCAGGTATCTGCACTTCGTCACACTACGTTTGGTCGTCTGCACGACCAAACGTACCACGCAAAGCGTTATTCTTACAGATAGTTCACCAGGCTCAACTTACTGACCATCGAGGTCATCTGGTAGCTCGCCGTGAGCCGTGTCTGCAGCGCCAGGATCTCCATTGCCACATCCTCCTTGCTGACCGTCTCAACGTCGCTCAGCAGGTTCTCTAGCTGCGCGGTGTAATTGGTGTGTCGCTCGCCGGCGGCTTGTAAGGCGGCGCGGGCCACACCCAATTCCATGGTGATGAGTTCGATCGAGCCGCGCTCTGAATTGCGCCCCTCAGACAATTCAAGCTGCTGCCGGCGCGCCATAGCATCGAACCGCGCTTTTGCAGGGTTCAAATCCACCGAATTGGGGTCCGCCGCATTAGTGATCTCTGGATAGGTCTCGACCGTCATCGCCGCCATCGAGCGGATCATGCGCAGATAGCCGCTTTCATTGGCCTGCATGCCATAGGCGACCCGTCCGGAGTCCTCCACAGCCGCCGTGACCGACTGGCGCGGATTGCCTTCCGCCGACGTCGCCGCTTCGGACACCGAGCGGATCATCGCCTTTTCAAAGTTCTCGGCCGAGGCCGCTTCATCCGCGCCAATGGTGAACTGTCCCGGCCCGGCGCGCCCGGTTACCGCTGTCAACGTCACTTCTCGTGTCTTGCCGCTCGGCTCGGTCAGGGTCACTGTGACGCTGTCGCCCGCGGCTAACGCAAAGGTGTCGTCGAACACGACCGACATCGAGGCAGGGTCGCCCGGCGTGTGGGTCGCCGTCAGTGCACCTGCATTGGTGACGTTGGATGTCACGGCTGAAATCTGAAAGCCATGCGCCGAAGACACTGGGATGTTCTCGGTCAGTGTCACGGTTTCGGCGGCGCGGGCCGCGGTCAGCCGACCCATACCGATGGCCGAGACCGCCGCGGTCTCGCCGCTATACCACATCACCGTATCATTCTTGGTGGCCACGCGCAGGCCGGTCGAGGTGTACGGATCCGCCCCCTCGACCCGCAGCACCGGCTCACCTGCTGCATTGAAGAAGTTCTGCCCCGCCGCATATGTGGAAGCGGCCTTCAGTTCGCCCTCCGCAGTCTTTTTGAGCGCCGCCTTGAGCGCATTGTCGAAATTGGTGGCCGTGGTGATGGTCGCCGTTGTCGGGTCATCCCCGATGACAAACTCACCCGTGGCGCCCGATGCATTGGCCGCGCTCACGGCCTTGAGCGTGATCTGCGTCTCGGTGCCGTCGGGCAAGGTGAACCCCAGGGTCACACTGTCCCCTTCTGCCACCGTCCCAGGATCGCCCGGAAAGGTGAAGTCGACATCTGCAGGCGAGGCCGCGAAGTCCGAGACAATGCCGATATTGGCGCCAATGGCAGACACTGTTGACAGCTTGTAGCCGAACGGATGGTTTCCATCCTCGGCCAACGACAAGGTCACCGGGTCCGTCTGCGCGGCAGGCACTGCGGGGGTGATCGTCGTCCCGAGCCGTCCCAGTCCCGCAGACCCAAGATCGGCCATTTGCCGCTCGGTCACGACGGTCTTGTAGCCTGCTCGTCCACCCGCGCCTTCGAGCAGCTCGGTTGTGGTGGGCAGGGGTGCCTTGTCGGTCGTTGAGCCGCCGAACAGATAGCGCCCCGCAATGTCGGAGTTGAGCAGCGTAACCATTTCGTCCAGCCGCGCCTTGGACAGGCCGGAAATCGTGGCCATATTGATATTGTTCGAGCCGTATTGTCCCTGCTTCGCCGAGTTGCGAGCTTCGCCCTCAATGGCATCCAGCCGCGTCAGCGCATTATCGTAAAAGCTCATGCGCAAATCGACCTGCTCGATGCTGGCATTGTAGCCCGCCATCGTCGTCAACCGCGAGCGCACTGAAAGCGAAACAGGCAGGTCCCGGCCCATCTCCGAGAGCGTCTGCGCCTTGACGCCGGTGCCAAGCTGCATCTGCAACTGCGCGAACTTGTCCTGCATCTTGGAGATGATGGAGAAGCCCGTAGTGAGCGGATACATGGACTTGTTGACGATCATATCAGGCTACTCCCTCAGGTCGAGGCAAACAGGGTGTCGAGTAGTTCCTTGACCACCGAAACCACGCGGGCATTGGCGGCATAGGCACTCTGCAATTCAGTCAGGCGCGCCATCTCCTCGTCGAGATTGACGCCATATTCGCTCTCCATCTGGGTGGTGATGGTATCGAGCGTAAGCTGGCGGTTACTCTGCGCGCTGAGCGCCGAGCCAATCGTGGTGCCCTGATAGTTCAGCACCTGCTCGATCAACTGCTCCACCGTCCCGTTGAGCTGATGTCGCCCGGCATTGGCTGCCGGGGTGCTGCCGGAAACAAAGCTCATCGAACCGAGCTGATTGAGAATATATTCGGGCCGAGAGGCGTCGCCCAACGTCTGGTCGATATCGAACTGCACCAGCAAGCGATTGTCTGAAATCACCGCCGGATTGACCGAAATGCGCGAGGCAAAGCCAACGATCTGCGGCGGATCGGTATCGAGATTGTCGGTAAAGGCAGAATTGCCTTGGTCCACGAACAGCGCCATCGCCAGTTCGCCCTGTTGCGTCCCGGTGGCCGTGCCCCGCGTGGTCAGGGCAGTTACGTCCCGCACGCCGCCCGCACCGTCGTCCAGAACCCGCAACACGCCTGCGCCAGGGCTGGTAACCGCCAGCCCGGGCAGTTCCGTCTGCAGCGCTGCCGCCACTGCGGTCGCATCGGGCGGATCGCCAAAATCCACCGAGATCACGCGCTGACCACTGGCGTCGACAAAGTCTTCGCCATTGGTGCTGTTGATGATGCGAACGCGCTGCTCTGCTCCGTTGACGGTGTAATTGAGCAAAATATCGTTGCCGGGCTTGAGATGCGAGATGTCGGCCGACAGCCCAGTCGCGCCGGCTCCGTCATCGGCAGCCGTGCCCGGGGTGGTGATTGTGGAAAAGATCGCAGCCATCCCCGCTGCGATTTCGTCGAGCTGGTTCTGGGCCTCGACAAGGATC
Organism: Devosia sp.; assembly: GCA_041939225.1. Lineage (GTDB taxonomy): Bacteria > Pseudomonadota > Alphaproteobacteria > Rhizobiales > Devosiaceae > Devosia. Next base: position 3,373 of record JBGTUK010000121.1, read on the forward strand.
TTGTCCCGCAGATTGACCAGGCCGGCCAGTTCACCGCCCTGCAACACGCCCTGCTGCACCAGATCGATAGTCAGGCCCGACGGCGTGGTCAGCGTCAGCTTGCCGACCTTGCTCTGCGAGGTGTCCACATTGGTCTGCGAGGTCGCCGACAGCGCCCCGGCAGTGGTGAACTTGAAGGTCGAAAAGCCATTGTCGAGCAGGCCGACACCGGACCGCGTCATCAACGCCACCGTGCCATCGGCGCGATACTCGGCCTGAACGTCAATGACTTCCGCCACGGAGGCAACGAGCCGGTCGCGCTGGTCATAGAGCTGGGCGCGCGCGGTATCGGTCATGCCCAGGTCCAGCATCCGGTTGTTCACCTCATTAAGAGAGATGAGCATGGCGTTGACCTCGGACACATCGTTGGAGATGCGTGTCTCGGTCTCTTGACGGAGCTGCTGGATTGAAGTGGACAGCGAATTGAGCTGTCGCGCCATGGCCTGTGCTTCAGCCACCACATTGGCGCGGGTCGAATAATCGTCCGGGCTGGTGGCCAGAGCCTGCAGCGAGTTTCTGAACGAGCCAAACATGGTATCGAGCGACCCGGCATCGCCAGGCTTGCCCAGATAGCCCTGCAGCTTGCTCAGATAGTTGCCGGTGACATTGGACATGGACGTGTCCGACACCTGGCGATTGTAATAGGTCTGCAGGCTCTGGTTAAAGGCGCGATCGACACCGGCCGTGCGCGCATAGGTGCTGTTGATCGACGAATGGTCGACGATATTCAGCGACTGCCGGTGATATCCGGGGGTTCCGGAATTGGCGATGTTGCGGCTCAGGATCGAGATCGAATCCTGGCTGGTCCGCAGACCCGACACGGCATTTGAAAGCGAAGAAACCAGACCCATGCAAGCGGCCCTCAAACTGGACTGCGGCCCGGGACACCCTGCCCCGGGCCCTATTCAATTTCCGCCTAGCGGATCATATTCAGGGCTTCCTGCAGCATCTCATCGGCGGTCGAGACGATGCGGGTGCCAGCCGAATAGGCCTGCTGGGTGATGATCAGCTTGGTGAACTCGTCCGAGATATCGGTATTGGAGGCTTCCAGAGCCCCGCCGATAACGCCCGAACCGGAAAGGTCGAAAATCGGCTCGCCCGATTCCGAGGTTGCCGCGTAGACACCGCCATCGAGACGCTTGAGCGAGTTGACACCATTGAACTGGGCCGTCACCACCTGCGCCATTTCGATGCGTTCACCATTGGAATAGGTGGCGACCACGCGGCCGGAATCGGTGATGGCCACCGAGAGAAATTCACCGGCGCCATAGCCGTTCTGATTGAGCGTCGAGACCGTCACGGTGCCGTTGACGTCAGCGAACTGGGAAACACCATTGGTTTCGTGCTGCAGCACCACATCGCCAATCAGCACGCCATTGACGCGCAGATTGCTGATGGTGGCCTGCGGCACGCTGGTAGCGAGCGAGCCATTGCTATTGAACTCATATTCCTGGCCAATATTGGTCCAGGCCGTTGACCCACCGACAGCCTTGCTGTCGGAAAGGTAGAACATGTTCCACTTATCCGCTCCACCCGAGGCGGCGCTATCCACCTTGGCCCAGCGCACCTGGACGTTAACCGGCGCACCATTGCTGGCATAGACAGTGATGGCACCACCGGAGATCGAGTTGGCCACGAAGTCATCGGCATCATCTGCCGTGATGGTGTTGACCGTACCCAGGGTCGGCGCCGAAGACGCATGGGGGTCCGTCAGGCCGAGTGTAGTCGCAAGTGCCGGCGTTGTACCGCTGATCGAGAAGGACGCATGATAGTCGGTCCCCAGCGAGGCAGCGAACTGATTGCTACCATTGAGTCCCACCGTTGCCGATGCTGCTGCGCCGCCACCGAAGTCGCGCAGCCCCGCCTGCATTTCGTCCAGAACATTCTGGACAGTCTTTGGCGCATCGAGATTGATCGCCACGCCTCCGCCAGTGGGCGGCGTCGCACCAGTGTAATAGCGGAACCGCACCGGCGCGCCGTTGACCGTCACCGTCATTTCCTGCCCATCGGCGAAAACGGTTGTGGCAAGGTTTGCACCGGCGCCGGCACCTAGATCAGCTGTACCATTGGCAGCCGCAGTCGTGGCCGTGGCACCAAAATTCTCCGCGCCCATCAGCTCGCTATTGTACACGGTCGAATTGTAGTTCGCTGTCTTGGGAAGCTGCGGCAGGTTGGACTGGTAGTTGATCGTCGTCGTCACATTGGCCGGCAGAAAGGCGTTCGAGAGCTCGATCACCTCGGGCACCGAGCCCGATATATTTCCGGTAGCCGGATCGATGGGCAGACCCTTGAGGTAATAGCCGGCGCCATTGACCAACAGACCATCCTTGTCGATTTCGAAGTCACCGCGGCGGGTAAAATAGTTCGAGCCGGCAAACACCGAATTGCCGTCCGACTGCCCGACCTTGGGCTCCACGACAAAGAAACCGCCGGAGTTCAGCGCGATATATGTCTCGTTTGAACTGGTCTGGATGTCGCCCTGGATATTGTTGGTGGCACGCGACTGGGCCAGCACCGCGCCCGGCACCTGCGAACGCAGCGGCGCGTCGGGAATGAGGTCGACAAAACTCGTCTCCATCCGCTTGTAGCCAGTGGTCTGCGAATTGGCGATGTTGCCCGAAATGTTCTCCAGAGAATGCGACTGTGCCCGCAGGCCAGTCACTGCACTGGAAAGAGCCCCATAGATACCCATCTGTAACTCCGTAATCCCCGTTGCGCCGCACGGCGCGCTCGCAGGTTTCAATGCAAGGCCGGTGCCAACTGGGTCAGCCCTTGAATTTGCTGGCTTTTCTGGGAATTCGCGACCAGATCATGGCGGCAGAGCGGCAAATGAGTCCGGGCCCACGGCAGATTTTGCCGGTTGCTTGAGATCGCCGCCGGCTTGCGTTAAACGCAGGCCATGCAGTTTGGCCGCTTCCGGCCATCGGAGCGTCTGACTATGCTGTTTTCCAGCGTTGATGAGTTCGTTAAAGCCCCGCGGCGCGCGGTCACCGTGTTCGGCATGGCCGGTGTGGGCAAGACGCGGCTATCCAACATGCTGCGCGCCAATCACTGGTTCCACTACTCTGCCGACTATCGCATCGGTACGCGCTATATGGGCGAGTTCATCGTCGACAATTTTAAGCGCGAAGCCATGAAGGTGCCCTTCCTGGCGCAACTCCTGCGCACGGATTCGATCTACATCTCGTCGAATATCACCTTCGATAATCTCGACCCGCTCTCGACCTATCTGGGCACCCCGGGCAATGTCGATCAGGGCGGATTGCCGCTGGACGAATATCAACGCCGCCAGGAACAGCACCGCGTTGCTGAAGTGGCAGCGCTGTGCGACGTGCCCTATTTCATCGACCGCGCCAAGGACCTTTACGGCTATGACAATTTCATCGCCGATACCGGCGGCTCGCTGATCGAGGTCGTTGACCCCCACGATCCAGAAGACCCGGTGATCAAGACCCTTGCGGCCCATACCGCGCTGGTCTTTATCCGCGGCACCGGCAAGGACGCGAGCGAGCTGGTCAAGCGCTTCAAAAAATCACCCAAGCCGATGTATTATCCCCCCGAATTTCTCGTCGAGAAATGGGCGGAGTACAAGCTGATCAACGGCATACTGAGCGATGAAGATGTCGACCCGGCCGGTTTTGGCGCCTGGGGTTTCGAAGCTCTGCTGCATGACCGCTTGCCCCGCTATGAAGCGCTGGCCAGCAATTTCGGCTATGTCGTGGAAGCGACCGACCTCGCCACCGTCCGCGATGGCGATGAATTTGTCGATCTGATCGCCGCCGCAATCGAGAAGCGAATGCGCTAGCGCGCGGCTCCCTCGGGAAGTCGCGCGCCAGCCTTAATCACTTTCTCATTGCAACTCGCCAAGAGGCTGACATGCCTATCAGAATTCCCGACGACCTACCGGCTCGCAAGACGCTTGAAGAAGAGGGCGTCAACGTCATGGATTCCAGCCGCGCCGCGCGGCAGGACATCCGCCCGCTCGAATTCGGGCTGCTCAATCTGATGCCCAACAAGGAGCGGACCGAAACCCAGTTCGCCCGGCTGATCGGCGCCACGCCGCTGCAGATCAATCTGAGCCTGGTGCGAGTAACCGACCACCAATCCAAGAACACTCCCGAAGACTACCTCAATTCCTTTTATCAGACCTGGGAGGAGGTGAAGGAGCGCAAGTTCGACGGCTTCATCGTCACCGGCGCCCCCATCGCCAACATGCCCTTCGAGGACGTGCGCTATTGGCCTGAAATGCTCGAAATCATGGAATGGACCCGCACCAATGTGCACCACACCATGTTCATCTGCTGGGGCGCCCAGGCCGCCCTGCACCATTTCCATGGCGCGCGGCGTTCCCGCATGGACAAAAAAGCCTTAGGCGTGTTTCGTCACAAGGTGACCGGTC
>JBGTUK010000122.1:0-7803 GCA_041939225.1 Devosia sp.
ATCCGACCGACCTCGATGTGACGCCGGACGGCCAGTAAAAGCGGCTGCAGATAAGATGGTAGCGGGCGTCCCAGTGGGGCGCCCACACTTTTTTTCCGACCTAGAGCGTGATGCGGTAGATGCCGAAACCCTCTTCGTTGGTTTCGCCAGTCGCTTCAATGCTGACCGCGGTCACGTCAGCAACCTTGTCGGCAGCCTTCGGCCCGGTGGCAAAAAGCACGGTCGTGTCGCCGATCGGGGCGAGTGACCAATTGCTGTCGGCCTTGGGGTTGATGGTGCCGTTTTCGATGATGTAGCGGACGATGATGTCCCGGTTGGTATCGGGTCCGATGAAGATGATGTTCTCGGCACCCGTACCAGGGAAGGAGCCACCACCGCCAGCGCGGTAGTTGTTGGAGGCGATGACGAATTTGGCCTCCGGGTCAATCGGGGCGCCGTCATACATCAGGTCGACGATGCGGTTGGCGTCGGGATTGATCTCTTCCTTGCCGTCGGACGAATATTTGGAGGGCTGGGTGAGATCGATCTTGTAGGTGACGCCGTCGATCACGTCGAAATTGTAGGACGGGAAGTCGGGATTGATCAGATCTGCGTCGGTTGCACCGGCTTCAACCTGGTTGAAGATGCCGGCGGAGCGTTCGAGCCAGTTCTTCACATCGGCACCGGTCACCACCAGAGCCTGGATGGTGTTGGGGTAGAGATAGAGATCGGCCACGTTCTTGATGGCCACCGGACCGACCGGCACATCGGTGTAGTAGTCGGGACCGCCACGACCACCGGCCTTGAATGGAGCAGCAGCCGACAGGATCGGCAGGCTTTCCCATTCGGTGCCCTTCATCATCTGCTCGATGTACCAAGACTGGGCCTGGGAGACGATCTGCACCGACGGGTCATCGGCGACCAGGGCGAAGTAGGAGTGCAGGGGAGCGGCCGTTTCGCCAACCGGGCGGCGGATGTAATCGAGTGTTTCCTGATGCTCTTCGGCAACCGAGGCTTCGACCTCTGGCTCGGATTCCACCGTGGGGATGTTCTCGCGCTCGACGCGTTCGAAAATCGGTCGCGCTTCGGAGGTGTGGGATACCACGGCCCACTTGCCTGCCTCATCGACTTCGAGCAGCAGATCGACCAGGCCCATGTGTGAGCCCCAGAAACCGGGCATCACCGCCGGCTTGCCGTTGAGGGTGCCAGCTTCGATATCAGCGCCGGGCACGTCAGCGTAGTCGGGGCCAGGGAAGACGCGGTGGTGATGGCCGGTCAGGACGACATCGATGTCCTCGACGGCAGCAAGCTGCAACGAGGCGTTTTCCATGCCCGGGACATATTCGCCACCATCAATGCCCGAATGGGAAAGGGCGACAATGATGTCCGCGCCTTCTTCGCGCATCTTGGGTGCCCAGGCCTCGGCCGCTTCGACAATGTCGCGCACGGCGACCTTGCCGGTCAGGTGGGTGGCATCCCAGGTCATGATCTGCGGCGGCAGGAAGCCGATCACACCGATCTTGACCGTATGGGTGGCGCCTGAGCCGTCGGTCAGTTCTTTTTCGAAGATGCGGTAGGGCTCGAGATAGGTGTCGTCCTCAAGCGGGTTGTCGCCCAGTTCCGTGCCACGCACCAGATTGGCCGAGACCAGGGGGAAATTGGCGCCTTCCAGAGCCCTGTCGAGGAACTCCAGGCCATAATTGAATTCGTGATTGCCCAGGGTGGCGGCGTCATAGCCCAGGGTGTTGAGCGCGGCCACGGCGGGATGAATGTCGCCCTGATCAAGGCCCTTTTCATAGGCCATGTAATCGCCCATCGGATTGCCCTGGATCAGATCGCCATTGTCGAACAGAACGGCATTGCCGGCCTCGGCGCGGATCTGCTCGATGATGGCGGCGGTGCGCGCCAGACCCATCGTGTCGTTGGGAGCGTCGGCATAATAGTCGTAAGGCAGGATGGCGACGTGAATATCGGTCGTTTCCATGATGCGCAGATGGGCCTGGTTGGCCTGCGCCATGGCTGCGAAGGGGTGCATGGCGACCATGGCGCCTACGCTGGCCGAACCGGCCAGGAAGCTGCGCCGAGAAATGGCTGGGAAGAAGTTCATTTGATCGTCTCCAATGAAGTGCCGCTTTGCCGGGGGCGTGCTCCCGGCGGCCGGTTTTCGACCGGTTCTTGGCGCTTCCCCGTCCACGGGGAGCAGACCGCTCATGCCTTGCTCAAATGACGAGCGCATGACGGCTGGGTGGAGACGCTATGAAGTTTTTACCGGTTGGTCAATTTATGACAGTTTGATGACAGACACTTTCCTCGCGCAGAAGCGGGGCCGGTCAGATCGTGCCCTATTGCACCAGCTTCGGATCCACCAACGCGCCCTTGTGGCCGATGACGATGCCGGCGGTGCGGTGGGCGGCGGTGGCGGCCTCGCGCAAGTTCTGGCCGTTGAGGCGGGCGGAGAGATAGGCGCCGTTGAAGCTGTCGCCGGCGCCGGTCGCGTCCACGACGTTGGCGTTGACCGGTGGGGCTATGCGAATGCGTTCGCTAGCGGTGGCAATCAGGGCGTCCCCGGCGCCATCCTTGACCACGACTTCCTCGACGCCGAGTTCGAGATAGCGGTCGGCGGTATCGTCGATGGTCTGATCACCAAACAACGGCGCTTCGTCGGTATGGGTGGGCAGGACGATGTCGCACAGGCTCGCGGCGGCGGTCAGGACGCCGGCCATGACGCGAGGGGAAGACCAGAGCGCGGACCGGAGGTTGGTGTCGAAGGCAATTCTGGCACCATTGTCGCGTGCCTTGACGATGGCGCCGAGCAGGCGGCCGCGGGCGCGAGGGGTGAGGATGGCCAGGGTAATGCCGGAGAAATAGACCAGTTCGGCGCCTTCGACGGCATTGGCGAGCGCCGACTTGTCGTCGGCCAGAAGTTTTGCAGCAGAGCTGTCGCGCCAATAGGTGAAGTGGCGGTCGCCCTTTTCCTGGTGGATCATGTAGAGGCCGGGGCGGCGATCATGAATGGTCTGAATGTGGTTGGTGCCGATGTTGTTGTCGTTGAGAAAGGCGCGGATATCGCTCGAGTAGCGGTCCTGGCCCAAAGCGGTGACATAGTCGACCGACCAGTCCTGATCGAGCAGGGCGCGGAGGTACCAGGCGGTATTGAGCGTGTCGCCCGCATAGCCGAGACGATAGGTGCGGTCTTCACCGCCGCTCATCTCGATCATGCATTCCCCGATTGAGACGATGCGTTTGGCCACGGATATCCTCCTGAACTTCAACCGGGTTATGACGGTGCGGGCTTGCTCCGGCAAGGGCTTGCCACTAAAGAGGCTCTATCTTGCGTCAAACTTCCATACAAGATGGAAGCCGCGTGTCTCGAGGAGATTTTCCGTGTCCAGCCCGCGCCTCAACACTGCCAGCCTTGCCACACTCGACGAGGGCACGAAAGTGCCTGGCTACGACCGGGCCAAGGTGACACCGGGAATCGTGCATCTGGGGATCGGGGCATTTCACCGGGCGCATATGGCGGTCTATGTCGACGATCTGCTGGGCAAGGACCCGAGCTGGGGCATTATCGGGGCAAGCCTTCGCCGGCCCGACACCAAGGAGGCGCTGGAGCCGCAGGATGGGCTTTATACGATTGCCGTGCGCGATGCCGAGGGCACGCATCCACGGGTCATTGGGTCGATCTTGTCGGTAATGGACGCCAACACGCAACGCGAGGAATTGCTGGCGCTGATGGCCGATCCGGCCATTCGCATCGTCTCGCTGACGGTGACCGAAAAGGGTTATTGCCACGATCCGGCAACCGGGGAGCTGGACCGGAAGCATGCCGACATTGTGCATGATCTCGACAATCCGACAGCGCCGAAATCGGCACCAGGCATGCTTGTGGAGGCGCTGGCGCGACGCAAGGCGGCGGGCGTGGCTCCATTCACAGTGATGAGCTGCGATAATCTGCCGAGCAATGGCGAAACGGCGAAGCGGATCGTTACCGCCTTTGCCGCGTTGCGTGACGCCGAGCTAGGCGAATGGGTCAAGTCTGTTGCCTTCCCCTCGACCATGGTGGACCGCATCGTGCCTTCGACGACTGATGCAGACCGGGGCGAGGTCGCCGGATTGATCGGCGCGGAAGATGCCTGGCCGATCATGACCGAGCCCTTCACCCAATGGGTGATCGAGGATCATTTCCCGTCCGGGCGTCCTGAATTCGAGAAGGTGGGCGCGCAATTGGTCGAGGATGTCGAACCGTTCGAGCTGATGAAGCTGCGCATGCTCAATGGTTCTCATTCGACCATGGCTTATGCCGGCTATCTGGGGGGCTATGAGTATATTGCCGAGGTTATGGGCGATCCGGGCTATGTGAAGCTGATCCACGGGCTGATGACCGAGGAGGCGATGCCGACGCTGGATATGCCGGGCGTGGACCTGGGGGCCTATCGCGACCAGTTGCTGGAACGGTTCCGCAATCCGGCGCTGAAGCACCGGACCTGGCAAATCGCCATGGATGGCAGCCAGAAACTGCCGCAGAGGTTGCTTGGGACGATCCGCGACCGTTTGAAGGCTGAGCAGGGATTCTCACGGCTGGCGCTCGGGGTGGCGGCGTGGATGCGTTATGTCACTGGCGTCGCCGAAGATGGCAGCGAGATCGATGTGCGCGATCCGTTGGCGCTTAAAATGCACGCAATTGCCGCTGACGCCGGGGACGATGCGGAGGCGCTGTTCGATGGGCTGGTCGGGCTGAGCGAAGTGTTCGGGGCCGACCTGGCGGGGAATGCGGAATTCCGCGCGGCGGTCGTCGGGCATCTGGAGAGCCTGTTCGACGAAGGTGCCCGGGCGACGGTAGCGAAGGTTGCGGGGTAACCTCTCTCAACTTTGCGCAGGCCGTTCGGACCAGGCGCCCTCACCGCTCCTGGTAGGGGAAGTGGGCTATGGCGTTCATTGAGATAGCACCGGGTGGAACGAGTTCCCCCGCATTCCACTTACTGCTAGCGTCAAGGAGATCTTGAAAGGCGTCGGGCGATGAAGTGGCGGGGGCGGGAGCGTAGCTCCAATATCGAGGATCGGCGCGGGCAGCGGCGCGGCGGCCTTGGTGGGTTGGGCGGGCTGGGGCGCAGTGGTGGTCTTCGCATTCCGACGGGGCGCGGGTCGCGCGGCGGCATTTCCGGGCTGATCGGCATGGTGGTGGTGTTGGGGATCATCTGGTTTGCCACCGGGCAGAATCCCCTAGGCATGCTTACCGGCGGATCGGGCAGTGTGCCGAGCGCCAGTGCGACTTCGCGGCAGCTTCCAGCGGAGGGGCAGGACGAGCTGGCCGATTTTGTCGGCGTGGTGGTCAAGGAAACCGAGGATCTGTGGAACGCGCAGTTTGCCGCGATCGGGGAAGACTATCCCGAGCCGACGGTGGTGCTGTTTACCGACGCGGTGACTACGGCTTGCGGAGCGGCGGACAGCTCGGTGGGGCCGTTCTACTGTCCGGGGGACAGCAAGGTCTATATCGACCTTTCATTCTACGACCAGTTGCATCGCCAGTTTGGCGCGCCGGGCGATTTTGCCCAAGCCTATGTACTGGCCCATGAGGTGGGTCACCATATCCAAAACCTGACCGGGGTGCTGCCCGAGTTCAACCGGGCGCGGCAGTCGATGAGCCAGGAAGAGGCCAATGCGTGGTCGGTGCGGGTGGAATTGCAGGCCGATTGCTACGCCGGCGTGTGGGCCAATTATGCCGGACAGGAAAACCTGCTTGATAGGGGCGACATCGAGGAAGCGCTGAACGCCGCCAACCAGATCGGTGATGATACCTTGCAAAAGCGCATGCAGGGCTTTGCTGTGCCCAAGACGTTCAATCACGGCACGTCGGCGCAGCGGCAGGCATGGTTCGAACGGGGCTATCAGTCGGGCAATCCGGGCGATTGCGACACGTTTTCCGGGAATGTGTAGCCGAACCAGCGAAGGTGCTCGCGCGTTGCATGGGCTGCAACGGAGGCGCACATGCAAAGCAACTTAGCTGGAGTTACACTGGAACATTTCGCCGATAGCGGCACCATTCCCAACACCGTGCTGCCGACCATTATCTACAAGGCAGCGCTTTCCTCGCCGTCGGCGGAAGCCATGGAGGCGCTGTTCGACGTCAATGGCTGGCCAAGCGCCTGGCGGTGGAGCGTGTATGACTACCATCATTATCACTCCAATACCCATGAGTGCCTAGGCGTGGCGCAGGGCCATGCACGGCTGCAACTGGGCGGGCCGGAGGGACGGGAGTTCTCGGTTTCGGCAGGAGACGTGATCGTGCTGCCGGCAGGGACGGGCCACAAGAAATTGGAGGCAAGCGACGATTTTCTCGTCGTGGGTGCCTACCCGCCGGGTTTCAGCGCAGACCTGATGCGAGGAGAGGCCGGCGAACGGCCCGGAGCAGATGAACGGATCGCACAGGTGCCACTGCCAAAAAGCGATCCGGTCGGTGGGCAAGGCGGCCCGGTGCTGGAAAAATGGGCCTGATGCCGAGCATGAAGCGAACTCAATCGGGCGCGATCCGTTGAGTATGCTCAGCCAGTGGAGCGATAACATGGACAAACACCAGAAGACCGGTCCGGCGCAGCCCGACGAAATCGAGCGGCCCCGCCAAGATAGCGGCGCGTCGCAGTCCAGGGACAAGCAGGAAACGGGCGAGCCGCGTGAACGAGAGCACGGAGCCAATGGCTCGCGTGGCGTCAGTTCAGTTGAGAAAAGCGGCGATTAAAGCCCAAACAGATGCCGGGCTGCCAAGGCCACAGCCCAGCCGGCGGCGAGCATGATCAGGCCCGGATAGCGCAGGCTGACCAGCGCCGCGACGATCAAGGCGAGGCGCACATCCCAGCCATTGGTGAAGAAGGCCGGTGCCCAGAGGGTGGTCAACACTGCGGCTGGCACAGCGTTAAGCGCTTGCTCGAGACGGGGCGGCAGGGTGCGCATGCGGGTAATGAGGACATAGCCACCGACCCGTGTGGCGTAGGTTGCGAGCGCGGCGGCCAGGATCAGCCAGAGAATGGAGAGATCGTCCATCAGGAGGCGGCCTCTTCACTGACTTCTGCTGCAACAGGTTGCGTTGGCAGGGGCAGGAGGGCTGCAACCAGGACGCCGCAAATGGCGCCGATGCTCACATGCCAGGGCGAGCCGACAAAGTAGTAGCCGGCGACCGAGCCGACCATGCTGGCGGCGACGACCGGGTAGAAACCCGGCTTGCGTCGGAATGCAAGGACCAGCCCCAGAAAGTAGATAGGCAGCAGCACATCGATGGCCCAGGCCTTTGGGTCGCCCAGCATGGAGCCGAACCAGGCGCCCAGGGTCGAAAAGAACAGCCAGGAGAAATAGAAGACCAGGGCAAAGGCTATGTACCAGGTGAAAGTCAGGGGCCTACCCTGTTCGGCGCGACGGACCGCTTCGGCAAATTGGGGGTCGGTAAGGAAGAAGAAGGCAATGGCCTTCTGCAAGAGGCTATAGCCGCGGATGTGCCGGGCGATGGCGGCCGAATAGAGAATGTGGCGAAAATTGACGGCGAAGATCGAGAGCACGATGAGCCAGGGAGCGACCTGCTGGCCGAACAGCTCAATGCCGACAAGCTGGCTGGCACCGGCATAGATGGTGGCGCTCATCAGTGCCGCATCGAACACAGTCAGGCCATTATCGACGGCGACGGCACCGAACAGGACCGCAAAGGGTGAGGCGGACAGCGCGATGACCGCGCCGCCCTTGAGGCCTGCAACAATTTCTTTGTTCATGGACGGGCTGCTGATGAGACTCGAGGAGAGATCCCGAGTGGATCAGGCCGCGGCGCCCGGCGCAACATATTCG
>JBGTUK010000123.1:0-7656 GCA_041939225.1 Devosia sp.
TCGGCGCACCCGCATCGGCGCCTCAACGATGTTTTCCAGAACGGTCATGTGCGAGAACAGATTGAAGTTCTGGAACAGCATGCCGATCTCTGCGCGCTGCTTGCACAGATCGACGTCCTTCAATTCATAGAGCTTGTCCTGGCGAAGTTCGTAGCCAACGAATTCGCCGTCGACCAGCAGGATGCCGCCGGTCAACTTTTCGAGATGGTTGATGCAGCGCAGGAAGGTGCTTTTCCCCGATCCCGACGGACCGATGATGCAGGCCACGGTTCCGGTGGGCACGACGATGTCGACACCCTTGAGCACTTCGAGCGGGCCGAAGGACTTTCGAACGCTGCGCGCGAAAACCATGGCGTCTTCCGGCGCGCCGAAACGGCTGCGGGGATCTATCGTCATGATGTCGCTCCGCGTAGCCCGATGGCATTTCGCAGGATCTTGCCCGGCGACAAACCAGTTCCTTCGCTGCGCCCGAAATGGCTTTCGAGCATATATTGTCCGACCGACATGATGCTGACGACCGTCAGGTACCAGAACGCGACGACGATCAGCAGCGGTATAGTCTCGAAGGTGCGCGCATAGATGGCTTGCGCTGAATAGAACAAGTCGTCGACGGCGATGAACGTCACCAGCGACGTCATCTTGAGCAAATTGATGGCCTCGTTGCCGGTTGGCGGCACGACGAACCGCATGGCCTGCGGCAGGACGATGCGCTTGAGGATCATGCGGTAGGGCATGCCCAGCGCGCTTGCCGCCTCGGACTGGCCGGGCGGAACGGACTTGATTCCGGCGCGGATGATCTCGGCCATGTAGCCGGCTTCGCATAGCGCCAATGCCACGACCGCCGAGAAGAACGGCGTCATGAAATCGTTCGTGCGGATGGAGAAGACCGTGCCGACAAACGGCAAGGTGAGAGAAAACTCGCGCACCAGCAGCGCGAGGTTGAACCAGAAAATCAGCTGGATCAGCGCCGGAACGCCCCGGAAGAACCAGACATAGGCGCTCGCGAAAGCGCGCAGGATGGGGCTGCGCGACACGCGCATGATCGCGATGATCGTTCCGACCACGATCGCCAGGGCCATGATGATGACCGTGAGGATCAGGGTATTGCCAAGCCCGCGCATGATCTGGGGGTGAAACAGGTAACGCCCGGCCGTATCCCAGGCGAACGCCGGATTCTGGACGAATGCCTGAACGATGAAGAACGCCACCAGCAAGGTGACGGCCGTGCCTATCCAGATGCCGTACTGCCGCCTTGGGACGACTATGAGATCGTCAGCCGCCGGGGCGGCTGACGAGTTGGCATCCGGATGTCTCGACGTATCCATGCTCTCTCCCTGAGGATGGCGGCGCGGCCAGGGCTCAGTCGCTGCGAAGCTGCGACATGTCGTTGACGAAATACGGTTCCTTGATCGCGTAGGCGCCCATTCCGTATTTGTCGAGAATGGCCTGGTAGCTGCCGTTCTTGAACATCTCCGAGAGCGCGCCGACCATCATGTCGGCGGTTTCCTCGTCGTCCTTGGCAATCGCCATGCCCAGCGGCGCCACTTCGTAGAGCGTCGGTAGAACGACGAGCTGGCCGTTGCTGGTCACCTCGAAGTAGCTCGATGCGGTGGCATCGTCGAGCCGGGCGTCGATGCGATCGGACAAGACCGCCTGCACCATGTCGGTGGAGTTGTTGAACACCGATTTCTCAAGTGCCGGCTGACCCTTGTCGGTACACTCCTTGCTGAGCGTGTCGGCCAAGAAATCCGAGCCGCTGCCGACCGAAACGCCGATACGCTTGCCGCAAAGCGGCGTATCGCCGGTAAAGCTATCCCTTTTCTCGGGGCTGGTGGACGCGGCGATGCCTGCCTTGAGAAACATGACGAAATCGACCTGCTGGAGGCGCTCGGGGTTGGCCGAGAATGTTTCCCACGCGATGCTGAAGCGGCCAGCGGCGATGCCCGGGATCATGGACGGGAACGGTGTGCGCTGGATATCGAGTTCGACGCCCATCGTCTTGGCAGTCTGCTCTGCCATTTCAACGATGATGCCAGCCTGCTTGCCGTCCGCATCCAGATATTCGAACGGCGCATAGTCCAGCGTGTTCGCAATGATAAGCGTTCCGCTTTCCTTGACTTCAGACGACGGGGTGACCTGGGCGAAAGCCGATGACGCAACCGTTGCTGCCAGCGCGAAGAGTGCTGATCCCAATGCGTATTTCTTCATGTTCTCCTCCAGTGTTGTTCTGTCGCTTCAGGCCGCGCCTTCAGCGGCAAGCTTCTTGCGGTAGTGGTAGTTCTTGTCGATGCGTTCCATCAGGTATTCGCCATACTCTACCGGCGCATATTTCGGCTGCTCGCCCGCGGGCACGCAAACGGGCAGCGCCTCGATCATCGCTTCCATCGACGGGTCGAAGAAGAAGGGTTGCGAATATCTTTCGCGGCCCGAACGGTTGATGACACGATGAGGCGTGGAAACGAAAACGTCGTTGGACCAGCGCGCAAGGATGTCGCCGACATTCATCACGAACGAGTTCGGAATTGGAGGCGCCGGCACCCAGTCACCGTTCTTGTTCTTTACCTCGAGGCCGCCGACGTCATCCTGGGCCAAAAGGGTGATGAAGCCGTAGTCGGTATGTGGAGCCGATCCGAATAGCCCCTCCTCTGCGGGCTGTGTCGGATAGTGCAGCAGGCGCAGGAACGTGGTGGGCTCGTCGAAATGGCGGTCAAGACTGTACGCAGGCAGACCAAGTGCCGTCGAGATCGCACCGACCATCTTGCGCGACAGAACGGTCATCTCATCGACATAACGCTCGATGGTCTGGCGGAAGTCCGGCAGTCTTGCCTCGTCCGGCCACTGGTTCGGGCCCTGCAGAGGCCGTCCTGCCTGGGCGCGAGGATCGTCTGCATCGACTTCGTGCATGAAAAAGATCGACTCGCTCTGGTTGGGCTTGCTGATCGTGGCAACCGAGGAGGTGACGATGGTCGATCCGGCAAACGGCAGGTATCCGCGAAAGTTCTTGTCGATCTTGAGTGTGAGCTTCTCATCTTCCGGCAAGGCGAAAAACGCCCGGCTGGCATCCCGCACCGCCTCGACATCCGCTTGGGCGATCGGATGGCCAACAACGTAGAGAAACCCGATGTTCTCAAGATAGCCACGCAGCGTGTTCGCTACCTCCCGGATGGCGTCCTGGTCGTCGCCATAGAGGGCTGACACATCAAGGACGGGGATATTGGAGAAGTCGCCACGGGTGCTGGCGTTCATGTCTGTCTCCTACCTTGAACATAAAATACAGTACTGTATTTCTGCACATCGGAAACCGCTCGGCAAGACCCCTTGTCGGCACTGTGGAGGAAAGAGGTTCGCATGCCACCTCGCAAGATCATCATCGACACCGATCCCGGACAGGACGATGCCTTCGCGATCCTGTTCGCGCTGGGCTCCCCCGCGGAACTGGAGGTTGTCGGCATTACAACCGTGGGGGGCAACGTGCCGTTGCCGTTGACGACGCTCAACGCGCTGAAAGTCGTCGAGTTGGCGGGGCGACCAGACATACCTGTCTATGCAGGTTGCCCCGCACCAATGGTGCGCAAACTCATCACGGCCGAATACGTCCATGGCGAAACCGGCCTGGACGGCGCAGAACTGCCGGAGCCCAAAATCGCGGCGCAGTCGGAACACGCGGTCAATTTCCTCGTGCAGACGATCATGGAGGCACCGGAAAAGGAACTGACCGTATGTACGCTCGGACCCATGACCAATCTTGCCATGGCTATGACCATGGAGCCCCGCATCGTTCCCCGGCTGCGGGAGGTCGTGCTAATGGGCGGCGGCTTCTTCGAGGGCGGTAATGCGACGCCTGCTGCGGAGTTCAACATTTTTGTCGACCCGCATGCTGCGCACAAGGTCTTTCATTCCGGCGTGCCGGTGACCATGGCCTCCATCGATTGCACCTACTCGGCACAGATGACGCCCCAGTGGCTCGACAGGTTGCGCGCGACGGGCAAGCGTGCCGCGATCGAAGCGGCAAACCTCGCCGACTTCTTCCGGCAGTATGGCTCACACAAGTTCCCGACCGACGCGCGCCCGATCCACGACGCGTGCGTGACCGGCTATTTGCTGGCGCCGGAACTCTACGAGCAGCGCGAGTGCCACGTCACCGTCGATATCGTCTCCCCTGAAACGATCGGCATGACCGTTGTCGACTGGTGGCATGTCACGGCGCGCCCCAAAAACTGCAACGTGCTTCGGCGCATCGATCCAGCACCCTTCTTCGAGCTGATGCTGGAACGTATCGCCATGCTGGACTGACCGTTCCGGGATGACTTGGCAGCCAAGTTTCTTTAAGCCTCCGGCAAATCTGCGGAATATCGCGCGGTTGCACGATTCGCATTGAGGGAGACGCTGGCGCTTTTGAAGATGGACCCTGGAACGACCAAAAGGCGACCCGCACAAGCGCGCCGGCAAACGCTGACGCGGGAAGCTTGGGTTGCCGCCGCACGCAAGGTTCTCGAGAAGCGCGGCATCGCCGAGGTGAAGATCGATCGCCTGGCGCAGCGCTTCAAGGTGACGCGCGGCAGTTTCTATTTCCATTTCTCCAGCCTCAAGGATCTGCACGATGCCTTGCTGGAGGAATGGCGGCGCAACAATTGCGCGCCTTTCGAGGCCTTGCGCGGTGCCGAGATCACAGATGGGTTCTCGTTCTTCTCCACTATCGTGCATGTCTGGGTGGACGAGAAGCCGTTCAGTCCGCTGCTGGATCTGGCGATACGCGACTGGGCACGTACTTCGCGCTCGCTCCATGGAGAGGTCTCCGACATGGACGACCTTCGGCTCGAACTCCTGCAACGCTCCTTCCTAGCCATGGGCTATGACGAGGACGAGAGCCTTGTGCGGGCGCGCATCACCTATTTCCACCAGATCGGCCAGTACGCGATCGCGTTCAAGGAAGAGCCGGCCCGGCGGCGCGCATTGCAGCCGCTATTCGGCCAGGTGCTGGTGGGTCCGCTAGTCATCCATCCCGACGTTGATGACTGATTGACGCCATAGGCGATTTCCAGCGACCGATTTGCCCCGCACCTAGCGCTCGGCGACCGCGATCATGGTGCCCAGGCCTCGCGCGATCGTTTCATGCAGTTCAGGTGGCAGGCAGGCGCAGAGATCGCGCTCGACGGCTGCATGGTCCGCCATGCTGGCGTCGGCGGCGGCGATGCCTGCTTCGGTCAGTTCCACGATCACGCCGCGGCCGTCGCGCTTGTCCGCCATGCGCCGAATCAGGCCCTCCTTTTCCATGCGACGCAGCAGGTTCGACAGGCCGCCGGAGGAGAGGAGCAATGTGGACAGGAGTTCGCCGGGCGACATGCGATAGGGATGGCCCGAGACCCGGATGGTCGCCAGCACCGCATAGGTGGGATATTTAAGCCCGTGCTGCGCCAGCACCCGGTCCACTGCCCGAAGAATGATATCGTGCAGGTGGAGAATCCGCCCGACAACTGCCTTGCCGCTGCAGTCGATGTCGGGCCGTTCCCGCTTCCAGCTTTCCATGCCGCGACCGACGCGGTCGAGCTCCCAATAACGTATCTCGGCCTTGTTCAAATACCATCCTCCTCGCGACGCGCGGCCACTGTTGCCCGGCGCATCCGCAGAATCGCTACCGCAGGCCGACCAGCCTTGGCAAAAGATAATTTACCTTCAATATATCTTTCTTGAAAGATAATATCTGCGATGTTACGCTTCTCGAACGATGCGGAAAGGGAAGAGGCCTACAACGCGTCACAATGGGAGCCACTACATGAACAAGAAATCCTTGCTTGCAGCCGCAACGGCTACCGTCGCCCTTGCCGCTGCGTCCGGCGTTGCCGCGGCCGACGAACTCGTGCTCGGTTCGTTCGGCGGCTCGTTCGCCGACAATGTTACAGCCTGCTACATCGAGCCCTTCAAGGCCGCCACCGGGGCGGATGTGATCCTCAAGCTCGGCAGCTCTTCGCAACATGCGGCCGCCGTGCGCGCCACCGCCGGGCAATCTGACATGGATGTCGTTTTCGCAGACGACGCCTTTGCGGTGCAGATGGCCAATGAAGGCCTTCTCGTTCAGCTCGACCGCTCGAAGCTGAGCAATGCGCCGGAAATCATCGACGGCGCCTGGGGCGCGAACGATGCCTATGTTGCCGCCATGCTCGGTGCGACCACGATCATCTACAACAAGGACACGGTGACCACGCCGCCGACCTCCTGGAACGACCTGTTCGATCCGAAATATGAGGGCCGGGTAACCATCGGCGACATTTCCGGTACGACCGGCTGGCAGTTCCTTGCCGCGCTCAATCAGATGGAAGGCGGCACGCTCGACGACATCACGCCCGGTATCGAGAAGGTGAAGCCGCTGGCGAAATCTTCCGTGCTTCTTTATTCGCAGGCCGACCAGGTCGTGGCCCTGTTCGAGCGCGGCGAGATCGATATCGCCGTCTGGTATCCCGACCGTGCCGGTGTCGCAGCCAAGAACGGCCTGCCGCTCGCCGCGGCCTATCCCGCCGAGGGTGCCGTCGGCATCCGCCCGACCATCTCGATCCCCAAGGGAACGGGACAGGACGAACTGGCACTCAAGTTCATCGACACCGTTCTGGACGCCGACAACCAGAAGTGCTTCTCGGAGGTCCAGTTCATCGGCTCGGTCAACAAGAACGTGACCCTTTCGGACGAGGTGTCGGCAATCGTCCCGACAGGCGAGGCGCTGGACAAGATGCTGTTCCTCGATCCCAACGACATGGCCAAGCGTTTGCCTGAGTGGACCCGTCGCTGGCAGCGCGAGGTTCTGCGCTAGGCAGCTGGTCTGAACGCGGCAATCAACCGGCGGCATCCAGTCGTCGGTGGGCGGGTCATCGCATCGTACCCAATAGGGCCAGACTTCCGAGGCTGGCGTCTGTCGGGGGCTATCTGTGAGGTCAAATGAGCAACGTTTCCCTGCGGCATCTGGCTAAGCGCTACGGCAAGGTTGCCGTGGTCAAGGACGTGTCGCTGGAAATCGCCGAAGGTGAGTTCGTCTCGCTACTGGGGCCGTCCGGCTGCGGAAAGACGACCATCCTTCGCATGGTTGCCGGGCTCATCGAGCCAAGCGACGGCACGATAACGGTCGGCGGGCGCGACATCACGCGCCTGCCTCCCAACAAGCGCAATGTGGGGCTTGTGTTCCAGTCCTATGCGCTCTTCCCGCATATGACCGTCTTCGAGAACGTGGCGTTCGGCCTGCGCCGAAAGGGCGAAGGCGGGGCCGCACTCGATGAAAGGGTGCGGGAAGCGCTCGCGCTCGTGCGCCTCGGAGGCTATGGCGATCGCTATCCCCGCCAGTTATCCGGCGGCCAGCAGCAACGTGTGGCCATGGCACGCGCCATCGCGCCGCGACCGAGCGTGCTGCTTTTCGACGAGCCGCTCTCCAATCTCGACGCCAAGCTGCGTGACGAGATGCAGATCGAGCTGAAGCGGCTTCAGCGCGACCTCAACATCACCACGCTGTTCGTCACGCACGATCAGGCCGAGGCGCTGTCGCTGTCCGACCGCGTCTGCGTCATGAACGACGGGGTCATCCAGCAGTTCGATACGCCGGAGGAAATCTACCACCGCCCGGCAACCGCCTTCGTGGCGAGCTTCATCGGCAAGCCGAACCGTCTTGCCGGCACG
>JBGTUK010000124.1:0-7625 GCA_041939225.1 Devosia sp.
TTTGGCGTGGGGTGAGAATGGAGGAGGTCGGCTTGACCGCGAACCGGCAGACGACCGGGTCGCCATTGGAGACACCGCCCAGAATGCCACCAGCATGGTTGGAGAGGAAATAGGGCCTGTCCTCGCCCGAGCGCATCTGATCGGCGTTTTCAACACCGGTCAGGCTCGCGGCCTCAAAACCAGCACCGATTTCCACCGCCTTGACCGCGTTGATGCTCATCATGGCCGAGGCCAGATCGGCGCTCAGTTTGCCATAGATGGGCGCGCCCCAGCCAGGAGGAACACCTTCTGCCACGACCTCAATGACCGCGCCTACCGAATTGCCCTCCTTGCGCAGCGCATCGAGATAATCGGCCCATAGGACTGCCGCCGTGGCGTCAGCGCAGAAGAAGGGATTCTCATCGACCAGCGCCCAGTCGAAATTGGCATAGTCGATCTTGTGCGGGCCCATCTGGACCAGGCTGGCTCGAATTTTGATACCTGACAGCACCTGCCGCGCCACGGCCCCGGCCGCGACGCGCGCGGCGGTCTCTCGCGCCGAGGTGCGGCCGCCGCCGCGATAATCGCGAATGCCGTACTTCTGATCATAAGTGTAGTCGGCGTGGCCAGGACGATATTTGTCGCGGATCTCCGAATAATCCTTGGACCGCTGATCAGTATTTTCGATCATCAGGGAAATCGGCGTGCCGGTGGTGCGTGGGCCGTCGGTGCGTTCATCCTCGAACACGCCTGAGAGGATTTTCACCTCATCAGCCTCGCGCCGCTGCGTGGTGAATTTGGATTGTCCCGGCTTGCGGCGGTCGAGATCGCGCTGGATCATCTCGGGGGTGAGGGCGATGCCCGGCGGGCAGCCGTCGACCACGACCCCCAGCGCCAGCCCATGGCTTTCGCCCCAGGTGGTGAAACGGAAAAGATGCCCGAACGTATTGAAAGACATGGCGCGGCCCCGTGGTTGCCAGCGTTCTAGGCAGGCCGGGGCGTCAGGTCAATCGACCGGTTCGTCCCAGGTGTTCTCCGCTGCGTGCAAGGTCATCCGCCCGCCGGCGAAATGGGCAATCACCCCCTGTGGCGGCGGCCAGTTGAGCACGTCGCTGCGCGATGCACCTTCCACCAGATGCCGGACCACACGCAGCACGCCGCCATGAGCAACGACCACAGCATGATGCGTCAATTCGCGGGCGAAATCGAGCAAGCGTGCAGCAACATCGTCATAGTTCTCGCCGTTTTCGGGCCGGAAACCCCAATAGCTCTCGTCGCGCTCACCTGGCGCAACTGCGGCGTATTCGAGGGCAATCTCGGCGTGCAGACGCCCTTCGAAATCGCCGAAGGAGATCTCGATCAGCCGGTTGTCGTGAATGACGGGCGGCAGCTCGATGTCGAAGGCGGCGCGCATGCGGTCCATGGTTTCCGATGCCCGGCTGAGCGGCGAGGCGAACCAATTGAGCGAGGCGGGATCGACACCGTCGCGTTCCAGCAGGTCGCGCAGCAGCAAGCCATTGGCATCGGCCTGCAACTGGCCGGTGCGATTAAGCGGAATATCACGGCTGCCCTGGTAGCGCTGTTCACGGTTCCAGTCGGTTTCACCGTGGCGCGCGAAATAGAAATCTGGCCAGGAGGGGGCAGTCATGGGCACTTCCGTGCCGACCGGCACGGCCTTTGTTCGTCTGGAGTCTGTGTTTCGCTTGTGGCACACCCAAGACCGGCCAAGCAAGCGCACCGCCTTCATAGCTCACCTGTTTTGGAGTTCTCCCATGTCTCTCACCGCCACCCAAATTCGCGATGCTCTGATCGGAATTGTCGGAAGCGATGGGGTTGTGACCGACACGGACAAGATGGGTGCCTGGCTCAACGAGCCGCGCAAGCGCTTCCACCAGACCGCTGCGGCGGTGGTGACACCACCCAGTGTGGAAGCAGTTCAAAACGTGATGGCGTGGGCAAACGCGAACCATATCGGCATTGTTCCGCAGGGCGGCAATACCGGGCTGGTTGGTGCTCAGGTCCCGCTTTCGGGCCAGGAGGTCATCTTGAGTCTGCACAAGCTCGATCGCATCCGCTCGATAGACGCGGGTGCCGGGGTGATGACGGCCGAGGCTGGGGTAATTCTCGAAAACGCCCACAAGGCGGCAGAAGCCGAGGGGGCCATGTTCCCCCTTTGGTTGGCGTCACAGGGGTCGGCCCGGATTGGAGGGGTGCTCTCCTCCAATGCCGGGGGCGTCAATGTTCTAGCCTATGGCAATGCGCGTGAGCTGACCATGGGGGTCGAAGCGGTGTTGGCCGACGGGCGGCTCTACCAGGGGCTCAACGCGCTCAAGAAGGACAATACCGGCTATGACCTCAAGGGTCTTCTGGTGGGCGCGGAAGGCACGCTTGGCATCATTACGGCCGCGAGCCTGAAGCTCTATCCCCTGCCACAGGATTATGAGACGGCCATCGTCAACGTGGCCTCTCCCGAAGCAGCGCTGGAATTGTTTCAGCTAATGCGTGAACGCGTTGGCTCGCGCCTCAACGCTTTCGAACTGATCCCATGGATTGGTCTCGACATCCAGCTTCGCCACGGCATGCTGGACAAGGACCCGACCGCAAGCGCTTCGCCCTGGTATGCCTTGATCGAATTGACCCGTATGGCCGGTACGGAGCCGGGCGCCCTGCAGTCGGCGCTGGAGGCGGCTTTCGACTCGACATTCATTTCCGATGCGGTAATGGCCGAGGCCCTCGCTGACCGCACCCGCATGTGGGCATTCCGCGAGCAGATGAGCGAGTGCCAGAGCCGCGAAGGTGCCTCGATCAAGCACGATGTTTCAGTGCCCATTGCTGCTGTCCCGGCGCTGATTGCCGAGGGATCGGCAGCGGCAGAAAAATTCGCGCCCGGCATTCGCCCCGTACCCTTCGGCCATATGGGGGATGGCAATATTCACTTCAATTTCTCGATGCCCGTCGGCGCCGATCCCAAGGCCTTCATGGCGGAGTATGACGAGGCCATGCACGAGATCATCTATGAGGTGGTGCTCAAACTGGGCGGCTCGGTCTCGGCCGAACATGGCATCGGACAGCTTAAAACAGAGCTGCTGCAACAGGTTAAGGATCCAGTGGCGCTTGAGATGATGCGGGCAATCAAGACGGCGCTGGACCCGAACGGGATTCTCAATCCGGGGAAATTGCTGGGTTAGCCGCGCCACCGGTCACTTGCGTGTGCCTTCTTGCACCTCCCTCCCGCCCGGACCATGTCTGGGCCATGCTGCTCAACGATATACAATTCCTAGACGACGCCACGCGTCCTGCCATTCCCAGGCTTGATGGTGTCACCGAGGCACAAAAGGCGCCGGGCGAACACCTCAAGGAGATC
Source organism: Devosia sp. (assembly GCA_041939225.1). GTDB lineage: Bacteria > Pseudomonadota > Alphaproteobacteria > Rhizobiales > Devosiaceae > Devosia. Next base: position 3,344 of record JBGTUK010000124.1, read on the forward strand.
CACGACCATCTGCGCGAAAATATGGTGGTGCTCGGCCGGCTGATCGAACGCGCTTCGGAAGGCAAGGCGAGCGCGGCGGAGATCAGGTCCGAAACTGCGGACCTCGTCATGGTCTCGAACTATCGGCGCTTCGGCACGCTATGCGGGCAATATTGCCAGTTCGTGCATGGCCACCATTCCATCGAAGACTATGCGATCTTCCCGGGTATCGCTGCGCAGGGTCCGGCATTCAAGGCCATTGCCGACCGCCTCCGGGCCGAGCATGTCGTGGTGCACCAATTGCTCGAGCGCCTGATTGACGCGCTGATCAAGCTGGCTGATGCGCCGGGGCCATCCAATTTCGAGGATGCCGTAACCGTGTTCCGGGCGCTGGAAAAAGTGCTGCTGAGCCACCTCCACTATGAAGAAGAATCGATCGGCGACGCACTGGGCTATTTCGAGATCGGGGTTTAGGGGGCAAGGGCACGGGCCGAATTTGTTCTTCTCCCCCTCGGGGAGAAGGTGGCGCTACGGATCCCCCTCACCGACCCGGCTGCGCCGGGCCACCTCTCCCCGATAGGGAGAGGAACAGAACGGTGGCTCAGAACAGATCCATCTGCCCGCCGCCCGCCACCTTCTTCGGCTTGGGCTTTTGCACCGGCGGCTCGGGCTCTGTCAGATCCACCGGCTCGATCAGGCCGGGATCATCGTCGCGGGCGGAATTGACGCGGGTCGAAACGGGATGGAACTTCAGCACACCATCTTCAAGCGGCAGCGCCATTTGCGTGGCTCGATCGGCACCGTGCTGGCGCACATTGAGCCAAGCATCCTGCGCGGCTTCGTCCAGCAGGATCGCGGGCATGCGATCATGGATCACGGAGAGTTGCGGGTTGGCCGCCACGGTGATGGTAGCGACCGTGTCGACTTCCTCGCCATTGGGGCCCATCCAGACAGAGTAGAGCCCGGCAAGCGCCATGGGCTGTCCGTCGGCGCGGGTGATGTAGTAGGGCTGCTTCTTCTTGTCCGGGCCAGTGTGCCATTCATAATAGCCGCTGGCCGGAACGAGGCAGCGGCCATGCTTGACCCGCTCGCGAAAGGCCGGTTTTTCGGCCATGCTCTCGGCGCGCGCATTGACCAGCAGGGGGAAATCGCGCGGATCCTTGACCCAATGGGGCACGAAGCCCCAGCGCGCGAGATGAGCCTCGCGCCGCGCTTCAGCTTCCCATATCGCAACGATGGGCTGGGTGGGCGCGATATTGTAGCGCGGCACGGTTTCGACGCTATTGAGAAGCTTGAACAGCTCTTCCATCATTTCGGGCGGCAGGGTCGAGGCATAGCGTCCGCACATGGCATGTCTCCTTTACCCGAGGAGAGGTAAGCTGTCGGATCACGAATCGCAAACCGGCGGACACCATTCCATCCATGACAGACCTTCCCAACGCCGCCAGCGTTGCCCTTGTCCGCGACGGCAAGGTGCTGATTATCAAGCGGGCCTATGCGCCCTACCAGAACCTGTGGACTTTCCCCGGGGGACGGATGGATCCTGGCGAGACCGTGGAGCAATGCGCTATTCGCGAACTGCAGGAGGAACTGGGAATCACGATCCGCAACCCGCAGCTTGCAATGGTGCAGGCGCTGGGCCGCGACGGCACCTATCGGCTGGCCGTGTTCGCCACCACGGACTTCTCCGGCGTGATCCGCCCGTCTGATGAGATCAGCGACCATAAATGGGCCGATCCGGGCATGTTGCCAGCCTTGCGCACCACATCACGGCTGGATGAGGTGATCAAAGAATGCTTCAGGGTTTTGGGGCAAAGCTGGTAGAAGGCCGGCATGTTTCTTGGTCCTTTGCATCACCGCGCGCGTCGGCGCCCCTCCCCGTCACGAGTTGAGTGCCGAAAGGCTATCGTGCCTCAAACGCGGTGCGACGCCTTCTCATTGATGGGAAGGCGGGAGGGGGTGGCGTAGTGAAAAAAACCGCGATCATTCTTGTGACCCTTCTGCTCGCCTCGCCCGCGCAGGCAATAGACCCGCTCTACCAGCGCCAGATGGAGCGGCTGACAGAGATCATGGGCAGTCTCTATTTTCTCGAACCGCTGTGCGATACCGGCACTGAGGATTGGCGGCAGCAGGCTTCCGAACTCATCGAGTTGGACGAACCGGACGATGATCGGCGGCAACGCTTGGCCGGTGCGTTCAACACAGGATACACTGCCTTTTCCCGCATGCACCGGCATTGCACCCCCTCTTCGCGCGCGGCTTTGACGCGTCTGCTGGAAGAGGCACAGAAGCTGGCGCGGGACATTCATACGCGCTTTGCCGAATAGGCCGGTGGCCCCAGTCCATGCAATTGCCTACCGGCTGTTAACCTTCGGCTTACTTCTTCCAAGAAGTGGCACGCGCGCCATGTTATGCCCGCACCATGAGCACGCCCAAAACCATCTTCTCGCCCGCCTCAGGAATCGGCCCGTTCGACCGTAGCCAGTCGGAGCGTCAACTGGCTCTGGAATATCTAGCGGAGGCCTGGAACAGCGCCGAAGAAGACGGGCTGGAATCCGCTTCGCTCGCACATGCCTCGCTTTTCGCGGCGCTGGCCACGTTTGTGAAGATGCATGGCGACGAAGCCACCGCCGATCTGATCGCGCAGCTTCCCGAGCGCATCCGCAATGGCGAGTATAATCTGGATCGGATCCTGCAGTAACGCCCCCGCACTGCTCAGCACTCAGCCGCTACTGCCCGCCAGGTAAAAGATCGTGCCGCCAATGGCAATGAACAGCAGCACGAAGGCGGCGATGCGCAAAATGCTGGAATAACCGCGACCTAGAACAACCCTCTCGGCGGCGCTCTGCCCGTTTTCGGTGATCTGGCGGTCGGTCTCTGCCCTCACATCGCCATCATGGCGGCTGCTGTTCATCGGCCTGTTCCCATCACTTCTTCGCGTCAATACCGCCGCTGCTGAGCGACGCGTAGCGCATCGTCAGGGGCTGTATATGCTGGTCCAGCCACTCGGCCATCTCCAGTTCCTCGTCGAGATTGGCCTGCAGGAGCGTGACGGCGTCGGCTTCACCACTTCCTTCGGCCAGCGCTACCAGCGACTTGTAGGCGGCAATCTCATAGTTCTCGAAGGCGAAGTTGGCGAAACTGTTCTTGATGATCTCATCTGGCGCCATTGTGTGCCCAATGGCTGCAATGGCGCCGGCCATGCTCAGAGCTGTGTCCTTGAGGGCAGAACGGTCCCCGTCGACGCGGTCCAGCAACTGGTCTAGGCGATCAATCTGCCTTTCGGTCTCGGCAATATGCTGCTCTATCCGCTCGGCCACTTCGGGATAATGCTCGATCCGCTTCACCTGGGGGCGCAGGATCGACAGCGCCTGATTTTCCATGGCGTGGGCGTTGCGCAGGCCGGTGATGTAAATATCTTTAGTATTGGGCATTGAAACTCTCCGATCAAATGCCCGCCCAACGCAATGACCCAGCGATAGGCTCCATCACCATGTCACCGACCGGCGACAATCTGGCGGGAGCCTAGGCTCCGGGCGCCAGCGCCTCAGAGAACCGCATGGGCTGGCCCTTTGACGGCGTTACCAGTTCGCCCTGCCACATGACCTTGTTGCCGCGCACGATGGTGCCAACTGGCCAACCGGTGACAGTGACCCCGTCATAAGGTGTCCAGCCAGCGCGGCTCTTTATCCATTCATTGGTGATGGTTTCGCGCCGCTTCATGTCGACAATGGTCAGGTCGGCATCATAGCCCACCGCGATACGGCCCTTGCCGGCAATGCCGAACAGCCGGTTGGGGCCATGGCTGGTCATGTCGACAAAGCGCTGCAGGCTGAGCTTCCCATTGTTCACGTGGTCGAGCATGGTGGGCACCAGGGTCTGTACCCCGGTCATCCCCGAATGGCTCTCTGGGTATGGATGGTCTTTTTCCTCTCGCGTATGCGGCGCGTGATCGGAACCGAGAATATCGGCCACACCATTGGCAACGCCCTTCCAAATACCCTCGCGATGCGCCTTATCGCGCACCGGCGGGTTCATCTGCGCATATGTTCCCAAACGGTCATAGGCGGTTTCGTCCAGGGTCAGATGGTGCGGGGTGACCTCGACGCTGGCCACATCCTTGTGATCGGCCAGATAGACGATTTCTTCCTTGGTCGAGATATGCAGCACGTGGATGCGCTTGCCGGTCTTGCGGGCCAGGTTGACCAGCCGCGTGGTGCAGCTCATGGCGACTTCGGGCGAGCGCCAGACAGGATGGCTCGACGGGTCGCCTGGTACACGCAGACCCTTGCGCTCTTCGAGC
>JBGTUK010000125.1:0-7591 GCA_041939225.1 Devosia sp.
ATATTGGTGATGGCGCGGGTTTCGCCGCCGGGCACAAGCCCCCCATCGTCGGGACGCGAACCACCGGGAAAATCGCCCAGACGCTCGCGCGCCATCAGGATCTGTCCCAGGATTTCACCGGCGGTCAGATTGCGCACCAGCTTCTGCGTGCCGGTATGGCAGAACGAGCAGGTCAGCGTGCAGCCCACCTGCGAAGACACACAAAGCGTCCCGCGATCGCTTTCGGGAATGTAGACCGTTTCCACCTCGACCGCCGGTAGGTTCGGATTGGCCGGATCGCGAAAACGGAACAGCCATTTGCGCGTGCCGTCGACCGAGACCTGTTCGGAGACGATTTCGGGACGGTCGAGATTGAACGTGTCGCTGAGCTTCTGGCGCACGGGCTTGGCCACATTGGTCATGCGCTCAAAATCAGTGACGCCATTCACATAAAGCCAGTTCCAGAGCTGGCTGGCGCGCATGCGCCCTTCCTTTTCGGAAACCACCTCATGGCTCACCAGCGTCTCGGCCAGCCCTGCCTTGGAAAGGCCGATCAGCGACGGGCGCATGGTCGGCGCGGGACGGACGGCACTTGAATGGTCAATATTCAGCGCAAGGCTCATGGCAGGCACATGGGGCTCGACAAAAATGCGGGAAGTGCGCGCATGTAGCACAACCTCCGATAAAGCGCAAAGCATCGCGCGCTCACGAAGCGCTGAAGAACCCGCAGGCTTTCGTTCAGGCGCCTGGGTGCATATGAAGAAAGCGACCACCCACCCCGAAGATAAAGCGCCCAATGTCCAAACCCGTCCTGCGCTTTGCGCCCAGTCCCAACGGTCCGCTGCATCTTGGCCATGCCCTTTCGGCGCTGGTCACCTGGGATGCGGCGCTGAAACTGGGTGGCACCGCGCTGCTGCGCATCGAGGATATCGACACGGCCCGCTGCAAGCCGGAATATGTCGCGGCTTTGTTCGAGGACCTCCACTGGCTGGGCCTCTCCTGGCCCGAGCCGGTGCTCCATCAGTCCGAGCGGTTCGAGATCTATGCCGAAGCCGCCAACCGGCTCCGCGCCATGGATTTGCTCTATCCCTGTTTCTGCTCACGCAGCGATATCGCGCAAAGTGCCATCGGCGCCGATCCGGATGGCGCTCCGCTTTATCCCGGCACCTGCCGGCATCTGAGCAATGCCGAGCGCATCGAGAGGCTTGAACGGGGCGACCCGGTGCAGTTCCGGCTCGATACCGAAGCGGCCATGGCCCGCACTGGTATGCTGAGTTTTTCCGTGGTCGGTCCGAGCGTCCTGGACCGGCCGCAAATCCGCTATGCCCGGCCCGAGCGTTGGGGCGATGTGGTGCTGCAGCGCAAGGACATGCCGACCAGCTACCATTTGAGCGTGGTGGTCGACGACGCCGCTCAGGCCATCAGCCATGTCACCCGCGGCCGCGACCTCGAGGCGGCGACCGATATCCATGTGTTGCTGCAAATGCTGCTCGGCCTGCCTACGCCCATCTATTTCTTCCACCGCCTGCTGCTTGGAGATGACGGGCAGAAACTCTCCAAGTCCAAAGGCTCGCAGAGCCTGGCGGATTTGCGAGCCCAGGGTTGGACACCGGACGATGTGCGGCGGGCGGTTGGCTTCTAGCCTGCCTTGCCCAGCCGTCCCAGATGGGTGTCCTTGAAACCGGTCTTGGCCTTCAGGCCATAGCCCAGCATGCGGTCAAAGCCGGAATGGGCCAGCCAGAGCGCGCCCAGCGCCGACAGCAAAGGCAAGCCGAGCAGCCCACCCAGCGCCATAGGTCCGACCCCGAGTGCATAGACATGGGCCAGATTGTAGACCCACGCCCCGATCCGCGCGCCTGCGCCATAGGCAAAAAAGCTCAGATCCGGCGCGAAGAACACCAGCAGCGCACCCCACCAGGGCAACGCCGGCGCCATCTGCCCGTAAAGCGCCAGCGCGGCGATAAACACCAATCCGCCCTCGACCCGCTGCCACACAATCGCATCTTTCATCACCCGCGCTCCAAGCTCAGGCTGCCTGTTTCTCGGCCGATCGGCCCGCGACCAGTTCGGTGACCGTCTCGGCAACAGCCCTCTCAAAGGCCGTTATGAAGCCGGGGCCGACCAATGCATCGAGCCGCGGATCGACCAGTTCCATTTCGTTCAGCCACAAATAGCGCATGCGATAGATATCGCGGATGACCGGGTTGAACAGGCCCGCCGCGCGCAGCATCCACCAGGGGAGCGGCGCAATCCTGACCGGCCGGGGCAGGGTGTTCTGTATGGCAGCCATTATTTGTCCGTGGCTCACCCAATGGCCGGCAAAATGGAAATTCTCGAACGCCTTCATCTCGGCCCGCCGTGCGGCCAGCATCGTGAAGGCGCGCGCCAGATCGGGCAGATAGGCCCAGCTATGGCGTGTTTCCAGATCGCCCAGATGGTAGAGCCGCCCCTTGGCGTAGTCCATCAGCATGGCCGCATCGAACCAGTCGTCCCGATTACCGGGCCCGAAGAAATCCCCGGCCCGCAGGATGATTACCTGGATCCCGTGGTTCTCGGCAGCTTGCCGGAGCATCTGCTCAAGCCGGATGCGGATTTCGCCGCGCGGTTTTTCCCCGCTCTGGCGCAGGCCAGGGGCAATTGTGCGGTCGCCAGCGCGGTAATTATATATCGTGCCGGGAAACAGCAGCGTCTTGCCACTGCCCGCCATGGCATCGAGCACCACCTGCAATTGCCTTTCGGCCGCGCCATTGCCCCATTTGTCATAGCGCAAATGCAGCGCCTGCACGACGACATCTGCCTCGGCAATCGCCGCGCGGACCGCCGAGACCTCGTCCGCGTCGCCCTTAAAAAAATGCGTACCCGCAACCGGCTTGCGATTGCTGCGCCCCAGGCCAGTGACCGTCCAGCCGGCATCGCGGAAGGCGATCATCGCCGCGTTGCCGATATGGCCATTGCTGCCTAGAACAGTGACTTTTCCCGTGTCCATCTTGTGCTCCTTGCTGTTGCTGCCTGGCAAGATAGGCGCTACGGTAATGTATGGCTATCGCGCAAATTTCTCGGTTTAATATTCAAAAATGAATATCACTCCTGACTGGTCCTTGTGGCGCAGCTTTGCAGCGGTGATTGCCGAGGGCTCGCTTTCGGCAGCGGCGCGACAGCTTGGGCTTAGTCAGCCCACGCTTGGCCGCCATATCGAGGCGCTGGAAGCCACATTGGGCCTGTCACTCTTTGAGCGCAGCTTGGCCGGCCTCAAACCCAATGCCACAGCTCTTAAGCTCTATGGCTCGGTTGACCGCGCCCGCTCTGCCCTTGCCGAAGCCTCGATCCTGGCCGCCGGCGCCCAGGACGAAGCCGGCGGCACAGTGCGACTGACCGCTAGCACCATGATATCCAATTATGTGCTGCCTGAAATTCTGGCCGACATTCGCCGCATGCATCCGCGCATCGCGATTGAATCGGTGCCCACCGATTCAGCGGAAAACCTGCTGATGCGCGAGGCCGATATCGCCGTGCGCATGTTCCGGCCCACCCAGCTCGAACTGGTCACCCGGCATCTGGGCGACATTCCGCTGGTCCCGGTCGCCCATGAGACCTATCTGGCCCGGCGCGGCACGCCCACCACGCTCAACCAGCTCTGGGATCATGACCTATTGGGTTACGACCGGTCCGACGCGGTGATCCGTCATGCCCGGTCCCTGGGGTTCGAGATGACGCGCGACCATTTCCCTGTGCGCTCGGACGACCAGCCGCATTTGTGGGAATTGCTGCGAGCGGGCCTGGGCATCGGCTTTGCCCAGCTCAATCTCGTCCGTCGCACGCCGGGGCTGGTGGTGTTGCCGCTGGACCTGGCTATCCCGCCTTTGCCGATCTGGCTCACAACACACAGGGAATTGTTCACCTCGCACAGAATTCGTGCCATTTATGATGCTGTCGCGGAGGGTCTGACCGCCTATATCAAGGGCGATCCAATCTCGCCTCCCTTACGTTAAGGCTATCATGGAAACCCTAGTTAATATCGCCATCGCTCTGGCCCTGCTGTTCGTTGTCATTGTTCTGGGCATGGGCCTTTGGAACATGCTCAAGGGCGGCCCGGGCAATACCAGCCAGCGCCTGATGCGCCTGCGCGTCATCGGTCAAGGTGTGGCCCTGGTTCTGCTCCTGGGGGCGCTCTTCTTCTTTGGCCGCGGCTAGATCGGGCGCTGGGGGGCATCATGGTCAAGCTCAATACGATCTATACCCGTACCGGCGATGCCGGCACGACGGGGCTGGTGCGCGGCCCGCGCCGCAGCAAGCATGATCCGCGGGTCGAGGCCTATGGAACCGTCGAGGAGGCCAATGCCTTTGTCGGCCAGGCGCGCCTGACCGCTGCCACCCGACCGCGCATCGATGCGGTGCTCGCACGCATTCAAAACGATCTGTTCGATCTCGGCTCGGATCTGGCGACACCGGGTGCCGATGCGCCCGATGCCGAATATCCCAGCCTGCGCATCCGCCCGGTCCAGACGATCTGGCTCGAGCAGCAGATCGACCAGTTCAACGCCGCTCTCACGCCGCTCACCAGCTTCATCCTGCCCGGCGGAACGCCCTTGTCGGTTTCGCTGCATCTGGCCCGCACGGTGACCCGCCGGGCCGAGCGGCTGGTTGCTGCGCTGCTAGAGGCCGAACCCGAAACGAGTGCAGAAACGCTGCGCTATCTCAACCGGTTGTCCGATTTGCTTTTCGTGCTTGGTCGCGTGGCCAATGACAATGGCGCGGGTGACGTCTTGTGGGTGCCGGGCAATTATGGTGACGTGGCAAAAGGCTGAGCCGTCCAGCTCTTTTCGCGCCGCATTGGAGACTGGTCCTGTTTCTGCCCCTGCATGACACCAACCCCATCCGCCATGTCGATTTCCCCTTCGTCACCTATGGGCTGATGGGCGTGACGATCCTGTTTTTCCTGGTGCAATCGGTCCTGTCCCCGGCAGCTTTTGATCAGGCGACCATCAATTTCGGCATGATCCCGATCGTAGTGCGCGATCTCTATCCCCAGCCCGTGCCCTGGCTGCCCGACTGGGCGAACCTGGTCACCTATGCGTTCCTGCATGCCGACTGGATGCACCTGCTTTCCAACATGCTGTTTCTATGGGTGTTTGGCGACAATATCGAAGACGCCTTCGGGCACTTCAAATTCCTGATCTTCTATCTCGCCTGCGCGGTTCTGGCCGCCCTCGCACACCTGCTGTTCAATCTCGATGGCAATGGTCCACTGATCGGCGCCTCGGGCGCCGTGGCCGGGGTCATGGGGGCCTATATCCTGCTCTATCCTCATGCCCGGGTCTTCGTGCTGGCTCGCATTGTCTGGCTTATTCCGCTGCCGGTGCCTGCCTTCTGGATGCTCGGCTTCTGGATCGCTACCCAGCTTTTCTTTGTCGTCATGGGCTCGGATGAGCCAGTCGCCTGGTGGGCACATCTGGGTGGGTTTGCCGCCGGGCTTGTATTGGCGCCGCTGTTCAAGAGCCGCAATGTGCCGCTATTTGGTGGGCGCTAGGCGCAATTGTCCGCAAATGCGGGCAAGCAGCCAATAAAGTCTTAACCCGGCTTAACTAGCCTGGCCCCGACCCAGGCATCAGGACCGAACCCTTGAACACCGATCTTTCCACCAATTTGCTGACCGCACAAACGGCGCTGACGCAGAATTCGGTACAGATTGCCGTGTTCAAGAAGGCCCATGAGATGGAAGCAAATCTTCTCAATTCATTGATGCAGACCGCCCTCGAAGCGCCGGCCGCCCCGCCGCCGGGCCAGGGTCTCAAGATCGACAAGCAGGCCTGAGGCCCATGGGATGGGCAGCGCTATCGGCATTTCCCCATCCATCATGATCAACCGCATGGTGTATGAGAGCCAGGTGCCGCAAGTCGGCCACCTGCTCGAAGTCGCCCGTCTGCGCGCTGAACTGCAGCAGGCCCAGGCGCACAATGCCAGCTCGCCCGTGCCCACCGTCAAGCCGACCGAAACGCCCATCAATGGCGCGGAAGTCGACTTGCTGATTTAGCGGCCAACAGGGGGTACATCGCCCCAAGTCTGAGGTCGCACCTTTCCAAACGCAAAAAGGCGCACGAGGCGCCAGCGTGATGAAAAATCCGAAGCTGAGGACCTAGAACAGCTCGGCGTCGCCATGGCTGGAATGGGCGGCGATGCCGGACAGAGCCGGTACGCGCAATTCGTCCAGCGTCAGGCTGGCCCAGATTTCGTCATAGACACTGTCCGGGGCCGTGGGTGGCAACAGCGCAAACTGGCGCACGGCCAGAGCCATGTTGTGGCAGCGCTGCTCGATCCGGTCCTGGCCCTGAAGGGCGGTGATGATCAGTTGCACGGCTTCCCGAACGCTTGGGTCCTTGCTGATTTGCTTTTCGGCGAGCAATTCGAGCGCTTCGGTGATGCCTTCTAGCATGGAAGCGGTTTGCCGCGCCGTCTCGTCCAATTCTCGTGCGAGTTTTTGCAGTGACATTAAAATTTCCCTGGCCCTGATCGGACAACCCTATAGCGCAATTTCTAAACCTCTCCTTGCTCGATAGGGCATGGCCAGCGAACTCGTAGGTCGTGGTTAGCAATTGGCTAACGAGTTTACCTCTACCATCCGAACCAATTCGCCCGCAGAGGTAAATCAAGACGACATGCCCCCGACTAATGCTCTGCCACCCGAGTTCGACCGCGGCGTGGTGACGACGGTTCACCAAGGTGATTGCCATGTTTCCAACGCTGCCAACGTGACCTTCTCAACCGTTCTGGGGTCGTGCATCTCGGCCTGTGTCCGTGACCGGGCGGCCCTGGTTGGGGGCATGAACCACTTCCTGCTCGCCGAGCAGTCGGGATCGGCCAAAGACCGCTATGGAGCGTCCGCCCGTTATGGGGCTTTCGCCATGGAGCAGCTGATCAACAAGGTGCTTTCGCAGGGCTCGGGCCGCAAGGCCAACCTCGAGATCAAGATCTTTGGGGGTGGCAAGATCAATTCGGCGCTCGATGATGTCGGTGCCAAGAACATCGAATTCGTGCGCCAGTTCCTGATCGATGAAGGCTATGTGGCTACCAGCGAGGATCTGGGCGGCAGCTTCGCGCGCCGCGTGCTGTTCAAACCCCATTCCGGGCGGGCCTTTGTCAAGCGGCTCGACAGCGATGTTGGGGCCAATGTGGCGCAGGAAGAACTGGCAATTGCACGCCGCCGCGTCGTGGTGCCGGCACCGGTGGACGATATCGAACTGTTCTAGGTTCCTGGCCGCTTCTTTGCGAGCACCGGGCAGGCTTACGAAAGTCTTACTGCTGCCCATAACCTTATAGATTTGATTAACCATTATTCGGATAGGGTCCGGCCATGTCGGACCGTGCCGTTTTTAGTGTTGATTCGCGTGCCCCCCGCCGGGGATTGCGGCTCATGCTGGCCGCTTCCGGCCTATGGACATTTTTGGGCGCAGGTGCAGGCGGATTGCTGCTGGCCATGGGGCCGGGCGTGACATGGTTCACGGCCGTAGGGAGCCTGATGGGCCTTGGCGTCGCCGGGTGTCTGGCCGGCGGCTACTTCTTCGACCAGCGCGAAGCGCAGCGTCTGGCCGCAGTGGTGCAGGCAGCGGGTCTGTCC
>JBGTUK010000126.1:0-7545 GCA_041939225.1 Devosia sp.
TATCCAGGCCATTCGTCTCGGCCACGTCCTGACGAATGGCTACCGCCCAGGTGTTATTGGCGGGCGAGGGGGTCAACCAGACGATCTGGTTGGCGTCGTAATCGAGCTTCTTGGCCTCTTCGTAAGCCGACTGGGCATTGTTCCAGAGCGGGTCATCGGCCCGTTCGAAGAAGAAGGCCGCATTGCCGGTATATTCGGGATAGATGTCGATTTCGCCCGCGGTGATGGCCTCGCGCACGATTGGCGTGCCACCGAGCTGGATCCGGTCTTCGACCGGGATGTCGTTGGCTTCGAGCATCTGCTTGATGATGTTGCCAAGCACACCGCCCTCTGTGTCGATCTTGGAGGAAACGACCACTTGCGCCTGTGCGGCGGACATGGTCATCGCAAGCGCGGCAGCCGCGCAGACGAGTGTTTTCGTTAGGCGCATGACTCTCTCCTTTGTGAGCCGAAATGGTCCGGCTGTCCCTACCCTTTATGCACTGTCACTTCGTGACAGTGGTCGTTCCGTTCCCGGATTGCGGGCCGAGCCCAAAAAAACTCGTCCAACTCCATAATGCCAGAATGTGAGATCAGTTCGCCGACAAAGTCATCGGAAGCCAGCGCCGCTTCCACCGCCTCGACTTCGGACGAGGCGGGCGGTCCTCACGATAGAAAGCCGCGTGCTGGCGAACCAGTTGATAAACCCTGCCCGGCACATTGCCCGGAGCGTCCCCGGAAATGTCCATCGCCTGTGCGGCTAGCAGACCTTACAGGGCAGCAAGGCGTCGCAATGCGCCAGCCTGACGTTCGAACCGCTCGACGACCAATGGCAGGAAGGCCGCTTCGTCCTCAAGTCCATTGGCGACCACGAGCGACTGCGCGAAGATGGAATTCGAGAGCGACAGGCAGCGCACGAACAATTCACCCGCCAGCTTGATGATCGGTCCGAACCCGGTTGCGAGCGCGCCCGGCGCCACCAGGTTGGCCGGCAGATCGCGGCGGCCGCCATTGCCCAGCAGCACGCAGCGATTGAAGGAATTGCGGGCGACATGGGCCAGCGCCAATTGGGCGGTTTGCAGGAACACCGTGACATCGAGCCGCAGCGATCCGCCGGAGGTGAGCACCTGGCCGCCGGCAACCACCGGATTGTCGTCGGTGCGGCCCGTGGCGGCCAAAACCGTGCGACCGGCAACCGTCAGGCTTTCAAAGGCGGTGGCGAAAACCTGGCTCATCATACGGATCGAAAGCGGGTCCTGCACAGACATGCAATACTGGCTTTGCTGGCTTAAGATCTGCGGGGCGCTCGGCCGCCGGAATGGCGGTTCTCGACACAATCGAACGTGCAACCATGCCCGCGCCCCAGTGATTGTGCCTGCAATGACAGTGTATCGTGGCCCTGCAAGGAGGGCCGGAGAAGGGGACCATGTGCCATGGCGAAGAAATTTGATGCGATCATCATCGGAGCTGGCCAAGCCGGGCCGCCCTTGGCCGCGAAACTGACGGCGGCCGGCCAGACCGTAGCGCTGATTGAGCGCGAGCAGGTCGGTGGCACTTGTGTCAACACAGGCTGCACCCCGACCAAGGCCATGGTGGCCAGCGCGAAAGTCGCCCACTCAGTTGCCCATGCGCAGGAATACGGGATCGGTGTCGGCGGGACGGCAAAAGTCGACTTTGACGCGGTCTTGCGCCGCGCCTTGGCGATGAGCGCAAATTCCCGCAACAGTCTCGAATCCTGGCTGGATGGCATGGACGGGTTAACCCTGGTGCGCGGTCATGCGCGCTTTACCGGACCCAAGCGCATCAGCGTGGGCGGGGACAGCTATGAGGCTGAACAGATCTTTCTCAATGTCGGCGCGCGTGCTGCCATTCCCGACATGCCCGGTCTCGATCAGGTCGATGTGCTGACCAATTCGGACCTGTTCTGGCTGCAGGAACGTCCCCAGCATCTGGTGATTGTCGGCGGTAGCTATATCGGACTTGAGTTCGCGCAAATGTTCCGGCGCTTTGGATCTCGGGTGACCGTTGTCGAGCGCGGCCCGCATCTGGCCGGCAAGGAGGATCCGGAGATCTCCGAGGCGATCCGCGACGTGCTGGAGGCAGAGGGTGTTGCGGTGCGCACCAACGCCGATTGCATCCGTTTTTCGCGCTCGGATGCCGGGCCCGTCGTGGGGGTGGACTGCACCTCCGGCGAACCCGAAATCTCGTGCTCACACATTCTGCTCGCGGTCGGCCGCCAACCAAATACTGACGATCTGAGCATCGACCAGACCGGGGTGGAGATCGACGAGCGTGGCTTTATTCGGGTCAATGATCGCCTGGAAACCAACATCCCCGGCATCTGGGCCCTGGGGGACTGCAACGGGGAAGGCGCGTTCACCCACACCTCATATAATGACTATGAGATAGTTGCGTCCAACCTGCTTGATGGCGGCGACCGCAAGGTCTCGGACCGCGTCATGAGTTACGCTCTGTATATCGATCCGCCGCTAGGCCGGACCGGACTGTCGGAAACCGAGGCGGTTGCGAAGGGCCACACGGTCCTGGTCGGCAAGCGCCCGATGACCCGGGTGGGCCGCGCCAAGGAAAAGGGTGAGACGCAAGGCTTGATGAAAATTGTCGTTGACGCCGACACCCGCGCGATCCTTGGCGGCGCAATATTCGGGACCGGGGGCGATGAAGCGATTCACTCCATTCTGGACATGATCGAAATGGGAGCGAAAGTGGATGCGCTCACCAACACCATGCACATTCACCCCACGGTCGCAGAACTGGTCCCAACCATTGCAGGGGCACTGGAGCCGGCTGAAGACGCAAAGAAATAGGAGCTCTGCCGCTGTACCGGCGCCGGTCCCAATGACCGCGAATCGGAATAGGCTCGCGGCATGGTGGATCATCTTTGTCTTGCCGGGGCCGGTCGGGACGCGCAGGAGCGGGCGCTGATCGAGATTTTGCGCACCCAGCCGCATCTCATGGCAATCCTGGAGGGCATGCAGGCCCTTGGTCTGCATGATCCGCTGTTGAGCTCGGGGGCGATCTACAACAGCGTCTGGAATGTGCTGACCGGGCGACCAGCGCTAACGGGCATCAATGATGCCGATGTGGCCTATTTTGACGGTAGTGACCTTAGTTATGAGGCTGAGGACCTGGTGATCCGGCGCGTGGAGCATATCTTCCGTGCCATGCCGCTCCCGGTTCAGGTGCGCAACCAGGCGCGGGTGCATCTTTGGTTTACCCAACGGTTCGGTATCGCCTACCCGCAACTACGCTCAAGTGCGGAAATGATGCTGTATTTTGCGACGAAGACGCATGCAGTGGCGGCGCGGCTGGAGCCGGATGGCGAGCTTTCGATCCATGCGCCGTTTGGGCTCGATGACATGTTTTCATTTCGCGTGACGCCCAACCCGGCCCTGCCGAACCGGGAAACGCATGAACGCAAGGCAGAGCGGGCCAAGGCGATCTGGCCCGAATTGACCATTGTGCCGTGGCCGCCCTGACAGCGTGCGACTCCCTCAAGGCTGAGGAATAGAAAAGGTCAGGGCGTCGGTTCGATGACCACGGAAGGGGCGGAGCGGGTGTTGGGGCCGTGGAAAACCGCCTCGATATTGTTGCCGTCGGGGTCGAGAACGAAACAGGCGTAGTAGCCGGGATGATAGTGGCGCTCGCCGGGCGGGCCATTGTCGCGGCCGCCAGCGGCCAGGGCGGCCTTGTAGAAGGCGTCGACCGTTGCGCGGTCTTTCGCCTGGAAGGCGAGATGGACATGGCTGGGCGTGGCGCGGGCATCGAGGCCGTCGACGAAGAGTTCATCGACCTGAAACCAGCCCTCGCCGCGCGCGGTGATGGGGATGCCCAGAACCGCAAGGGATTTCTCGTAGAAAAGGCGGGCGGCGGCGACATTGCGAGCCCGCAGATGAACATGGTCGATCAGGCGGCCGGTATGAAACTGCATGGGAGACCTTTCAGGCTGCGCAAATGAAAACCGCCCGGATCATGCCCGAGCGGTTTGTCATTGTCTGGCAGGAAAGTCGGCCAAGGCCTATTCGGCGTCGTCTGCCGGGGCGGAATTGAGCTGGCCGTACTTTTCCGGACCGATCTTGTCGAGCAATTCGAGCTGGGTTTCGAGAAAGTCGATATGGCCTTCCTCGTCGGCCAACAGTTCCTCGAACAGGTTCTTGGACACGTAATCGCCCAGTTCCTCGCAAAGTTCGCGGCTGGCCTTGTAGGCGGTGCGCGCGTCATATTCGCCAGCGAGATCGGCCTCGAGCACTTCCTTGATGGTCTGGCCGATGCGCAGGGGCGCAACCCGCTGCAGGTTGGGGTGGCCTTCAAGGAAGATGATGCGCTCGATCAGCTTGTCGGCGTGGTGCATCTCTTCGATGGATTCGGCGCGTTCCTTGGACGCCAGGCGCTTGTAGCCCCAATCGTCCAGCAGGCGGTAATGCACCCAATACTGGTTGACTGCGCCGAGCTCGAGGAAAAGGGCCTCGTTAAGCCGCTCGATGACTTGTGCTTCGCCTTTCACGACGTACTCCGTTCCGTTGCTTTTTGAGCTTTTCCAGCCCCGACTGGAGTTCGACCAGTTCGGCAGGCTGATGGGCTTGCTGTGCGTGATAATTTTCGGTGACGCGGACGATAATGTCCACCACATTCGGGACACAGCCGGAGCATTTCGCACGACGGTTGAGCTCTGCATAGACCTTTGCCGGCACGACAAGCTGCCACGGATCGGCCTTGAGGAGGTCGAGCACGATGTCCTCGATCTCCTTGCTGGTAATCATGTTGCACTGGCAGACAAGCATTGCGGGGCTATATGAGGTTCTCAACGGGCGGGAATAAACGCCGCTCATTCCTGAATGTCAACGTCATAAATTGCCGCGCGGCTCAACCTTGCCCGCATGGCAGCGGACAGAGGGGGGAACGAAACTCATTGGGCGCTGACCCGTAATTAATGGACCTCGTCTCAGGAGCAGACCGATCCAATTCGCAGATATCATCAGCGCACTGGTCCCCAAGGACGGTTCCTCGCGGCGCATCGCGCGGGGCCTCTCCTATGGTGCAGGGCCGCGCCGCAAGCTCGATCTTTACCGGCCGCGCCATCGGAGCGATGCGCCCTTGCCGGTTGTGGTGTTCTTTTATGGTGGCGCCTGGAATTCGGGGAGCCGCACGCATTACGGCTTTGCCGCAAGGGCGCTGGCGGCATTGGGATATCTCGTCGTGGTGCCAGACTATCGGCTGGTGCCGGAAATCGAGTATCCCGCATTTCTTGAAGATTGCGCGGCGGCGGTGGGCTGGGTGAGCGACAATGCTGCCAGTTATGGTGGCGATGCGGGGCGCCTGGTGCTGGCCGGGCATTCAGCCGGGGCTTACAATGCCGCTTGCCTGGCGCTCGATCCGCGCTGGCTGGCACCGGCGCAGCGCGCGGCGGTGGTGGGCGTGATCGGGCTGTCCGGACCATACGACTTCTATCCCTTTGACGGGCCGATTTCGCAGCGCGTGTTCGGCCAGGCCGCTAATCCGCGCCAGACGCAGCCGATCCATCATGTTGGGCCGCACGCTGCGCCCAAACTGCTGATTACCGGAGGACGGGATGATCTGGTGCTGCCGCGCAACAGCGTCAATCTAAGTGCTGCGATGGAGCGGGTGGGCGTACGGAGCAATCTTCGGCTTTATCCGCGCCTCGGCCACGCCGGCACCCTCTTGTGCCTGAGCCTCCCCTTGCGCTGCATGGCGCCGGTTTTGAAAGATTGCCGCGCCTTTCTGGCCGACGTCACAGATCCCGGGATGGGGCCGGGCGATCCGAGCGCGGGGGAGCATCGCGCCGCAACCGCGCGGCAATGAGCGCGGCGGAGGCGGCCGTGCGGTGCGCCGAAGAAAAAAACTCGCGATGCGCCAGGATCAGCACGGTGACCAGGCATACGGCGATGGCCAGCCATTCGGAGACGAACCAGGCGACGGTGGCGACAGAGAAATAATAGGCTCGGATGCCGGAATTGAAATTGCGCGCGCCCAGCCCGTTCATCTGGGCGATGGCGTCGATTTCCTCTTCGGTGGCGTCGCGATCATGTTCGAGGGCGCCGAGCATGATGCAGAAATGGTTGAACTGGCGCAGCGACAAGGTGAAGGCGAAGAACGCCATGACAAACATGGCCAGCATGACGCCGAGATGGATCTGCACGTCGAGCACTGAATAGGTGCGTTCGAGCGAGAGGGAATCGAGCGCCTGCATCAGGGTGGGGAGCTGGCCAAAGACGGCAAAGACCGCAAGCACCAGCAGCACCGAGGTCGAGGCCAGAAAGCTCACCGAGCCCATGATATTGCCTGACAGGATGGCATCAAAAGGGCTTTCGCGCCGGGTGGCATTGGCGACCCAGCGGCGGCGCTGCATGTTCATGATGACGGAAAGCGAGGGACGCGCCCGCTCGATCAGCGGCACGATGATATTGTACGCCAGATAGGCCAGTAGCGGAAAAACCGAGGTGAAGAGGGTGGTCAAGGGTTGGCTCCGGCGCTGGGCTGATCGGGCCCGACTATAGCGCCACCACCCGCCTGCACCAGACCGGAAACAGAAAATGGGCCGGACGAACCGGCCCATTCGGTGTTCATCAGAGCGGGCGCGGAAAACTCCGGTGGGTGGCGTCGATATCGGCCAGCACTTCTGGCGACAAGGTTACATCAACCGCGCCGAGCACCTGGGTGAGCTGTTCGGTGCTGGTGGCCCCGATAATGGTCGAGGTGATGAAGGGCCGGGTGCGGCAGAAGGCGATGGCCATTTGCACGGGGTCGAGACCATGGCGCGCGGCGACCTCGTGATAGGCATGGGTGGCGGCGTCGGACTGTTCGTTGAGGCGCCAAAACCCCTTCTGATAGTCCTTGCGGCTGCCCTTGGGCGTGGCGCCATCGAAATACTTGCCCGAAAGCATGCCGCCGGCTAGCGGCGAATAGGCCAGCAGGCCGACATCTTCGTGATGGCTCAATTCGGCCATGTCGTGATCGAAGATGCGGCGGATCAGGCTATATTCGTTCTGCACGGACACGGCGCGGGGCAGGCCCTTTTCCTCGGCCAGGCGCACCCATTGGGCCAGCCCCCAGGTGGTTTCGTTGGACAGGCCGAACTGGCGGATCTTGCCCTCACGGACCAGATCGCCCATGGCGCCGAGCACCTCTTCCATATTGGCCAGGGCGTCCGCGGTGTCCTGCTTTTCTGGCGTGTAACGCCAGTAATTCTCAAAATTGTAGTGACCGCGGCTGGGCCAGTGGATCTGGTAGAGATCGACGTAGTCGGTCTTGAGGCGTTTCAGGCTCCCCTCGATCGCCTCGCGCACCGAGGCCGCGTCCGGGCGGCGGGCATTGCGGATATGGGCATTGCCGCCCCCGACGATCTTGGTGGCCAGCACCCATTTGTCGCGGTCACCATTGGCGGCAAACCAATTGCCGATGATTTCTTCGGTGCGGCCACTGGTTTCCGGGCTGCCGGGGACAGCGTAAACCTCGGCGGTATCCATGAAGTTGATGCCGGCATCGCGCGCCATGGCGATCTGGGCATGGCCCTCGGCCTCGGTGTTCTGG
>JBGTUK010000127.1:0-7527 GCA_041939225.1 Devosia sp.
CCCGCTCACAAGCTGAAATGCTGTTCCAGGGCCTTTGGGACATCAACGACGAGATGCTGCCCATCGCCCTGCATCACGGCTCGCTCTCGGTCGAACAGCGGCGCAAGGTCGAGGCCGCCATGGCGTCGGGCAAGCTCAAGGCCGTGGTCTGCACCTCCACGCTCGATCTCGGCATAGACTGGGGCGACGTCGACCTCGTCGTGCAGGTCGGCGCACCCAAGGGCTCCTCGCGCATGCTGCAGCGCATCGGCCGCGCCAACCACCGGCTCGATGATCCATCGCGTGCCTTGCTGGTGCCCTCCAACCGTTTCGAAGTGCTCGAATGCGAAGCGGCGGTAGAAGCGGTCGCCGAAGGTCATCAGGATAGTGAAGACCCCATGTCGGGTGGCTATGACGTCCTGGCCCAGCACGTTTTGGGCATGGCCTGCGCCGAGCCGTTCCTGGCCGACGATCTCTATGCTGAAGTCATTGGCGCCTGGCCCTATCGCGACCTCACCCGCGAAAAATTCGACAAGGTGCTCGATTTCGTCGCAACCGGTGGCTACGCCCTGCGTGCCTATGAACGCTATGCTCGCCTCAAGCTGAACCCGGACGGCAAATGGCGCCTCTCCCATCCGCAGGTGGCCCAGCAATACCGGCTCAATATCGGCACCATTATCGAAGAGCCCATGGTCCGTGTCCGCCTCGTGCGTCGCCGCGGCCAGAAGCAGGGGCGAACTACTGGCCCTATCGGTGCCGGGGGGCGCGTGCTGGGCGAGATGGAGGAGTATTTCTTCGGCACGCTTTCGCTTGGCGATACCTTCATGTTCGGAGGAGAAATCGTCGCTTTCGAAGGCATGAAGGACAACGAGGCCTTCGTGTCCCGCGCCTTTTCCAAGGACCCAAAGATTCCATCCTATATGGGCGGCAGATTTCCGCTCTCGACTTATCTTGCCGAGCGCGTCCGCCGCATCATGGATAGCCCGGATGAATGGCAGAAGCTGCCCGATCAGGTCAGCGATTGGCTGCGCCTGCAGCGCGATCTATCCGTCCTGCCGCGGCGCGATAGCCTCCTGGTCGAGACCTTCCCGCGTGGCACCAATAATTTCCTGGTCTGCTACCCCTTTGAAGGCCGGCTCGCGCACCAGACCTTGGGCATGTTGCTGACGCGGCGGCTCGAACGCATGCGTGCCCGCCCACTAGGTTTCGTGGCCTCCGAATATGCCCTGGCCATCTGGGGGCTAGGGGATCTGTCGGCGCTGATCCGCACCGACAGGCTCTCGCTTGATAAGCTGTTTTCCGAGGACATGCTCGGTGACGATCTGGAAGCCTGGCTCGATGAAAGCGCGCTGATGAAGCGCACTTTTCGCAACTGCGCCATCATCGCCGGGCTGATCGAGCGCCGCCATCCCGGCAAGGAAAAGTCCGGGCGTCAGATCACCATGAGCTCGGACATCATATACGACGTGCTTTACCAGCACGAACCCGACCACATCCTGATCGAAGCCACCCGCCGCGATGCTGCTCGCGGTCTGCTCGATATCGAACGATTGGGCCAGATGCTCTCCCGCATCCGCCACCACATCGTCCACAAGCCGTTGCACCAGATCTCCCCGCTTGCCGTGCCTGTCATGCTCGACATCGGCAAGGAACCGATTTTCGGCGAAGCAAGGGAATCAGCTATGGCTGATGCAGCGGATGAGTTGATCCGTGAAGCAATGGGTGAACGTTGAACTCTCTTATTCTCTTGCCGTCGGCGAGCAATTGGCACGGGACCGCCGGAAACGGACTTCGGAATATGGGACGCTGTCCTATATGAACAATGCCGCCCTTGCCGAACCCATTCCGGAAACCCCAGTGCTGCGCTTTGCTGGCCACAATTTCGAGCCTCTGCCCTCCGGCGCGCTGTACTGGCGCGCCCGGCAAACCTTGCTGGTGGCTGACCTGCATTTCGAGAAGATGGCCAGCTTTGCCCGGCGCGGCCAGATGCTGCCGCCCTATGACACGGCGATGACCCTGACGCGTCTGGAAGCCGATTTGCGGCGCACCGGCGCCCGCGAATTGCTCTCATTGGGTGATAGCTTCCATCGCCCGGACTCCGCGTCACTATCGACGCCGGCCGATCGCATGCGGCTCGACTCCATTACCGAGGTTGTCACCTGTATCTGGCTTTCCGGCAATCACGACCCGGTTCCCCACGCCATTGGCGGCACCTGCTTGCCCGAACTGGAACTGGATGGTCTGTTGTTCTCGCATGAGCCTAAAAAAGGGCGCACCGGTCTTGTTTCAGGCCATCTGCATCCGGCTGCCCGCGTCGCCATCAATGGTCGCGCCACACGAAAGCCCTGCTTTGTGCATGACAACCGTCTGCTGATCCTGCCCGCTTTCGGCGCCTCCACCGGCGCGCTCAATATCCTCTCGCCCGCCTTTGTCGGGCTGTTCCACTGGCCGGCGCTCGAGGTTGTCATGCTCGGCCGTGACCGCACCTATCCGGTGCCGGTAAAGCGCCTCGTTGGCGGCTAGCGCCGGAACAAGACTCCGCCCAGCCAACCGGTGAACAGTGCCAGGACCACACAGGCCAGCCCATAGAGCAGGGGATATTGCGTGGCTGACAGCGCCACGAACCGCTCGAAATCGATCTTGCGGACGGCAAAGCCGTCAGACTTGCGCGCGACGATTTCGCCATCCTTGAACACATAGGTTTGTGCGATGTAGGGGCCCGGCGGGGCATTGCTCGGCAGCGTCAGCTGCGCCGAGTAAAAGCTCTCCGTGTGAAACAACACGCCATTCTCCTGCACACCGAACAGATCTTGCTCACTCATCAGTCGGATCAGTTCGTGTCCGAAGTTCAGCGTCTGCCACCAACCCGCCGGGTTGGGCGAAATGGCGTGGGACTCGGGCAGGATGTAATTGGTGGTCAGCGTATTCACATCGGTGATGTCGCGCAGCCTGGTGCTGGACAGCACGTGGAAATAGCTCGGAAAGCGTTTGAACTCGACCTGCTCGGTATTGAGCCAGACGCCGAAATTATTGGTCTTCTTGCGCGCCACGCGGTCCTGTGTAGGGCCAACGACAACTACCACGACATGAAACGGCCCCTCGACAAATTTCTGTTCTGACCCAGCATCGGGAGCTACGGTCCCGAAGAAGGTCAGCCGCTCGCCATCGAAGCTGGATGTGATCTGTACCGTTTCGGTGGAAACGCTCGAGAACAGGCGCTCCGCAGCCGCCGGTACTGCCAGGCACACAATGGCCAGAAGGGCGAGAACGAGCCGGGTCATCGTGCCACACTCGTCACGGCCATGGAGAACACATCGTCGGGCGTCAGCACCAGCGACAGGCCGAAGCGGATCGCAACGGCCAGCACCAGAAGGGCCAACAGCCCCCGCAATTGCTCTCCACGCAGATGCATGCCGGCGGCCGCGCCAAACTGGGCCCCGGCGACGCCGCCCACCATCAGGCAGAAGGCGAGCAAGATATCGACGCTCTGGCTTTGCACCGCATGCAGAACAGTGGTTGCGGCCATCATGGCCACCACCTGCGCCAGCGAGGTACCGATCACCACCGAGCCTGGAACGCGAAGCAGATACACCAGCGCCGGCACCATGATGAAACCGCCGCCAATCCCCAGCAGCGACCCGACAAAGCCAATGAACAACCCGATCAGCAGCACCGGCAGCACGCTGATATAGAGTCGACTTTTTTTAAAGCGCACACGCCAGGGCAAGCCATGGATCCAGCTATGCTGATTGGCCTGACGCTCGCGCACCACCACGCCCTGGCGGCGTTTCAGCAGCGCGCGTACCGATTCTTGCAGCATCAGCACGCCGACAAAGCCGAGCAGCACCAAAAAGCCCAGGGAGATGACGAGATCCAGTTGGCCGGCTTCGCGCAACAGGTCGAACGCCGCTACGCCACCAAACGCGCCCATGATGCCTGAAAGCACCAGATACATGGCCAGATGCAGGTCGACGCCGCCGCGCCGATAATGGCTGAGCGCCCCTGAAGTCGATGCCGCAACCACCTGTCCGGTCACCGATGCGACCGCCACCGCGGTCGGCACCCCAGAAAAGATCAGCAAGGGCGTCAGCAAGAACCCACCACCTACGCCGAACAGGCCAGACAAAAAGCCGACGGCCCCTCCGATCCCCACGAGAAAGAAGAGGTTCACGGAAAGCTCGGCAATTGGCAGATAGATCTGCAAGACCAGGGTCCCGTAATAGGTGTTACGGGCCATCCTACAGGACGGTCCGTCAACAAGTGGTAAGGCCCGGCGCGAACGGGCAAAAACATTATGGCCCGGGCTTACGTCCGGGCCATGACGCTGTCAAATGAAGAGACCGGCTTAAACGGGCTGACTGCCCAGCACGGCCAGCAGGCGTGGATTGATGGAGCCGCTTTCGCTCATGCCAGTGGCCCGTTCGAAGGCTCGGATCGCATCGCGCGTCTTGGGGCCCACCACACCGTCGGCTGTCCCCACATCGAAGCCCAGCTTGCTCAGCGCCTGCTGCACCTTGGCGATCACCTCGCCACTGCTAATCGCCTCGCCCGGATCGAATGCATCGCTCCAGGTGCCGATGGGTGCAAAATTGGCCGCCAGATCCACGCTCTCAATCGTCCAGGCGTCCACCTCGGCGCCAATCCGGTTGACCGCCTCCGCGGTCAGGGATTTAGCGATATCCTCGCGGGCCTTGGCCGCATCCTGGTCACCATTCAGCGCCGCCAGCGAGAACCACTTGTAGGACTGCTCGAAATCCTGCTCCACGCCTAACCCGCGAGCATAGAGCATGCCCAGATTGAACTGGCTGTCCGTCATGCCGCGCGCGGCCGCCTGGGCAAACCATTCAGCCGCCAGTTCGAACTCCTGCTCGCCCATGGCCCCACCGGCATAGAGCGCTGCGAGATTGTGCATGGCCATGCGATTGCCCGCTTCGGCGCTACGCTGATACCATAGCCGCGCCTGCTCGAGGTCTTTCTCAACGCCATTGCCTATCTCATAGAGATTGCCCAGCCGATATTGTGCGGGCACGAATCCCTGTGCGGCCGAGCGTTCATACCAGAGCGCCGATGCGTCCAGATCCTTTTCCACCGCCCGGCCTTCGCCTAGAATGGCCGCGACCTCGAATTGTGCCTTGGCATTGCCATTGGCCGCGGCCTGACGCAGTTCCAGCGGCCCGATTGCCTCAGGAGGTAGATCGAAAGCTTCAACGGCCGCTACTCCCATCTCTGTGGCCGGACCAATGGATCCGGTGAGTACCGGAGCGTCATCTTCCGCAACCGTTTCTGCGATCGAGATCCGGCCGCCATCGGCCATCAAGGCGGGGGGCATCGGGGTGGTCGGGGCTAGCTTGTTGTCGCGCGAAAAGCTCATCGGCTCGCCCGGATTGATCGAGCCTGTCGCTGTGGTATCGACCAGATCGATAACGCGGGGCGGTATCACGCTCGACACGTCCTGCGAGCTTTCCGGAGTTGCCGCAGCCGGCTCAACCGGGGAGGTCACCGCTGCTGCGGGCGCTGCCGCATCGGAACCCATGCGCTGCATCACCAGGTTCAGGGTCAGCATGGACACGGCCACCAGCGTTGCCGCCAGCAACAGGGGGCGGCGGTGACGAGTGAGAAAGCCTGGCTGTTTTTCAGTGTCGTCGGCCATTGGCGCCGATGCGACAGTCTTGTCTGCGGTTGGCTTATTGCGACGCTTGGGGCGTTCACTTTCGGCTTTGGCCTGCGGTTCGACCGCGACGGTTTGCGCTGCGGTCTCAGCCCCCGGCGGGACGCCTTGAGCAGTGTCGGTCTCCCGACGAGAACGAACCCTGGCAAGAGCCCGCCCGATAATGGAATTGCTGGTCGTTGGCTGCACCTCCTCCTGCTTTGCGCGCTGCGCCCGGCGGGCAGCTGCAACGAAGGTGCTGGTATTGGAGGCAACCACCCGCGCGTCCTCGGCTGCGGGATCAGCCGGGCGCGCCGGCTGTGCGAAGGGGTCAGTATCGAGCTCGGCAAAGCTCGAACGTGGCCGCGGGGGCCGTTCCGCCCGAGTGGGGTCGAACGCAGCGGGCTCTGCGCGCAGCTTGGAGGCTTCCGCCGGCATGGCAGGCGCCGCGGCGCGGCTGACCTCCTGGCTCAGGGCGGAGCGCACCGGCGACTTGTCGCCAAAGCCCGTGCCGCCAAAACCCTTGTCGAGCAACGGCTTTTCGTCCGCCGGATTGTCCGGCATGGCGTCACCCCGGTCGCCCGTCAGTCCGGCAAGGATAGAACCGAGCTTTCCGTTCTCCGGTTCGGGCGCACTCAGCGCCTGCGCGAACTGATTGTCTTCCGCCGGTGACTGCGGGCCGGGTGCAGCGCTGGTGCGCGCTGGTTCCGCCGCCGGGGCAGGGGGCGTGTCGGCCTTGCCCGCCAGAACCGCCTCCAGCTTGGCAAGGCGCTCAGCAGTTTCCTTGCCTGCCGTGTTAAGTAGCGCCGCCATGCGCTTTTCCAGCGCGTCCATATTGTCCGGCGCAGCGGGCGGTGCCTTGCTCATGGCTTCGGTAGCACGTGCCGCGACCAGATCTGCCAATTGTTCGTAATCGGGTGTCTTTCCGGCCGTCTTGATCAGCCCGGTGATCCGATCCTCGATGCTTTTCAGGCTATCCGGCCCGAACATCGCCACCGGTGCCGGTGCCTTGCGGCTCACCGCATCGCTGGTGCGCTCCGCCACCATGGTCGCCAGCGCTTCAAAATCGGGAGGCTCGACCGTATCCTGCTGCCGGGCCAGAGCATCAAGCTGCGCGCCGGCATCATCCATGCGGCTCATAAGTAGCTTGAGCTGGTCTTCGACCGTCTTGGTGTCGACCGGCACTATGCGGTCACTCAGCAGTTCAATCTTGTCTTCCAGCCGGGCAAAGCGAGGCTCCATACCGCTCATCACGGCTTCGCGCAGGGCAGTCATATCTGCCCTTAGTGCGTCCACCTGCGCATTGCCAACATCGATCCCGTCCAGGCGTGACACCACGGCATCGAGCCTTTCGGCCAGGGCGCCGGGTGTGTCGCCCTTGGTGTGCATCGCCTTGGTAAAGGCGGCCATTTCGCTGGTCAGCTTCTCAAAATCAGCCGAGGACAGCGAAACCGTCTGTTCGATCGCATCGATCCGGTCATAGACATTGCGCACCCCGTCTTCGATGGAGCGCATGGTTGGCGCCAGCACTTCAGTTGGGTCGGTCTGAGCGTTGCGGCGCTGGTCGCGGGCAATTTCCCGTTCCATCTGCTGGGCCTGCAGTTCGGCCAGCTTGCCCACGGTGGTGGACACATCGTCCAGCCGGGCATTGAGAATGGAAAGGTCGCTACGCGGACCTTCCTCGATCATCGCGCCCAGGGCGGCAAGCGCGAGCGGCCAAAGAAGATCAGACACCCTTCTTTCGTATCAGATAGCGGTAGACGCCGAACAGGTTGATCCCGAACAGGACCACATTTTGCGTCCCCAACGCCCAATCGCCAGTGAGCGCCGCACCGCTGATCCAGCAGATCGACGATCCGACGACTTTTTCTACATAGCCTTTTTCATACAAAGCCCGCGCC
>JBGTUK010000128.1:0-7515 GCA_041939225.1 Devosia sp.
TTCGGCAATCCCGAGCGCCCCGAAATCATGGGCCAGCTCGTCAAGGCCATTGAAGGCATCGGCGAAGCCTGCCGGGTGCTGGAATTCCCGATCGTCTCGGGCAATGTCTCGCTCTACAACGAAACCAATGGCCGCGGCATCCTGCCCACCCCGACCATCGGCGGCGTCGGCTTGTTACCCGAATGGGAGCAGAGCGTCGGCATCGGCTTCGTTGCCGAGAACCAGCCGATCCTGCTGATCGGTGGACCGGCCGAGCGCGGCACCCATCTGGGACAGTCGATCTATCTGCGCGACCTGTTCGACCGCCGCGATGGCGATGCCCCGCATGTCGATCTTGCAGCGGAAAAGAAGACTGGCGATTTCGTGCGCAAGCTGATCCGCTCGGGCGTCGTCACCGCCTGCCACGACCTTTCCGATGGCGGTCTGGGCGTGGCCCTGGCCGAAATGGCAATAGCCGGTGACATGGGCGCGACCGTGACCGATGTCGAAGGCAATGATCCGATCCTGACCTTCTTTGGCGAGGATCAGGGCCGTTACCTTGTGACCCTTAATCTCGACCCGCAGGGACCCGAGGTCGCGGCCCTTTGGAAAGAGGCCGAGGCACAAGGCATCTTTGCCCCCTGGATCGGCAGCACCGGCGGCACGACGCTAAACCTGGGCGGGGCCAAGCCGGTTTCGGTGGCAACCCTTAAGGACGCGCATGAAAGCTGGTTCCCCAGCTTCATGGAGGGTGAACCCAGCCTTTAGGCGGGTCCGCCATATCATCGCCTTTGTTTGGAGTGCTTTGCTCACACAGGCGCAGGCGAACAGCAGGAGCAGACGATGAAACACTTGACGGTGGCGGCACTTGCAACCCTGGGCCTTGTCCTTGCTCCGAGCCTGTCCGCAGCGCAGAGCGTCAACGTTACGCGCTCCATTCTGCCCATCCTGCCCTATACGGTGATCTTCCCCGATATCATGGTGGCCAGCGGTGGTGGCGCCGACCCGCTGACCATCAACCATCCCGCAGCGCCGCTGCAATGCGACCTGACAGTTGTGCCGGTCGAGGACACCGGCTGGACCGCCGAGGCAGCGCTGGGTGCGCTGGACGATGCCGAAGTCGCGGCGTCCTGGTCCGAAATCATGCCCGGCTTTGCCTTGGGCAACAAAGGCACCACACCCTATCAGGACGCCACGGCGCTGATCTATGACGGCTCAAGCCCAGAATCGAGCATGGGCGTGCCATTGACTGTCGTACACACCGAAACGGTCTCCAATGGCCGGGGCTATGTGCTCGATTGCCTCTATGCCACAGCCGAAGCGGAACAGGCCCGGCCCATCGTCGACTTCATCATTGCCAACTTCGCCACGCGTTCGGACGCCGAATGCTGCATCGGGGCCGAGGTGGCGCCTGTAGAAGAGACGGCTCCGGCGCAATAGGACCGGTTGAAGCCGGTCTTGGTGCATGCCATATCAATGACATCGGCGTCGGCACCAACCGCGCCGCAGTCACACCAGCGGGAGAGTGCACATGGCCATGGACGCAAGCGAAATCGAGCGCCGCATCAAGGCTGCCCTGCCCGATGCCGAAATTGAGATTCGCGACCTTGCCGGCGATGGCGACCATTGGGCCGCATCGGTAAAATCCGAACAGTTCCGAGGCAAGACCCGCGTGCAGCAACACAAAATGGTCTATGACAGCCTGCAGGGTGACATGGGCGGCGCCTTGCACGCCCTCGCCTTGCAGACCAGCGTCCCGGACTGACCGCGTGTCGGGGCTGCGCGACTCGCTCGACCTGATCCGCATGGTGCGGCCCGAGGCCGGCACTGCAGCCATCGACCACGAAATTCAGGCAGAACGCGCCAGTTCGCTGAGCGCGGCCGAACGGCGAGTCATCGAGGCCGTTGCGGCTTTGAAAGCGGGCGCGGAGCGCGAGCACTGGCTGGCCGAAGCGCGCGAGGCCGTCTGGGGCTATTTTGTGCAGCGCGAACTGATCGGCTTTCGCCGCCACACCGAAGTCATTGCCGATCTCGGCATTCCAGGCGAGGTCTTGAATGGCCTGGGGGCCGCTCCGGTGAAACGCAAGTGACCCGTGCTGTCGTCTTCGACGTCGATGGCGTGCTGGTACATGGCTATCACGCACGGCCGGAACGGCAGCGCCGGTGGGACGAGAGCTTGCTTGCCGACCTGGGTGTCGATCCAGTCCGTTTTCGTGAAGAGTTCATTTTCGACATCTTTATCAAGAAGGTGATCATAGGTGAAATGGCGCTGATCGAAGCGCTGGACAAGCGACTCCCCGGCCTTGGATATGCTGGCTCTCCCTTGGCATTTGCCCAATATTGGCTCGCCAACGACAGCAAGGTGAACTCTGAGCTGGTCGATGCTATCCGGGTGCTTAAGGCCCGTGACGATGTTCGATTTTACATCGCTACAAACCAGGATCACATGCGAGCCCAATGGCTTTGGCAGACACTAGGGTTTGGCGATTTGTTCGAGGACATTTTCTACTCGGCGCGCATTGGCATGACCAAGGCGCACAAGGGATTTTTCTCCTTCGCCAATGACCGCATGGGCCGCTTTGACGAACCGCCGCTGTTCTTCGACGATACCCAGAAGGTCATTGACGTCGCCCGTTCCTGTGGCTGGGATGCGGTGCTGTTTGACACCAACAAGCAGTTCTTCGATCACCCTTGGGTGAAAGCGCGTCTCCAGCCGGGGCGCGCCCACTCGACAGCAAAGCCCGCCTGCCCTATTTAAAAGCCAGCTTTAACCGGCCCTTGAACCCGGACTTTTCGAAAGGCTCCTCCCATGACCGACATCAACGCCTTCATCGACGACAAGGTGAAGAACAACGACGTATTCCTGTTTATGAAGGGCTCGCCGGACTTTCCGCAATGCGGCTTTTCCGGGCAGGTTGTGCAGATCCTGAACTATCTCGGCGTCGATTATTCCAGCGCCAACGTGCTTGAAAGCGACGAACTGCGCGAAGGCATCAAGGCCTATACCAACTGGCCGACTATCCCCCAACTCTACGTGAAGGGCGAATTTGTCGGCGGTGCGGACATCGTGCGTGAGATGTTCCAGTCCGGCGAGTTGCAGACCCATTTCCAGCAGGCCGGTCTTGAGGTCAAGCAGAGCGCCTGATCGCATTTTTCGCGGAATCAGTTTCGGAAGGCCCGGTCTTACCTGACTGGGCCTTTTGCGCTTTTGAGCGTCACCACAAGCTCACAGGCATGAAAGTGCTCAGGGCATCGGTACGCCCATCACCAATTCTGATCATACCCATCAGCTATTATCGCTTTGCGTGATAACAGGCCGGGCGTAGATTGGCGGAACGTTCTATCTGAGACTCCCGCCATGACCGTCACCGCCGCGCGCCCCGCCGTTCCCCTGCCGCTTGTGATTGTTGCAGGCTGCATTATCGCCGCCATCGGCTTTGGCACGCGCGGCTCGTTCGGCCTGTTCACCCTGCCGGTGACCGAAGACCTGGGCCTCAGCCGCGAGCAATGGGGCATGGCCATGGCCGTGCAGAACCTGGTCTGGGGCATTGCCCAGCCCTTTGCCGGCGGCATGGCCGACAAGTATGGGAGCGGCCGCGTGCTGGCGGTGGGCGGGCTCGTTTATGCCATGGGCGTGCTCGGCATGGCCTTTTCGCCCGACACGCTGACCATCACCCTGACGGCGGGCGTGGTCACCGGTGTCGGCATTGCCATCGCTTCGTTCGGCGTCGTCATGGCCGCCTTCGGACGGGTGGTGCCGGCGGAAAAGCGCAGCTTCGTCTTCGGCGTCGCCACGGCGGCCTCCTCGGCCGGCCAATTCATCTTCGCGCCGCTCGGCCAGGGTTTTATCTCGGCGTTTGGCTGGCAAATGGCGCTCGTCTGGATCGCGCTGATCCTGCTGCTGGTCATCCCACTGTCGGCAGCCCTGCGCGGCCGCACCGAGTCCGTACCGGGCGAGGCTGATTTGCCTTTCATGCAAGCGCTGTCTCGCGCCTGGGGCCATGGCTCTTACCGGCTGCTGGTTATCGGATTTTTTGTCTGCGGCTTCCACCTGGCTTTCATCAATGTGCACATGCCGGCCTATCTGGTGCAATGCGGCCTGTCGCCCGCGGTTGGCAGTTGGACCATTGCGGTGATC
Organism: Devosia sp.; assembly: GCA_041939225.1. GTDB lineage: Bacteria > Pseudomonadota > Alphaproteobacteria > Rhizobiales > Devosiaceae > Devosia. The sequence continues at coordinate 4,118 of JBGTUK010000128.1, forward strand.
GGCCTGTTCAATATCGTCGGCTCGCTGCTCTCAGGCTGGCTGGGTAGCCGCCTGCCCAAGCAGATGCTGCTCGCCAGCATCTACTTTCTGCGGGCGTTGCTGATTGCCGCATTTCTGCTCATCCCTGTGAGCGAGATTACGGCCTATGCCTTTGCCGCCGGCATGGGTCTGCTCTGGCTGTCTACGGTACCGTTGACTGCAGGGCTGGTGTCCCTGTTCTTCGGCCCGCGCTATATGGGCATGCTCTATGGGATCGCCTTTTTGAGCCATCAGATCGGGTCTTTTGTCGGCGTCTGGCTGGGCGGCGTGGTCTATGACCAGACCGGCGCCTATGATCTGGTGTGGTATCTGGGCATTCTGCTCGGCCTTGGCTCGGCTGCCATCCACATCCCTATTAACGAACGTAGCGCCACCAATTTTGGCCTGAAACCGGCGTAGCCATCCATCGGCTCTTGCCGATTGAAGGCTTGCCAAACTGGACTAACGGGTTCATGGTCCGCACCATTCCTTCGGCCGTTTCCCTCCGGCTTTGACGAGTTTCAATCATGTCTGATCATTACACGCGGGTCCTTTCCCGCCCAGAATTCATTGCCCTTATGGCCGCGCTCATGGCGCTAAATGCCCTCGCCATCGACGTCATGCTGCCTGCGCTGCCCTATATGGGCGAGGCGCTGGGCGTCAGCCATGAGAACGAGCGCCAGTTCGTCATCACCGCCTATATGATAGGGATGGGCGTCGCCCAACTCGCCTTCGGACCGCTGACCGACCGGTTTGGACGCCGCGCGCCGCTTTTGGCCGGCATTGGCGTCTATATCGTCGCCGTGATCATTGCTGCCTTTGCGCCCAGCTTCACCATGTTGCTGGTCCTGCGTTTCATCCAGGGACTGGGTGCGGCCAGCGTGCGCGTGATCACCACCGCCGTGGTGCGCGACCGGTATTCTGGCCGCGAAATGGCCGAAGTGATGTCGCTGGTCTTCATGGTGTTTATGGCCATCCCGGTGATCGCACCGAGCATTGGCCAGGTGCTGCTGCTGACCGGACCATGGCAGACCATCTTCCTGTTCATGGGCGGGCTGGCGCTGGTGTTCTGGCTCTGGACCTTTGCCCGCCTGCCCGAAACCCTGCCGCTCGACAAGCGCCGCCCGCTCAGCCTCAAGGGCGTGACGGAAGGCTTTCACATCGTCTTCACCAATCGCGTCGCGATTTCCTATGGCCTGGCCGGCATGTTCCTGTTCGGTGCGCTGTTCGGCTTCATCAGTTCATCCCAGCAGATCTACGTCGATATCTACGGGCTCGGGGTCTATTTCCCGGTTGCCTTCGCCCTGGTGGCGGGGCTGATGGCGATATCCTCGTTCACCAATTCCAAGGTCGTCCGACGCGTGGGCATGCGGCGTCTCTCGCACGGGGCCATGCTGACCTTCACCGTGGTGTCGGGCATCTGGCTGGCCTTCGCCATGAGCGGTTTCCTCCCTCTCTGGCTGTTCTTTAGCCTACTGTGCATCATCATGTTCTCGTTCGGCTGGTCGGCCTCGAACATGAATTCGCTCTCCATGGAGCCGTTGGGCGCCGTGGCCGGCACCGCCGCCTCGGTGTTCGGCTTCATCCAGACCGTTGGTGGTGCACTTATCGGTGGCTATATCGGCCAGTTGTTCGACGGCACCACCGTCCCGGCCGCCGCGGGGTATTTCACCATGGGCATCATGTCGCTGGTGTTCATCCTTATCGCCGAAAAGGGCCGCCTCTTCGGCGTTGGTGAGCAATATGCCGACACCAGGGCTGAGCCGGTGGTGGAAGCGCACTGACGCCCTATCCTCGGCAGAGTGTTCAAACAGACGGGGACTTCCAGCGCTGGAAGTCCCCGTTCTGCGTAGAATGGTCGGTGTAGACGTGGGTGTCCAATCCCCACGCCTTGGCCCCATGCGCCCTAGATAGCAAAAACTTCGCGCCGCAGCACATCCCAGCTTTCCTCGTCCGATGCGACGAGCAGACCGCCTGACAAATCGGAGGGGTGGTAGGGCGTGCCGTCGAACTTGGCGACATGGGCGCCGGCCTCGCGCATGATCAGCGCACCACCGACATGGTCCCAGGGCATGAGCTTGGCATACATCATGAAATGCACATTGCCGCCGGCGGCGTAGCGATACTCGTGGCCGGCGCAGCGGTAATTGGCCAGCATCTTGACCTTGGCCAGATTGGCCATGACCGTTGTGCGCTGCTCCATCGGCAGGAACATGGTGGACGCCAACCCGCCCATCTCGCCAAGCGGAACCGGGTCGGCGAATTTCTGGCGGATGGTGCGGCCATCGGGGAAAACCTGGAACGCGCCGCAGCCCTTTTCGGCCATCAGTACGTCATCGCCCACGGGGTCATAGATGACGCCGGCCACTGGCTCGCCATTCTGCACGACAGCCGCCATGACCGCGAACAGCGGCAGGCCGCCAGCGAAATTAGCAGTTCCATCAACGGGATCGACGTAAATCACGATGCGATCCTCGAGGTCGGTATCGAGCAGTTTCGGATTGGCTGCCACGGCCTCCTCGCCGATCACCAGCACATCGGGGCGATGGGCATTGATGGCGGCAGTGATGACCTTTTCGGCACCCACATCGGCTTCGGTGACCAGGTCGAAGGCGCCCGATTTGGTCTGCACCGTTCCTTCATCGAGCCGCCGGAAGCGCGGCATGATCTCCTCCTGTGCAGCCTGTTTCAGGATGGCGGCGAGGCGATCAACATTCATGGTGTCAGACGTCCTTGGGCTGGATGGAAAGGCCTGCGAAATCGAACAGGCGGGGGTCTAGCATATGGCTTGGATTGATGTTGCCCAGCGCACGGATCATCACATCCTTGCGGCCGGGCATGGCCTTCTCCATGTCATTGAGCATGGCTTTGGTGACATTGCGCTGCAAGCCGTCCTGCGAGCCGCAGAGATCGCAGGGGATAATGGGGAACTGCATGGCGTCGGAAAACCTCTGCAGGTCCTCCTCAGCGCAATAGATCAGCGGGCGCAGCACTTCGAGATCGCCCTCGTCATTGACCAGCTTGGGGGGCATGGCCGCCAGCTTGCCGCCGTGGAACAGGTTCATGAAAAAGGTTTCGAGGCTATCGTCGCGGTGGTGGCCGAGGACCAGCGCCGTGCACCCCTCCTCCCGCGCGATGCGGTAAAGATTGCCGCGCCGCAAGCGCGAGCAAAGCGAACAATAGGTCGCGCCCTGCGGCAGCTTGTCGGTAACGATGGAATAGGTGTCCTGGTATTCGATGCGGTGTTCCAACCCCAGCCCGGTCAGGAATTCGGGCAGGATGTGCTTGGGAAAATTGGGCTGCCCCTGATCGAGATTGCAGGCCAAGAGCTCCACTGGCAGCAGACCGCGCCATTTCAGGTCCAGCAGCAGCGCCAACAG
>JBGTUK010000129.1:0-7500 GCA_041939225.1 Devosia sp.
AACAGGGCCCCCTGTTTCGCGGCGAGCGCGTTACTAGCCAAAGCTGTGAGAAAATATTGCGCATTAGCGGTATGTTAGCAGCTTTGGATTAATATTCGCGCCGGACGCAGGAAATATTTGAAAGCGATGCCATGCGCGCATACGCCTATGTTGTCGGGCCTGAAGATGGTCCCAGTTCGGCCCTTCTCGACCTGGCGAAAGGGCTCGGCTTTGCCGGGGTGAGCCCGTTTTCGACCATGGCTCAGGCCGAGCGGCAAACCCAGACCACGCCCATCTGCTTCTTTCTGTTCGCCGCTACCGACCATCTCGAAAGCTTGCGTGGTATCGCCGAGGCTGTCCGCTTCAGCACCACAAGGCGTCTGCGATTTTCGCCGCTGATCTATTTTGCCGAAAGCCCCTCGGTCGAGGCCATTAGCGGCTGCATCAATATGGGTTTTGACGATGTCATCACCATGCCCTTTTCCCGCAAGCGTGTGCTTGAGCGGATGACACGGCAGATTGGGCAGAACCTGGTCTACTACGAAACCCCGCGCTACTTCGGTCCTGACAGGCGCGGCCGGCCGGGCCTCGAAAAGCGGAACGGCAATAGCCGCGGATCCGGCCAATTCCGCCGCCTTGAGATCGTCCGCAACCTGGTCAGTGGCATCAATGTGGTGCGTGACGATCATTTTGCGCCTGAGCCAGTGTGACCGGAATGCAAACGTTGCAATAAACCGTTCTACAACTGAGGGGCCCCTATTCTCAGCGACAAGGAAATGGCCTAGCGTTCGCGCGAACACCTTCCCTGAGCACTTTACCAAAATGCGATTCGGCCTCGTCTTGCCGCCCCAGATCAAGGTCTTCGGGGCCTTCTTCATTTATTCGTTCTGCATGGGCTCCATGTTTCCGCGCCTGCCTGAGATCCAGGAAGCCATGGGCGTGGGCGAAGGCCAGCTTGGGCTGGCGCTGATCGGCTCGGCCGTCGGCACGCTGATTTCGCTGACCTTTGCCGGCCGCTTCATCGAGGCTTTCGGCTATCGGCGCGTCCTAATCGTCGCCATTCCGTTGCTCGCAGTGTTCTTCGCTGCTGCCGTCTGGGCGGCTAATCCGCTGGTCTTCTTCCTGCTCTTGCTGCCGGTGGGACTGACCATTGGCTGCATCGAAATCATCATCAATATCGAGGCCGACCGGGTCGAACACGCCATTGGGCGCCGCATCATGAGCCGCGCCCATGCCTTTTGGAGCTTGGGCTTCTTTTCGGCCGGCATTGTCGGCTCATTCATCGCCCGCACCGGCCTGGCGCCGCAATGGCATCTGATGATCATGATCCCGGTGGTGCTGTTTGCCACGCTTGTCGTGCTGGGCCAGTTCCAGCCTGCCGCCCATCGCGCCGGTTCCAGCACCGATGAAACCCCGCGCCTGGCCCGGCCCACCGCCACCATCATGGCGCTGGTCGCGGTGTGCCTCTCGGCCATGCTGATGGAAGGCGCCGGCATCGACTGGTCAGCCATCTATATGCGCAATATTTTTGACGCCACGCCCTTCTGGGCCGGTATTGCCGTGGCCGTGGTGGCCGGCTCTCAGGCCTTTGCCCGCTTCTTCGCCGATGGCTTTGTCGATCGTTTCGGGCCGGTCACCGTCGCCCGCGTGCTGCTGACCATTCTGGGCGGCGGCGTAGTGCTGGCGTTCCTGGCCCCTTCGGCGCTGCTCGCCTATTGCGGGTTCGCCATGATCGGTTTCGGCTCAAGCGCCCTGTTCCCCCTGGCCATGTCGGCCGCTGCGCAACAGACCGACCGGCCGGCTGCCATCAATGTCGCCGCTTTAGCCCAGTTCTCCTTCACTGCCTTTCTGCTCGGCCCGCCGCTATTGGGTTTCGTCGCCGAACATTTCGGCATTCAGTGGACCTTTGGCGTCGGCTTTCCACTGGTGCTGCTGGGGCTGTTCACCGCTCATGTGCTGGCGCCGCGCCCGGTCATCCGCGCGGTGACGCCGTGATCATCGCGCCCCAGCACCGTATCTACGCCTGCTTTTTCTTCTTCGCCGCCGCCACCGGCGCGCTGATGTCCCGCCTGCCCGAACTGCAGACCCATCTCGGTGTCAGCGAGGGCCAGTTGGGTCTGACCATGATCGGCATGGCCATCGGTTCGCTGATCTCCTTGACCGCCGGCGCGCCGCTGGTCGAGAAGCTGGGTTTCCGCACCACCGCCTTTATCTCCACGCTGGGCCCGGCCATTCTGTTTGCCATCATTCCCTGGCTCCCGGCCGCGCCCGCGGTGTTCGTCGTTCTGCTTGCGGTCGGGTTGCTGGTTGGGGCCCTTGAGATCAACCTCAATGTCGAAATCGACCGGCTCGAGACACAAACCGGCAAACGCTACATGAACCGTGCGCACGGTTTCTGGAGCGTCGGTTTCTTTATCACCGCCCTGTTCGGCGCCATGATCCGCCAGTCGGGCCTGTCCGCCGGGCTGCATCTGGCCCTCGTCGCCACCATTGTCGTGCTGGTCGGCGGCTATCTGATTTACGGCGCCACCAATGCGCCCAGGACTGCGCGCAGCCAGACAGAAGCGGCCGGGCACCGTTTTGCCTTCCCCAATCTGGGCTTGCTGCCGCTCTGCCTCATCGGTTTTGCGGCTTTTCTCGTGGAAGGCGCCGGCATCGACTGGTCGGCTATCTATATGCGCGATGTGTTTGCCGTCGAACCTATTGTGGGCGGCATGAGCCTGACCCTGTTTGCCTTCTTCATGGCCCTGCTGCGGCTCACCGCCGATCCGTTCGTCACCCGGTTCGGGCCGCGCAATGTGGCCATGTTCATGTTCGGCTCCGCCAGCCTCGGCGCCCTATTGGTTGGTATTGCGCCGGGCCCCGCATGGGCTCTGGTCGGTTTTGCCCTCATGGGTGCGGGCTGTTCGGCAGTCTATCCATTGGCCGTCTCGGCTGCGGCGCAGCGCACTGACCGGCCCGCTGCCGTCAATGTCGCGGCCATCGGTCAGGTCAGCGTCGTGGTGTTCTTCCTCGCCCCGCCGTTGCTCGGTTTCGTGGCCGAGTGGATCAATATTCGTTCTTCCTATCTGGTCTGCCTGCCTCTGCTGCTGGCCGGGCTTTGGGCCTCCAGCTTTGCGCTGGGCACCAAAAAAGTGGAAACTCCTCTGCACATGCCGCCCGAACCGATCGGACCCAATGGCTGACCTGCCGCCAATCGTCGATCTGCGCCAATCGGCCACCGCGCTGCGCGTCCAGCGCGGGGTCATGCGCATGTTGCGCGAGCGGCATGACATGGCCTGCTACGCCGAAGTGCCGCTGGCCAATGGCCGCCGCGCCGATGTGCTGGCGGTCGGCCCCAAGGGCGAGATCTGGATCATCGAGATCAAGTCGAGCCTGATCGATTTTCAGGTCGACCGCAAATGGCCCGAATATCGCGAATTTTCCGACCGCTTCTTTTTCGCCAAGCCGCCCGAATTGGACGGCGAGATATTTCCAGAAACGGAAGGTCTGATCGTTGCCGACGGCCATGACGGCGCCATCCTGCGCGACAGCCCCGACACTCCGCTCGCCCCCGCCCGCCGCAAAGCGCTGATGCTCAAGCTCGCCCGCATGGGCGCCGACCGTATCCATGCCCTGATGGACCCCGGGCCGATCGCCTGAGCCTTCCCTTTGGCGCCATTCCAAACTATTGACGCACAATGTTTTCTACCCACTGGCGCATTATTGCGCTCTTCTTCACCCACGCCCTGGCCGCCGGCGCCATCCATACCCGCATCCCGGACCTGCAGGAACTGATCGGCCTCACCGAAGGCCAGCTTGGTCTGGTGCTGATCGGGCAGCCGTTGGGTGCGCTCTCAATGTTCCTGTTCTCCAGCGCCATCGTCGAACGCTTCGGGCCGCGCCGCATGATCCTGTGGCTTCTGCCAATTGTGGTCATCACCGCTGCCCTCGCCACCGTGCTGCTCAACCCGATTGCCCTGTTCGTGCTGCTGGCTCTCAATGGCGTCGGCTTTTCGCTGACCAACATCGCCATGAATGTCGAGGCCGACCGGGTCGAGGCGGCCACCTCGGCGCGGGTGATGAATACCTGTCACGGCGCCTGGAGCGTTGGTTTTCTGCTGACCTCATTGCTAGGTGCCACACTGCGCGGCCTGCATGTTATCCCGGCCATTCACCTCTGGGCGCTGGCGCCGGTGCTGATCGGGCTGATTGTCTTTGTGGTTCTGCCCATGCCCACCATGCCCCCACGCGCCCATGCTGGCGGCGCGGTGAAAAGGCTTGCCTGGCCGACCTGGGCCACCATGGGCCTGGTGGCCTTCGGCCTGGGCGCCGGATTGACCGAAGGGGCCTCGCGGGCGTGGTCGATTATCTATCTGCGCGATGCCTTCGATGTCGCGCCCTTTATCGAGTCTCTGGCCCTTCCGGCGCTGCTCTTTTCCATGGCCGGCGGGCGGCTGGTCGCCGACCGCTTCATCGACCGCTATGGGCCAGTGCGTGTGGCGCGCAGCCTCTCGGCATTGGCCGTTATGGGCATGCTGGCCATTGTCCTAGCCCCCAATGCCTATGCCGCCCTCGCCGGGTTCTTGGCGGTGGGCATCGGCATCTGCGTGCTCTTCCCGCTGATGCTGTCAGCGGCGGCGCGCCTGGGCGACCGTCCGGCCAGCCAGAACGTGGCGGCAACAACGCTGATCTTTCAGTTGGTCAATCTGGGTGCGCCGGTTCTCATTGGCAGTGTCGCAGAGGGCTTTGGCGTGCGCATGGCATTCGCCATGCTTATCCCACTGCTGGCGCTGACCGTCGCCATGGCGGGGCAGCTACGCCCTAAAGATTGAACACCCGGCCCGGCTTGAACTGGCCGAATTCCACATGGCCGGTGGCCAGCACCTTGCCCTTGAAGCTCACCCAGCACTCGTCCACCGACACCGGTGCATTAGCCCCGGTCAGCAGCACGGCATTGCCATGGCTCACCGCCTTGGCCTGCCCGGCATCGAGCCGGATTTCCTCGATGTCCTCAAGACCTGCTGAAACGGGCAGCAGCAACCCATCGCGCGCCTCTCCGGCCTCGACGGCTTCGAGTTCTTCGATGCTCACCGCGTCGTCATCGGTAAACGGGCCGACCGCAGCGCGGTGCAGCTTGGTCACATGGCCCACCGTGCCCAGCGCCTCGGCAATGTCGCGCGCCAGCGCCCGCACATAGGTACCCTTGCCGCAGGTGACCTCCAGCACGCTTTCTTCGGGGCTGTGCGAGATCAGCTCGATCGCGTCGATATCGATGGGGCGTTCGGCCAGTTCGACTGTTTCGCCGGCCCGCGCCAGGTCATAGGCGCGCTCGCCGTCCACCTTGATGGCCGAAAAAGCCGGTGGCCGCTGCATGATGGTCCCGGTAAAGCGCGGCAGCACGGCCTCAAGCGCGCCCTGTTCGGGCCGCACATCGGAGGTGGCAACCACCTCGCCCTCGGTGTCGTCAGTGGTGGTCGCTTTGCCCCAGCCAATGGTGAATCGATAAACCTTGATGCCGTCCTGCACCTGCGGCACCGCCTTGGTGGCTTCGCCCAGTGCTATTGGCAATATGCCGGTGGCCAGTGGGTCGAGGGTGCCGGCATGGCCCGCCTTGGCGGCGCTGAGCAGCCAGCGCACCTTGCCCACTGCCTGGGTGGAGGTGAAGTCATATGGCTTGTCGAGCACGACCCATCCGGAAATGGCGCGCTTTTTTGATCTTGGCTGGTTCAAACTCAGTCTTCTTGGCTGTCGTCGCTATCGCTGTCGAGGTCGCGCTTGACCCGGTCCGAGCGTAGCAGGGCATCGATCCGGCCGGCTTCCTCGAAGGTTTCATCCACGAAGAAACGGATTTCCGGGGCGTATTTGAGGTCGATCTGCGGGGCAACGCGGCCACGGATGAACTTGCGGTGCCGGTTGAGCGCCGCCACGATTTCCTCGGCATGCATGCCGCCCAATGGCATCACATAGGCATTGGCAATCTTGAGGTCAGGGGTCATGCGCACTTCGGGCACGGTCACGACCGCTCCGGCAAGCGCCTCGTCCTCGATGTCACCGCGGGCAAACAGCGCCGACAGGGCATGGCGCACCAGTTCCCCAACGCGCAGCATGCGCTGGCTCGGGCCAGCGGGTTTGTGGTCTTTTTTCATGGGCAAGCGGCTTAGGCTCTCCCGGGGGCGCCGTCAATCCAGAAGCGTCAATGTGACGTCAGACTTGAACTGGGCCATCCGCGCTTCCACCGTTTCGGCGGGCACTGGCCAACTCGCTGGCGTGCTGGCGTCAAACGCAGCCCCGCGCCACTCCTGGAACACCAGGCCCAGCCCTGCGGCGGATTTGTAAAACCCCATCACCATCACTTCGCCCTGCCCGGCAAAATCGGTAAAGACGTCGAGATAGGCACCGCACACATAGCCCAGCGGTGGCAACCCATCTTCCGTGTCCGGCTCGAGCTGGAACAGTGCCACGCTGTCCGGATCGCAGGATTGAGCATAGACATTGACGACACGGGACCGGAACTCGTCCAGGTCCATGTCGGTCTGCTCGCTGATGCGGGCGCCATAAAGGGTGGACCAGAAGGCTTCGCCCTCGCCGCGCTTGTAGATCGTCAGTTGCGCCTGCCCGCCATCTTCGAGAAACCGGGTCGACACCCGCTCGGAAATTGCTGCCAGGTCAGCGTCAGCCGCCACCCAGTCCGGCAACGGCATGGTCAGGCGCTGGCCCAGTGCATCAAGCACCAGGCGTCCCGCATCCTGCGTGAAGGGCAGCGCATTTTGCCCCAGCGCCGGGGCAGCAAACAACGTCAGGCCAGCCGCGAGAAATGCCGCTTTATTCGTCCAAGGCACGGGCCACTCCTGCCACCCGGAAACATGCGCGTCGCCCGGACGTGCCCTACGCCGTCGACCTTGTGACGATTAGGGGGCAGTTCGCCGCCACGCAAGCGAATGACCGCGAAGTGGCCTAGTTGGTCACCCGATTGCGGAAATGCTGCAACACTCAGCCTCTGGCGGCGCGGGGCAGGGGACCGTCGGGCAACAGCCGGTGCGGCGGCTGATGCCCATCCATGAAGGTGCGGATATTGACGATCACCGCCTCGCCCATCTCCACCCGCGCTTCCAGGGTTGCCGACGCCATATGGGCGGTCAGCACCACCCGGTTGGCCTCGGCCAGGGCCAGGAGGCGTGGATTGATGCCAGGACGGTTCTCGAACACATCGAGCGCCGCGCCGGCCAGACGCCCGCTTTCCAGCCGCTCGATCAAGGCGATCTCTTCGAGCAGTTCAGGGCGGCTGACATTGATCAGATAAGCACCCGGCTTCATGCGGTCGAGCCGCGCGGCAGACAGGATATGATGTGTGTCGCGCGTAAGAGGGGTATGCAGCGACACGATATCCACCTCCGCCAGCATGGCGTCCAGATCGTCCCAATAGCGCGCATCGAGCGGCTGTTCGATGGCCGGCGGCCGACGATTTCGTGAATAATAATGGATATTGAGGCCAAAGGCGCGGGCGCGGCTCGCCACCGCCATGCCGATCCGGCCCATCCC
>JBGTUK010000130.1:0-7483 GCA_041939225.1 Devosia sp.
TTCTTCTCGACCGACAAGCGCAAATTCATCGTGGCCGACACGCCGGGCCATGAGCAGTACACCCGAAACATGGCGACGGGCGCCTCCAATGCCGAGCTGGCGCTGGTGTTGATCGATGCGCGCAAGGGCGTGCTCACCCAGACCCGGCGTCACAGCTTCATTCTCTCGCTGATCGGGGTGAAGCATGTGGTGCTGGTGGTCAACAAGATTGACCTTGTGGACTACGACCAAGAGGCCTTTGACCGCATCGTGGCTGAGTATCGTGCCTTTGCTGAGCCGCTGGGTTTCAAGACGCTGGCGGCCATTCCGGTGTCGGCGCTACGGGGAGACAATATCCTGCGCCCCAGCGAGAAAACGCCCTGGTATGAGGGCGAGGCCCTGGTGCCTTACCTTGAAGCCATTGACGTTGCCGAGGACCGCACTGCTGAGAAGTTCCGCTTTCCGGTGCAATGGGTTAACCGACCCAACCTCGACTTCCGCGGCTTCTCGGGCACCGTGGCATCGGGGGCCGTGGCGGTGGGCGACGAGGTGCTGATCGCGGCCTCCCGCAAACCGGCCGTCGTCAGCCGCATTGTCACCATGGATGGCGATCTTGACCGCGCGATCGCCGGGCAGGCGGTGACGCTGGTGCTCGATCGCGAAGTGGATATCTCGCGCGGCGATGTGCTTTCGCGGCCCGGTGAGACGCCGGAGTATTCCAACCAGTTTCAGGCCAGGGTGGTCTGGATGAACGAGGAGCCGGCCTATCCGGGGCGCTCTTATCTGCTCAAGATTGGCACGCAGACGGTGCCGGCGACTATCACCGATCTCAAGTTCCGAACCAATGTGAATACGCTGGAACAGACGGCGGCCACCAAAATCGACCTTAATGAGGTTGCCACAGTCACGCTCAACACCGACAAGCCGATTGCTTTCGATCCTTATGCGAGCAATGGGCTGACTGGCGGATTCATCCTGGTCGACCGGATTTCCAATGCCACGCTCGGAGCGGGAACGATCGATTTCGGCCTGCGGCGCGCCCAGAACCTGACCTACCAATCCTTTGATGTGAACCGGGAAGTGCGGGCGCAGATGAAGGGGCAATCGCCTCGCATTATCTGGTTCACGGGGCTTTCGGGTTCGGGCAAATCCTCGGTCGCCAACCTTCTCGAGAAGCGGCTGACGGCCGAGGGGCGGCACGCCTATATTTTGGATGGCGACAATGTCCGGCATGGCCTGAACAAGGATCTTGGCTTTACCGAAGCGGCGCGCGTCGAAAATATTCGCCGCGTTGCCGAAGTGGCGCGGCTGATGGCCGACGCCGGGCTAATCGTGCTGGTGTCCTTCATCTCTCCCTTCGAAAAGGAGCGGCGGCTGGCACGGGAGATCGCAGGGGATACCGATTTCACCGAGGTCTATGTGGATACCCCGTTGGAGGTGTGCGAGGCGCGCGATCCCAAGGGACTCTACAAACGGGCCCGTGCTGGCGAGATCAAGAATTTCACCGGCATCGACTCACCCTTTGAACCGCCGGAAAACGCCGAATTGGTGCTGCATGGCGCTGAAGCCGAACCGGTCGTCCTTGCGGATCAGCTCCACGATTTTCTCAAACTCTGAAAGCCAAGGTCCTTCAGGGGCCGACGCTTTTGGTTCGTCGGTCTCGCCCGGGAGGGTCAGGCGCGGCGCTGAACGCTGCTGCCCGCTTCCAGCGCCGCAAAATCGGTCTGGTCGAGCGCCGACAGGGTCTTCATCATCAGGCCTCTGAAAATGGGTTCGCGCTCGTCGGGGTGAGCGAGGATTTTGGGTAGTCCGTTGATGTTACAAACCAGGGACGAGGACAGCGCGGCCTCGATTTCGGGTCGGAACAGGTCCAAAGCGCGCGCGCCCGGCCCGACAATCAGGATATGGGTCGGGTCGAACATCGCCAACATGCGGCTCAAGCCATAGCCGATGGCGCGACCGGCCAAGTTGAAGCCATGCGTCGCGTCTCTGTCGCCGGCCTCTGCGCGCTGAATCAGTGCTTCGAATTGCTGCGCCGGAACAGCGGGGGCAGGGGGTGTTGTTTCGGGCACCGAGTAGCTGGTACGCAAGATACCATAATCGGCCGCATAGGCTTCGATGCACCCACGCATGCCGCAACGGCAAAGGGCGCCATTGGGCACGTGGTTCATATGGCCGAACTCGGTGGCGCCGCCTTCGCTTCGACCGGTGATGTGCCCGTGTAGGCTGAGGCCCATCGCGACCGTCGAGCCGACAAAGACCGTTGCCACACTAGAGTCGTGCAGGGCTGGATCGAGCCAGCGCGTGCCCTCGGCCAACAGCCTGCCGCGTTTGTAGAGTGAGACCGGTAGTCCAGAGTTCTCTGCAAGATCATGCGCAAAGGAAGATCCGGCCACACCGGCAATGGGGGACCATTTGAGGCCACTGCCATCTGCGTTGAGAATACCTTGCACGCTGATCGCGATACGGCGAAGGGTCTGAGCCGCCTGCGGCGTGCGTTCGCGAAGGCTTTCCAAGTGTAGGGCAAGAAATTCGCTGGGCGCTGTTTGGGCAAAGGTCGATGGTAAGATGGCCGTTTCAATCCGGTCCACCAGCACACCGGAATAATCGACAAGCGAAGCGCGCAGCCGATTCACGTCGACTTCAAGCAGCGCTACATATGCGGCCCCGCGATGGAATCCGACCAGGGTCGCCGGTCTGCCTCGCATGCGCCCATCGGTGCGCTCGGAACTGGTAAGCTCCTCGACGATCCGTTGCGCCAAAAGGTCCTGCATGATGGCTGTGACGCTGGCGTGGCTAAGACCCGTATCGCCTGCCAAACCAGTGCGCGACTGGGGGCCGCCCGAGCGCAGCGCACTCAGGATCAATCCGCGATTTTGCCGCCGGACGCTATCACTATCGCTGACGTTTCGCGTCAAGCGGCCTTCTCCTCAACCCCGATATTCAAGACAGCATTGTGCACGCCTTATCGCAACTCTCGAATTTCTTCGAGGCCCGAAAATGACGTTGACATGTCGCGGCCGTGCATGCGAGACCTTTTTTCGAGCAGTAAAATTAATGCTCAGGGCGCAGGGAGGCGGTGCCCGGTTGGGGTCAAACCGCCAACTTGCATTGCGGGCAGCAAATCTGCCCATGGGAGGACAGATATGAAGAAATTTGCAGCAGTTCTGCTGGCGTCCACCGTGCTTTTCGGCTCGGCTGTCGCGCAGGACCAGATTGTCGTTGGTGTGTCCTGGAATAACTTCCAGGAAGAGCGCTGGAAAACCGACGAAGCCGCCATCAAGGCCGCGCTTGAGGCCGCTGGCGCGGAATATATCTCAGCTGACGCTCAGTCGTCCGCCTCCAAGCAGCTGACCGATATCGAAAGCCTGATCAGCCAGGGTGCAGATGCGCTGATCGTTCTCGCTCAGGATAGTGATGCCATTGGCCCCGCCGTGGCTGCGGCCGTGGCAGAAGGTATCCCGGTCGTCGGTTATGACCGCCTGATCGAGAATCCGGACGCCTTCTATCTGACTTTCGACAACAAGGAAGTGGGTCGCATGCAGGCCCGCGGCGTGTTCGAAGTGCAGCCTGAAGGCAACTACGTCTTCATCAAGGGCAATTCGGCCGATCCGAACGCCGATTTCCTGTTTGCCGGTCAGATGGAAGTGCTCCAGGACGCTATCGACTCCGGTGCCATCGTCAACGTCGGCGAGGCCTATACCGACAACTGGAACCCGGAAGTCGCCCAGGGGAACATGGAACAGTTCCTCACCGCCAATAACAACGAGGTCGACGCTGTGGTCGCCTCAAATGACGGTACCGCCGGTGGTGCTATTGCCGCGCTCAGTGCACAGGGGCTTGCTGGTTCAGTGCCGGTTTCCGGGCAGGATGGCGACCATGCCGCCCTCAATCGCATTGCGCTGGGTACCCAAACCGTGTCGGTGTGGAAGGATGCGCGTGAGCTCGGCAAGAAAGCCGCTGAAATTGCTGTTGAGCTGGCCGAGGGTGCTGCCCTCGACGAAGTGACAGATGCGACCAAGTTCTCCGATGGCCCGAACGGCGTCGAGATGAATGCAGTGTTGCTGGCACCCGTGCCTGTGACACAGGACAACCTCAACGTCGTGATCGACGCCGGCTGGGTGTCCAAGGACGTCGTTTGCCAGGGTGTTGCGGCCGGTACCGTCGCTGCGTGTGACTGAGGTCATCTTGTACTAGACTGACCAGCAAGTGCCGCGGCGTGACGCGCTGCGGCACTTGCGTGATCAGACCGCGCGCCGGCTCGCGGAGCGCTTCTTCCATGGGGGATATTGATGGCCGAACTGCGCGCCATGACAAGCACCACACATCCGAGCCAGACGGTGCAAAATCCGTTGCAGCGGTTCCTGATCGCGACCGAAATCGATACGCGCCTGCTGGGCATGATCGGTGCGCTGGCCATCATCTGGATTGGTTTCAACTTCTTCTCTGGCGGGCTGTTTCTAACCCCGCGCAATCTGTGGAACCTGTCGGTCCAGACCGCTTCGGTGGCGGTGATGGTCACTGGCATGGTGCTGGTTATCGTGACCCGCAATATCGACCTGTCCGTCGGCTCGATACTGGGCGTGGTGGGCATGGTGATGGGCGTGATGCAGACGCAAATTCTGCCGACCCAGTTTGGATTGGGTCTGGGACACCCGATGATCTGGGTGTTGTCCCTGGCTACAGGTCTTGCTGTCGGCGTGGGGATTGGTGGGCTGCAGGGGGCGATCATAGCCTATCTGCGCGTGCCCGCCTTTATCGTTACGCTGGGCGGATATCTGGTCTGGCGCGGAGCAGCCTGGTGGGTCACGGCTGGCAGGACGGTCGCGCCGATGGACTCGACCTTCCAGTTGATGGGGGGCGGTCCGGATGGTTCGATCGGCGCCCTCTGGAGTTGGGTGATCGCGGCCTTGGCCTGTGCGGCGATCATCATCGGATTATATTTTGGTCGACGCCAGCGCCAGCGGTTCAATTTCCCGCAGCGCCCGGTCTGGGCCGAAGTCTCGCTCGCCGTGATCGGCTGCGGCGCGACCATTGGTGCAGTCTGGGTCGCCAACGCCTATCCCTGGCCGGTACGCATTGCTGAGCGGTTCGCAGAGGCCAATGGAATCCCGGTGCCTGAGGGTGGGCTGTTCATCTCTCACGGGATTGCCATTCCGGTGCTGATCGCCGTTGGCGTGGGCGTGGTCATGACGTTTCTGACGACCCGCACGCGTTTTGGCCGCTATGTTTATGCCATGGGCGGTAACCCTGAGGCGGCGGAACTGGCCGGCATCAACACCCGCTGGGTTACCGTCAAGATTTTCATGCTGATGGGCGCGCTCTGCGCCATCGCCGCCGCCATTTCGACCGCCCGCCTGAACGCAGCGACCAATGCCCTGGGTACGCTAGATGAACTTTACGTCATCGCCGCGGCGGTTATCGGGGGCACATCCCTTGCTGGTGGCGTGGGCACGATTGCCGGGGCATTGCTGGGTGCCGTGGTTATGCAGTCGCTGCAGTCGGGCATGGTGTTGATGGGGATCGACAGTCCGCTGCAGTCCATCGTGGTTGGCGCGGTTCTGGTCTTTGCGGTGTGGCTGGACACGCTCTACCGCCGGAACAAGCATTAGGAGTTGCGTTATGCTGGATACCGGCAAGCCTCTGGTCGAAATGACCGACATCTCGATCTCCTTCGGCGGCATTCACGCCGTGGATCGCGCCTCTATCGACCTGCATAGCGGGGAAGTGGTTGGCCTGCTTGGCCACAATGGTGCGGGCAAGTCGACGCTGATCAAGATTCTCTCAGGCGCCTACAAGCGCGACGAGGGCGAAATCCGCATCAATGGCGAGACGGCGACGATCAACAATCCGCGCGACGCCAAAGCCTATGGTATTGAAACGATCTACCAGCAGCTCGCTGTTGCCGACAATGTCGATGCGGCGGCGAATCTGTTCCTTGGCCGTGAGATGGTCACTTCGCTCGGAACGCTGGACGATGCTGCAATGGAGTCCAAGGCGCGAGAAGTCATGGGGCGGCTTAACCCTAACTTCCGCCGCTTCAAAGAGCCGGTGAAGGCACTTTCAGGCGGCCAGCGCCAGTCCGTCGCCATCGCCAGGGCGATCCTGTTCAATGCACGCATACTGATCATGGACGAGCCTACGGCCGCCTTGGGGCCGCAGGAAACCGCGCAGGTGGGTGAGTTGATCAAGCAACTCAAGACCGAGGGGATCGGCATTTTCCTGATCAGCCACGATATCCACGATGTGTTCGATCTGGCTGACCGGGTCGTGGTGATGAAGAACGGGCAGGTCGTGGGACAGGCGAAAACCTCCGATGTGACCAAGGATGAAGTGCTGGGCATGATCATCATGGGCAAGGTGCCGCCGGGCGCACAGCCGGGGCCGGGAGCCATTCCGGGGTAAGAGGCGTTGATCCGGCGCGGCCCCGCAAGGTTGCGCCGGGAAGGAACGCCATGAATGACCTCCAGTCACATTCCTTGCTGCGCAGGCGGATCATGCCGCGCCACGCCCAGTCCTACGCCGGACTGATCGCGGGGAGTGCCGTCCTAGCTCTATCTCTGTGGCTGGGTCCCAAATATGCGATCGGTTTCAGCTCCAACGCCTTGTTCGCGGTGTTTCTGGCGCTGACTTTTCTCAAATTGCCGATTCTGACGGCGGACTATCTACAAGAGAATGCGCGGGCGGAAGACACTCCCGCCGCCGGTATTTTCGCTATTGTCTCGCTCGTCGTTCTGGCCTCGGTCGTGTCCCTAACACTGGCGCTTGCCAGTAGTGGCAAACCCGACCCGATTGCAGTCACGCTAGGAGTTGCCTCTGTTATTCTGGGGTGGTTTACCGTGCAGACGCTTGGGGCTTTGCACTACGCTTACGAATACTACCAGGCTCCGGAAGAAGGGCATGGCGAGAAGCAAGAAAACGCGGGTGGACTGCAGTTCCCAGGCAACGAGAAACCAGACGCTGTCGCTTTCATGTATTTCTCCTACACGGTAGGCACTTCGGTTGCGACGTCAGACGTCAAGATCGCCAGCAATGCAATGCGACGGCGCGTTGTTGTCCATCTGGTCTTTTCTCACCTCTACAACACGCTGCTGTTGGCGTCCGCAGTCAACGTCATGCTGTCCCTTGGCGGCGGAGGGGGTGGTGGCTAGCGGTTGCGGTCGGAGGGCGGCGCGTGGCATGGTCCGGCGCATCAGACTGGAGTTGTTGAGCTATGAAGACCCGTGCCGCCGTCGCCCTTGCCGCAGGAAAGCCGCTTGAGATTGTTGAAGTGGATCTGGAGGGCCCCAAGGCGGGCGAAGTTCTGATCGAGATCAAGGCCACCGGGCTTTGTCACACTGATGATTTCACGCTTTCAGGGGCTGACCCTGAGGGGCTGTTCCCCTCTATCCTTGGGCACGAGGGGGCCGGCGTCGTGGTGGATGTTGGTGCCGGTGTTACCAGCGTGAAGAAGGGCGACCATGTCATCCCGCTCTACACGCCCGAATGCCGTGAGTGCTATTCG